>JAKABN010000007.1 GCA_021796895.1 Thermoplasmata archaeon | reverse complement strand
GTGGCGAGTGCAGCCATCCTGTTGAAGGCGTCTATGAACTCTGGCCTGCAATCCGGGTATCCGCTGTAGTCAACGGCGTTGACGCCTGCGTAGATGTGTCCGCATTCCCTCGCCTCCGCTATTCCCAGCGCAACGGACAGGAACACCGTGTTTCTCGCAGGCACGTAAGTCACGGGTATGCCTGTGGTGCCACCCCGCGGCACATCGATGCCCTGATCAGTCAGTGCGCTGCCGCCTATTTCCGAAAAATCGATTTTCATGACGATCTGTTCTGCGCCGTAATGCCTCGCGATTCTGCGCGCGGCATCTATCTCCCTGGAGTGTCTCTGTCCGTAGTCCACTGTCAGCACTATGAACGGCATGTTCTCGGAATGCAGCAGGGCCGCTACAGTCGTGGAATCGAGGCCGCCCGAAAGGAGCAGGACTGCCTTTTTCACGCCAGGTGCCGCTCTGTCCATGCCTCCTGCCCCCTGCCCTCGGAAACGCCGACGGAAACCGACCTCACGTTTGAGCCGAAAATGCCGCTCCGTGCAAGCTCCTCCGCAAAGTACGCCGAAAGCTCCTCCGCGCTCACATTCTCCAGGGGCATCATAACGACATCCGATGCCGGAAACTGATAGCGTTTTCCGCCAAAACGCACTGAAATGGAATCGCCGCTGCGCCTTACAGTCATGGATTTTCCCGAATCGGGCAGCAGCATCCTGTGATCAATCTTTTCGATAAGCTTGCTCGCAGCCTCTTTCAGTTTTATGAAATCGAGTATTATGCCGTTCCTGTCAGGTTCCCCTTCCAGTATTATGGTCAGAGCATAGTTGTGCCCGTGCAGTCTGCTGCACTTCTCAATGGACGGCAGGAAATGCCCTGCAACAAATCTGATGCCCGCATCCCAGCCATCTATTGATATTTTCATGTCACCATCTTCTCCCGGCAGCGCAGGAATCAGACAGTTTGAGTCTATTTAAGCCATGCGCCTCACTGTCTCAGCTCTTCCCATATTTCGATGAAACTGTCCACGATCGTGCCTGGCGGCGGTTCGTAGCTCATAAGCAGGCGCATCGTCTGCGTCTCGCTGGCCAGCCTGTACCCTCTGTCCTCCCCGGTCGCAGTTTTGGTTATGATGCCTCTCCTTGCCAGCTTGTTCAGATGATGTGACAGAGTCGAGGGCGAAATGCCCATTGTCGGGAGCATGTCCTTGTGCTGCGCGGAGCCATTTTTCAAAATGAAGAGAACAATCTGAAGCGGTATTCTCTGCCTGAGCAGTGCTATAGTCCTCTTCTCATCCTGAGAAAGCGCGTCTCTCTTTAAATCAGCGCCTATGGGGTCCTTCGGGTAATAACGCTTGTACTGTCCGTCCAGTATAGCGGTGACTATTCCGTGTCTTTCAAGCGAATTGAGATGGTAATCCACAAGCGGAACACTCTGTTCCAGCTGCCGCGCCAGCTCCCTGAGATGAAGGCCGGGAAACTTGCAGACTTCCTCAAATATCCGCTTCCTTGTCTGCAACTCGAGGATATCATCCTCCATTTGAGCATCCCCTCTATCTCTTCAGCGTTGCGCCGAAAATCAGTAGCAATATTGCTATGTCTATCAGTCCTACGGCAGTGAAGAACACCGGAAGGGCGAAGACTGGAGAGAAGAGCTCATAGGTCAGTATTATGCCCTGGATGAAGAAGAGAAGGAAAGCGATACAAACCATTGCTATTCTTCCGCTCCTCTTCTTCCTGAATGCAAGCACGGATATGATGAATAGAACGAAAGCGACCACCGTGACCCATGCCGCCACGAAATTCTGTACTGTCGCGAAGCTTAGAAGAGACATCCCTGCACTTTCCGGCCGTGCGGGCTCAGTTCCTGCGCCTGTATGCCGCCGAAGCCGCCACCAGCACGATTGCAAGTGTCAGAGCAATGCCGTATATTATTATGTTTCCGGCCGCCTTGACCACACTGTTTACGGCTGAGATTATCGTCTGCGCACTTATCCCCATCGTCGGGTCATGCAATATCTTCTGGGCAGCAGGATATGTCAGGGTGAGTTCCTGGCCGGAGAACGAATATCCAACCGTAGTTCTCGTCCATGGCAAGCCACCGTTTGACAAGTATGCCGTCCTGTTCCATGCGAAGTAGCCTGAGTTGTTCCCTTCTGTAAAGTTAAGTGCAAAGCCGTGTTTTGTGGACACTGCAGGAGGGACTCCAGAGGGCGCACTTATCTTCATCTGCAGCGATATGTTTCCAGACATCTGCTGATTCATGGGCGCCATGTTCAAACTCATGTTGATTATTATGAACGACAGCTTCACCTCATTGGGTGTAAGCGTCATCATTGAGCTCTGCATTGCGGGTGTTTTCACCGCGGAAGCGGCTCCGTTGACCTGGACTATCATGGCAAATAATGTGTTCTCGTGCAACACATACACTCCGAATTCCTTGTAGGTGCTGTTTAAACTGGATGGCATAGACATGCCGATGCTGCTGAAAGTGCTGCTGTCCATCAGGGAGAAACCCGAATCACCGAAATCAATCAGCGTCTGATTGCTTCCCGAAGCAGAATCGTAGATGAGTTTGTTGAGCGTTATAGCAAATTCAAGCGAAGAATTCTGCTGATTCGTGCTGTTTCTGAATGTCATAAGCAATGTGTTTCCTGCAAAAACAAGCTCAAACTCGTTGCCATGGCCGGCTGGCGCCAGTGCCTTCGAATCTATACTGAAATAACCGTTATTTGACGCATCCACCGAAACTTCCCTGTCCTGGAGGCCGTTATCCGCCCGGGCAATGGAACTATATGCAAGCGGAATCAGCAGCACAGCGACAATGAGAATTGCGCCAATCTTGAGCGGAGTATGCTTATACATTCACTTACAAAATCAAACAGAGGGGTATAAAAGACTTATTTAACATATTTCGAATTCCTTTGCATACAGCACACTCGGTTTACGTTGCGCATTTCACGTTTTTATGAGATTTTTGCAGGATGTGTCGCCTTTGCCTATACACGAGATGAGTTCCACTTCCGCCTTGCCTATTGGCTCCTTTACAAACGATGTATCGCATTCGTTACACAGCACGCTCGAGAAGAGCTTTGCTGTCTTGTTGAAAATACAGTTGTGCCTGACCACAAACGTTCTCTCTCCATCTTTCTCCACAGTGGCCATGAAACCCATCAGGTTCAGGAAATCCACAACCTTCTTGATGCGCTCCTCGATCGGGAGCCTGCTTCCCTCATCTGCATCCCTGTTGAAATCCCTGACGACCTCAGAGATGAGCTGGCTCAGAAGAACATCTCCGCTCTTTTCGTGTATTTTTCTCATGAGCACGTTAAGCAGCGTGTCATAATGTTTCGGAAGCAGTTCAACCCCAAGGGGAGTGAGATGATACACCTTCCTTGGTCTTCCAACGCCCAGATTGACGAAACGTGACGCAATGATGCCCATTCTTTCCAGGGCATCCATGTGTTCCCTGACTGCAGTCGTGTTCACGTCGAGCAGACCCGCAAGCTGCTGGCCCGTCTTCTCTCCTTCTCCAAGGCTAGCTATGATCTTCGCCTTCGATTCGCCAAGCATGGAGAGGTCAGAATCCATTATTCCACTGAAAGACTTCAGCAAGTCATGTCTATATTAATTTTATGCAATTTAGACACTAAGATATGTTTAAATAGAAAATGCATTATCGAATAGCACACACAGGCGAAAGTCCTTCAAAACGGAGACATGGCAATGGTTTCGGAACTTGTGATTAAGGACCTGCAGGTCAGTATAGAGGGAAAAAAGATACTCAAAGGAATCAACCTTACCGTGAGGCAGGGGGAAATCCATGCAATCATGGGACCAAACGGTTCCGGAAAGAGCACGCTCAGCTATGCGCTGATGGGTCACCCGAAGTATCATGTGACGGGGGGTCAGGTTCTGCTGGATGGCCAGGACGTCATGACACTGACGCCGGACAGGAGGGCGAAGATTGGCCTATTCCTCGGCTTCCAGTACCCCGTTGAAGTGCCCGGCGTGAGGCTGGGTAATTTTCTCAGGATAGCTTACAACGGCTCCCACGCGGATAACCAGCTCAGCCCGACGAAGTTCTTCAGGCTGCTGAAGGAGAAGGTGAATCTTCTGGGCATTGACGAGAATTTCATAGGCCGCTCTCTGAATGAAGGTTTTTCCGGAGGCGAGAAGAAGAGGGCTGAGGTACTGCAGATGGCAGTGCTGCAGCCAAAATTTGGAATACTGGATGAGACAGACAGTGGTCTTGACATCGATTCTCTCAAAATTGTCTCAAACGCCATTAACACCATGACCGGCCCCGGCATCGGCCTGGTGCTGGTTACACACTACCAGCGGCTCCTGCAGTACATCACTCCACAGTTCGTTCACGTTGTAGTGGACGGCAGAATAGTGAAGAGCGGCGGAAGAGAACTGGCCAAAGAGCTGGAGGAAAAGGGATATGACTGGCTCAAGGAGCCGGCTATACCGGGTTAGAAGGCGCAACAATATGGCATTTGATATTTATCAGGAAGAAATAATCGAACACTACAAGAATCCCCAGAACAAGGGAGTTATAGAGCATCCGGACATGTTCAGCCACGGCAATAATCCCGTGTGCGGCGACGACATAACGGTATACCTGAGGGTCAACGACGGCATAATTGAAGATGTCAAGTTCGACGGACGGGGATGCGCCATAAGCCAGGCTTCAGCCTCCATGCTGACTGAAAAGGTGAAGGGCATGATGCTGGCGGAAGTCGCTAAGCTTACCGCAGACGACATAAAGGAGATGCTGCACATTCCACTCAGTGCTGTAAGGATGAAGTGTGCTACTCTTTCACTTAACACAATGCATCAGGCGACTGCAGGAGGCGCTGTTCGGTGATATGCGATGAAATGAGGATGCAGTACGGCGACAACATACTCGGAAGGATTGGCAATACTCCTCTTCTGAGGCTCGACAGAATGACTGAGAGCATGCCGAATATTCGTCTTTACGCAAAGGCAGAGTGGTTCAACCCGGGAGGAAGTGTAAAGGACAGAACCGCTCTGAGCATAGTGGACGATGCAATAGACTCGGGAAAACTTACAAAGGACAGAGTGCTGCTGGACGCTTCCTCAGGAAACACCGGCATAGCATATTCGATGATCTGCGCAGTCAGGGGATTGAAATCGCTGATAGTGGTTCCGGGAAATATAGGGAAGGAGAAGCTGGAGATACTCCGCGCATACGGTGCCGAAATTGTTCTCAGCAACCCAATGGAAGGCACAGACGGTTCCCAGCGGCTTGCAAGAAAGATGGCGGATGAACACCCGGATCTCTATTTTTACGCAGACCAGTATAACAACAACAGCAACTGGAAGGCGCACTACTGCGCCACGGGACAGGAGATACTCAGACAGACGGACGGAGAAATTGATTACTTCGTAAGCGGACTGGGTACTGGCGGAACTTTCACAGGCGTGAGCCGCCTGCTGAAGGAGCGAAAGAAATCCGTCAGGACGGTGGCTGTCGAACCAGACTCTCCCCTGCACGGCATCGAGGGACTGAAGAGAATGGATGCATCGGTGAGACCCGGCATATATGATGAATCCATTGCGGACGAGCATATCTACGTCAGTACCGAAGATGCACAGAAGATGGTAATCAGGGCAGCCAGAACGGAGGGACTGCTTCTCGGTGTGAGTTCAGGCGCGGCGCTCAAGGCATGCATGGACATTGCCAGCAGAGAAAAGAGAGGAAACATCGTGACGGTATTTCCGGACAGCGGCCAGCGGTATCTTGGCGAAAAGTTCTGGGAGGATAATTTATGACGGCATCAAATGTTAAGGTAATGATTCCTACGCCGCTGAGGCAGTATGTGGGAAACAGGGATACGGTAGAACTCAGGGGCGAAACGGTCGAGGAAGTGCTGAATAGCCTGGCAGAATCCAGCATACAGCTGAAGAAACACCTGTATGATGACGGAGGGAAGATACGAAACTTCGTCAATGTGTATCTGAACGAGGATGATATCCGTTATCTGGAACGGGGCAGGACTCCTGTGAGGGAGGGCGATGTAATTGCAATCATACCTTCCATCGCCGGCGGTGCAGCAGGACTGGAGGAGGCATTCTCCTATGAAGATATTCAGAGATACAGCAGGCACCTGCTTCTCCCCGAGGTAGGTCTGGAGGGACAGCTCAAGCTGAGAAATTCCCGCGTCCTCGTCATCGGTGCAGGCGGTCTCGGCTCGCCGCTGCTGCTTTATCTGGCAGCCGCAGGCGTGGGAACAATCGGTATCGTCGATTTTGATACCGTTGACTTCAGCAATCTTCAGAGGCAGATCATACACACGCAGAAGGATGTGGGAAGGAAGAAAATCGATTCGGCGGAAGAGAAGATAAAGGGTATAAATCCGCACATCAACGTGGTCAAACACGAAGCTCAGATCACGTCGGAGAATGCACTGGACATCATACGCAATTACGATGTGGTCATCGACGGCACGGACAATTTTCCCACGCGTTACCTGGTCAACGACGCATGCGTCATACTGGGCAAACCAAACGTCTATGGTTCGATATACAGATTCGAGGGACAGGTATCCGTGTTTGATGCAGGGAAGGGCCCGTGCTACAGGTGCCTGTATGAGAATCCGCCTCCCCCAGGACTCGTTCCTTCCTGCGCGGAAGGAGGAGTCGTGGGCGTTCTGCCCGGAACAGTCGGGACGCTTCAGGCGATGGAAACAATAAAACTGATACTCGGTCAGGGAGAACCGCTGATTGGAAGACTGCTCCTGTTCGATGCGATGCGCATGCGTTTCAAGGAGCTGAAACTCAGGAAGAATCCGGAGTGCCCTGTCTGCGGAACCAATCCTACGGTCAAAGAGCTCATAGATTACGAACAGTTCTGCGGCATAACACACAACGCCGAGGCCGAAGGGGATGTGATTACTGTCGAGGAACTGAACAGAAAATTCGACGCCGGCGAGTCTCTGGTGCTCGTGGACGTGAGGGAGCCGCAGGAGTGGGAGATTTGCCGCATAAAAGGCGCCAAACTCATTCCCATGAACGATGTGCCTGCCAGGGTGAGCGAACTCAACACAGCAGACGACATAATCCTCTACTGTAAGTCGGGGCAGCGCAGCGCCTACGTAATGAATTTCCTGAAGGACATCGGTTTCAGAAAGGTCAGGAATCTGAAGGGAGGCATCAACGCATGGGCTGAAAAAGTGGATTCGTCCATGCCGAGGTACTGACCCATGACTATCAACATAAATGGTGAAACAACGGAAGTGATTAATTGGTAAACGAACAGACGATGGATCGTGACTACAGCAAGTATGGATTCTACGACGAAGACGCGAAGTACGTCTTCCAGACCAAGAGGGGTCTGAGCAGAGAGGTAGTTGAAGCCATATCGAAACACAAGAACGAACCCCAGTGGATGCTGGACTTCAGACTCCGCTCGCTGGATTTGTTCAACCGCAAGCCTCTTCCCGCCTGGGGCAAGGATCTCGCCGAGATAGACTTCGACAGCATATACTACTACATGGCCCCCTCCGGCAAGAACAGCGACAGCTGGGACGATGTTCCTGATTATGTAAAGAGAACATTCGACAAGCTCGGCATACCGGAGGCGGAAAAGAAGTTTCTCGGCGGCGTCGGGGCCCAGTACGACAGCGAGGTCGTCTATCACAAGATACGCGAAGACCTGAGCAAGAAAGGCGTTATATTCATGGGCACGGACGAGGGCCTGAAAGAACATCCGGAAATATTCAAGGAATACTTCGGCACGGTGATACCGCCGGAAGACAACAAATTTGCCGCACTCAACAGCGCAGTCTGGAGCGGCGGCAGTTTCATCTATGTACCGGAAGGCGTAGAGGTTGACATACCGCTGCAGGCATATTTCAGGATCAATGCAAGAAGCGTCGGTCAGTTCGAGAGAACGCTGATAATAGCAGAAGAGAGGAGTCGCATACACTACATCGAAGGCTGCACCGCACCAACCTATTCCAAGGACTCGCTGCATTCCGCAGTGGTGGAAATACTTGCGAAGAAGGGCGCATATGTCCGTTATACCACTATACAGAACTGGTCCAACAATGTCTACAACCTTGTCACCAAGAGGGCATTCGCGCACGAGGACGCGACTGTGGAATGGATAGACGGAAACATCGGATCAAAGCTGACTATGAAATATCCGTCCGTGTACCTGCTCGGCCCCAGAGCAAAGGGCGAGGTCATTTCCGTGGCCTTTGCGGGCAGGGAACAGCACCAGGATGCCGGCGCAAAGATACTGCATTTCGCACCCGATACGACATCCAGGATAACATCCAAGAGCGTGAGCAAGGACGGCGGAAGAACAACATACCGCGGCCTCCTGCACATAGAGAAAGGTGCAACTTCAGCGAAGAGCAGCGTCAGATGCGACGCGCTTCTGCTGGATGAGAAATCCAGAACGGACACCTACCCGTACAACGAGATTAATGAGGAAACGGCATCGACGACACACGAGGCGACGGTCGGGAAGATAAGCGAAGAACAGCTGTTCTACCTGATGTCCAGGGGACTCAGTGAGGCAGACGCACTCAACATGATCGTCATGGGTTTCCTTGACGTCTTCTCGAAGGAACTGCCCATGGAGTATGCGGTCGAGCTGAACAGGCTGATACAGCTCGAGATGACAGGCTCCGTAGGGTGAATCAGGATCGACGGTGCTCTGTTATGGCATTGACTGTGCACGACATTCTCAAACCGGCCGGGTCCGATATTCCTGAGATCGGCGACGAGCCTGCGTGGCTGAAGGAATACAGGCGACGCGCCCTGCAGGTGTTCAGGTCTGCCAGAGTGGAACCGAATCCGCTGTATGTGAAATATGAAACACTCGCGAGGTTCGACGCACCGGATGCGGCGGTCGCCGAACCGCCTGCCAGGAAAGATAACGTTCCTGAAGAACTTGCCGATCTCGTCAGCAGCGGTACTTTCATGCTTCAGTCAGGAGGAGCATTCCACATGGCGTCCAACCTGCCTAAGGGTGCTATTTTCGAGGAGATGCGTGATGCGGTCTCAAAACACGGAGACATGCTGAAGGATGCATTCGACAGGAAGGGATTGCGTCCCAAGGATGACGTCTACGTTGCACTCAACAGCGCAATGTTCTCCACGGGATATTTTCTGCGCGTCCCCGACGGTATTGCTCTCGAAAGCCCCGTACACATTCTGGACATCGAGGATGTGCCGGGTGCAGCGAGATTCAGCCAGAACATCGTGCAGCTGGGCGATAACAGCGCAGCCACTGTCATCGAGGAAATACTCTCTCCTGAAAATTTCACCGAGAAGTCGCTATTCTCCGGTGTGACTGATGTGCTGCTCGGCAGAAATGCCGAACTGCATCATGCATCACTTGAGAACCTTTCGTCCGCCGCAGTGTATCTTTCAAGCAAGAGGTGTCTTGCCTCAGGGGACAGCAGGATGCACTGGGTTTCCAGCATGATGGGCTCCGATGTGACGAGATCACGCGCTGACACAAGATTTGTCGGTCGCGGCGCGTCCACGGACGATTACGAGATACTGTTCGGCAACGGAAAGCAGAGGTTCGACGTCGTGACCGATCTGCATCATGATGCAGAGTCAACTAACGGCCGTATTACGGTCAGAAGCGTGCTGAAGGGACATTCCAGAGCCCTTCTCCGCGGAATGATAAGGATCGGTGAAAATGCGGCCAATACGAATTCCTATCTTGCCGAGCACGGCATGCTCATGAGCAAGGATGCCCGGTGCGATGCCATACCTGGACTGGAAATACTGACGAACGGTGTCAAGGCGACGCATTCGGCATCCGTCTCCCAGCTGGATGATCAGCAGCTGTACTATGTCCAGTCCAGGGGGCTCGACCGAGACGAGGCGGAAAAAATGCTCGTACTCGGTTTCTTCGATCCTGTGATATCAAGGGTTCCCCTGGATACGGTGCGCGACAAACTGCGGTTCCAGATAGAGGACAAGTGGAACAACGTCGTGTCGCTCAGAGCATCCAGACATCTCGACGAAATCGAATTCGAGAAGTATGTGAAGGATCAGATCAAGGAGCCCGGAGAGAGCATTTTCGAAGGGCACTACAAGTACAGGTGAGTGTCATTGCCGTTCACAAGAGTTGCATCGCGATCCGATTTTATAGGACGCAGCATAAAGAAGATTGAGCTTGATGGCCGCAGTATCATGGTTGTCAGGCTCGGCGAGAATTACAGCGCGCTGGACGCGACGTGCACCCACGAGGATGCAGACCTCTCCAGAGGCATTCTCATGGGAAGGACGATTGTCTGCCCTCTTCACCTGTCCAGATTCAATGTCGAAACCGGCGAAGTGGAGAATCCCCCTGCAACTGAAAATCTGCAGAAGTACGAGCTTAAAGTGGAGGGGGACGATATACTTGTGGAACTGTGAGTGGAGCTTCCATGCGAACCCTTGACCGACTTGGAGACATTTCGCCGCTGAAGGGCGATTTTCCCATGTTCTCGGAGAAGGGAAGGGAGTCGCTTGTCTATCTCGACAGCGCAGCAACGAGCCAGAAACCTGCCTTTGTGATCAATGCTGTGGATGAGTTTGAGAGGCGCTGCAACGCCAATGTCCACAGAGGCATATACCCGCTGAGCGAGGAAGCAACGGAGCGGTACGAGGAAGCAAGGGGCAAGGCCGCCCGCTTCATCGGTGCCCGGTCGCCGTCGGAGATTGTCTTCCTTCGCGGCTCTACAGAGGCGCTGAACGTGCTTGCATTGAGTCTCGGAACATGGAAACTGAAGCGCGGGGACGAAGTGCTTACCACTGTAATGGAACACCATTCCAACATCGTGCCATGGCAGATGCTTTCCAGGAAGGGTGTGACAGTAAAATTTGCCGATATAGACGAATGGGGACGGATCGACATGGGGGATTTCGAGAGCAAGATCAACGAAAGGACGAAAATAGTGACGGTGGCCCATGCATCGAACGTGCTCGGCACCGTAAATCCGATCAGGGAGATGGGAAGGATTGCCCATGAACATTCGTCCATATTCATAGTCGACGGAGCCCAGTCCGCGCCCCATATTCCCGTCGATGTGAAGGCGAGTGAGTGCGACTTCTTCGCGCTGTCGGGGCACAAAATGCTCGCGCCTACAGGCATCGGAGTGCTGTACGGCCGCAGTGAGCTGCTGAGCGGTATGGAGCCTGCTTTCGGAGGCGGCGAGATGATCAGCGAGGTGCACCAGCACGGCTCAAAATGGGCCGAACCCCCGTACAGGTTTGAGGCGGGCACGCCAAACATCAGCGGCGCAATAGGCCTTGGCGCAGCCATAGACTATCTCTCCTCGATTGGAATGGATAATGTCGAGAGATACGACAGGGAGATAATTGCGTACGCCATGAACCGCCTGATGGAAAACGAAGACATAGAGATTTACGGTCCGAAGGACGCTGAGGAGAGGAGCGGTGTCATCTCCTTCAATCTTAAGGGGGTTCACGGTCATGACACGGCAGAAATTCTCGGAAGGGAGGGAGTTGCAATCAGGTCCGGACATCACTGTGCGCAACCGCTCATGGACAGACTCGGTATACCGTCGGCATCCAGGGCATCGTTCCAGATATACAACGGGAAGCAGGATATCGATGCGCTGGTCAGGGCGCTCGGCGTCGTCAGAAAGGTGTTTGCCTGAAACTGCTCTGTCTTCCCGGCACCGGTTGAAGGTGATATGGTGACACTTTACCTGCGGAGCAATGTCGTCCAGTCAATAATCACGCACGCATCGGAAACATTCCCGGAAGAATGCTGCGGCTTCCTCGTCGGCGGGAAAGGCAGCGACTCCGTGGTCACGGAATCGCGCAGGGCAAAGAATTCCGCGACGGAATCCAGGGAGAACAGATATGTCATAGATCCTCTCGAAATCATGAAATGCGAAAAGGAATCCGCATCCGGCGGTTTCAGGGTGCTGGGCTATTATCATTCCCATCCGGATCACCCTTCTGTCCCGTCTGAATTTGACAGACAGAACGCATGGCCAGGTTACTCCTATCTTATCATCAGTGTGGTCTCAGGCAAGAATGCCGGCATGCGTTCCTGGAGACTCGCGGATGACAGATCGCGTTTTGTCATGGAGGAGCTGCTTTATGTCTGAGAAGCAGAGAGAACAACAGGTGCAGCCTGTGGACAGCAAACTCAAGTTCTCCAACAGGGTGGAGGACTATGCTCTCCACAGACCGTCTTATCCCCGCGCCCTCATGGATGTGTTAACCGGGGAAGGATATTTCGATTCGGGTGAATCAGTCGCCGATGTCGGTGCCGGCACGGGTAAACTGTCCGCCCTTTTTGCAGACACAGGTGCGACCGTGTATTGCATAGAGCCCAACTCCGAAATGCTTCATGCCTGCATAGGAGAACTCGGCGGAAGGAGCAACTGCCATTTCATACGCGCGACGGCGGAACAGACCGCGCTCCATGACGGCTCCGTTGATATTATTTCCGCAGGACAGGCATTTCACTGGTTTGACACCGGGGCTGTCCGGGCGGAATTCCTCAGGGTGCTTCATCCCCACGGAAAAGTATTCATTGTCTGGAATACGAGAGCAGGCAATGCAAGTCCATTCATGACGGAGTATGGCAAACTGCTCAAAAAATACGGAACCGGAAGCGCGCCGCAGATGAGCTCGGAAAGAAGCGTCATTGGAAAATTCTTCGGCAATCTTCCATTCACTTGCGGCGAGGTGCCAAATTCGCAGACCCTCGACTTTGACGGCCTGATGGGAAGGCTCAGGTCATCGTCATATCTTCCGGTGCGCGGTTCTCCGGATTACGGTCCGCTGCTGTCGGATGCGCGTACTCTCTTCGATCGTTTCCAGAAGAACGGGCTGGTGGAGCTGGTCTACAGGACTGAGTATTTCATTGGCAGGCCCGGACTTGCCTGAGTGTATTTTCAATGGAAAAGATAGACAGAATTTCCCTTGTTTTTCCTTCTGTTTCTTCTGCGCCATATGATCAGTATGAGCAGCAGGAGCAGCACTGCTATTGCTGTCCATATACCGTCCAGCAGACTCAGCGCGGCAAATGCTGCGGAGGCGGGCAGAAGACCTTCATCCTTCATGCACGACTCGCAACATTCGGCACAATATAACACTTATGAATGGATACGGCCAAACGTTGTCCTTCTTTTCAGTGACAGGGCGGCCGGAAGCCAGCATTGACTTCTGAAGAAGCAGGATTCGTGTCATATCTGTGCGGGAGTGACCGGCGCGTCTGCTGAAACCGGAGGAGGGCAATTCTTTTTCATGCGCCGTGTCCTCCGTGTCTCTGAACCATGTCAGATTTTTCTAGCGAATATGCCGTAATGGAACTCCGCTGCCCGGAAAATCTTTTCAATGGCGAAACCCGCACCGCCAATCAGCTCTTCCGCCTCTTCCTGTGACAGTCTCTCGGAGAGCGGAGGGCCGATAGGAGTTTTCTCTTTCTCCCATTCTACTGCGCCAAGCACGCCGTCTTTCCTGAGAATCCGGCGCACCTCCTTCAGCGTCGCATCACCTTCGAGTTCATGAAGGCTCGTGACCATCAGGGCAACATCGGCTGTGCCGCTGCTCAGAGGTATCTTGCGCTCTTCAGACAGTACAAACTTCACGTTTCGCAGGCCTTTGCTCTCCGCAACTGACTTTGCCATGCTGATGAACTGCTCCTGTATGTCAACCGCGATTACCTTTCCTTCCTCGCCGACCTTTTCCGAGGCGGCGCTCAGGAAGGCACCCGGGCCGCATCCCACGTCCAGCAGTACGCTTCCCTTCCTGATGCCAAAGAAGTTCATCACCGCAGCAGGCTGAAGCAGGCTGAGTCTTTCCTCACTCAGCAAAGCGTCGCCTATCCCTACCGGAAATTTCCTCTTCTTCTTCTGAGACATTTCCTCCCCGCTCAGTATGATGCATTGCGGAGCTCTCTCATATTTGTTGCTGCGGCGCACATGGCCAGCATCAGCACCGCGAACAGGAGATACACACCCTGAACGCCAAGGAGCAGCACGAGGAAACCGCTGCTCAGCATGGAAAGTGAAGCGCTGCCCAGCAGCAGAAGACTGAGCGCCGCAAGCACGCTCCCGAGACGCTCGTTGGGCGTTCTTGCCTGAACAAGCGTGACGAACGGGACTATCGAAATGCCCTCCACGAAACCTATCACCACCGAAATGGCCACAGCCAGAAATTCGCTGCCGGAGTATGCGAACAGTATGTAGAGAAAGGCATCGACTGTGTTTGAAATTATCAGTATCCTGCCCACTTTGCTTCCAGGATTGAACTTTGTCACGATGTAGTTCCCTGCAACAGTGCCCGCTGCAAGAAAGACGAGGATAGATGCAAAAACACCCGGACCTGATCTGAAGACAGTCTTCGCCATTATGGCAGGAAGAACGATCATTCCTGCTCCGGTGAAATTCACCACCGACAGGAATATCGACGCCTCCATCATGAGTCTGTTGTTTCTGATATAGCGCAGTCCGTCGAATCCGCTTCTCTTTCTTGAATCCCTCTTCTGCTCTGAAAGATTCATTCCAACGAACATCCCCGCACTGATTATGAACAGGGCAACCTCGAGGAGCACTATTCCGCGTATGCCGATGGCGAGAAGCATAACACCTCCGGCAAGAAATCCGAATATCCTGGTAAGCTGTGTAGTGGCCTGCTGCAGAGAGTTTGCGGCCGTAAGCTCCTCCTTTGGAACTGTGAGAGGTATGCTGCTGCTTCTTGAAATCGAGACGAGAAATCCAAAGCTTGCTATTGAGAAAACTGCAATGAACGACGTTTGCAGCACAAACAACTTGAGCGCAATCGAAAAGTACAGCAGCACCGCAAATGCCATCTCTGCAAGCGTTGCCGCGATCATCACGTGCTTTCTGTTGTAGCTGTCCGCGACCTTGCCGAATAGAGGCGCAAACAGAAATGTCGGCGCGTAATATGCGGCGGCTATGAGTCCCGCATACAGGACATTGTGCGTCAGCACTCCGTATATGAACCACAGCATGGCTATGGATAGAAGATTATCCCCCGTCCTCGACACAAGAGTCGCTGCCCAAAGGTAGAAGAAACTCCTGTTGGCGAGCACCCTGAAGTACCCCACCCTAGGGTTAACTGTTTCTGAGGCCAAATTAGAGCTCAACTCGATTGACTTTGCGAATGAACGTCATCATAATATTAAACTGTTGTACACGATTTTCGGAAAAATACTTCAATCTGCCTGTAGCCCGCAGTCTCTGCATATCACGCTGCCAAGTTTTATGGCAGGCGATGGCATTCCCCGAAGAAGTGAACACGTTAAAGGTTGAACTGGTAAATCACACTGCGAATCCGGTGGAAGCATGTGGACGTGCTGCGGGCATATGCTACGACAGGGAGGCAAAGGAGGATTACGGCTCATTCATCAAGCGCATCATCAGCTATGGTCATATGGATGTTATCGAGCATGCAAACTTCACCTTCAGGGTAGAGGGAATAAGCAGGGCGTGCTCACATCAGCTGGTGAGACACAGACACAGTTCTTTCAGTCAGAGAAGTCAGCGTTATGTCTCCGAGAAGGAATCCAACTATGTTCTTCCGTCGCTGGAGAACGTTTCACAGGAAAAAAGGAACGAGGCCCTGTCGATAATGGACGATTTCATAAGGAAAAGCTATGACGTCTATTCCTCTCTGCTCAAGCTTGGCGTGAAAAAGGAAGACGCACGTTTTGTTCTGACAAATGCGGCCGAGACAAAGCTCTACTGGACAACGAACGCCAGATCCCTGCGGCACTTCTTCATAATGCGGCTGGATGTAAGTGCCCAGTGGGAGATCAGGAAGATGGCGCAGCTGGCATTTGATGAAGTTATAAAAGTGGCAAGCGAATTGTTCGATGATTTGATAGAGTTGAGGAACACGGGTCATCTTGGCCATCCAGTGTACGAGTAAGGCTGTCACTCGTCTGTCTGTGGCCTTGCTTCTGTTGACGGCATGTTCCTGGCTTCACCGAGCCTGAAGAAATAAGCAAACAGCGTGATGAGCAGCGCCAGATACGCCACAAGCTGAGCAAGCGTGTACGAGGATCCGTCGAAACCTATCAGCAGTGTGAGAATTGAATGCAGGATGGAAGAGACATAGCCGGTATCGTGATAGCTCAGCAGTACATTGGCGGAAGGCATCAGTCCGACCCGCTCCAGGTTGTGTATGACTATGGCGAGTATGGCGGACGCGAAGACGATTAGCGCGACTGAAGTCCATCTGAAAACGGCACCTATGTCCATTTTGCGCGTCATGCTGTTGAGTACGACGAAAAGAACAGAAACAGCAATCATGCCCCCTGCGGCTCCTATTGCGCTTCCCGCCTCGGATATGAAAATAAACGGGGCAATGAATATCACCGCCTCCACACCTTCCCTGAGTACAGTGGTGAAGCTGATAAGGAATATCGCGGGAAAGCCGTAACTGTCTATGTTCTTTTCCAGTTTCTGTTCTATGGAGGTACGTATCGACTTCGAGTGCTTTTTCATGAAGAGGATCATGTATGTGAGAACGACAACGGCGAATATTCCCATGATCGCCTCGAAATAGTCCCCGAATGCACCATACAGATAACCGAAGAGGATCGCAAGCAACACTGAAACAGCTACCCCGGCCGCTACACCCGCGTACACGTAAGGAACGCGCCGGGCGTCTGTCACAGCCAGATAGCTTGAAAGCACGATGACGACAAGCGACGCCTCAAGCGCTTCCCTGAAACTTATGACGAACGCCGCCATTATGGATGCTATTTCGGCAGATGCCAGGAACGACCACCGTACGGCGCTACATATACATATTATTTGAATATAACGCCGTAATAGTTATAGATATCCGGCGTGTCTTCGGGGAACGAAGTTCCTGATATTCGCGTCATGTGCCTTCCGGCTCAGGCTTTTTCCGGCTTTTTCTGGTAATGTTTTTTTAATCAGGTCAGCTTCAGACTGTCTGATGTCTGCGTATGACCACACTTCTGCAGAACCCAGATGGCAGCAGAAGTGGAAGGAGTGGAACATATATCGATTCGATCCTTCCTCGAAGGACGAGATTTACAGTATCGACAATCCCCCACGCTATACTTCCGGTGCTCTGCACCTTGGCCATGCGACTGGATATCCTATGCTCGATTTTGCCGCAAGATATCGCAGGATGCGCGGATACAACATCTTTTTTCCATTATGTTTCGACACAAACGGCATGCCTGTCGAAACAGCAACCGAAAAGAAGCACGGAATAACCAAATTCAACACAGACAGGAAGACTTACCTGCGCCTATGCTCGGAATATGCCAATCAGTTCATCGATACCATGACCATTCAATTTGAAATGCTCGGCATGAGTCTTGATCCGAGTATATACTACCAGACAGACGCACCCGAATACAGACGAATCACCCAGATCACATTCCTGCGTATGCTTGACAGGGGACTCGCCTACCGCGGCACTTTTCCTGTGAACTGGTGCGTTCACTGCAATACCTCTCTGGCCGATGCGGAAGTGGAGAGGGAAGAGCGGAAGGCCGAATTGTACTACGTGGACTTTGTGCTCAAGGGCGGAGGGCACGTGACCATAGCAACCACCAGACCGGAACTCATAGGAGCATGCCAGGCGGTTCTGTTCAGAGAGGATGACAGGAGGCACGCCGGACTCAACGGTCAGAAAGCCGTCCTGCCTGTGTACGGAAAGGAGGTGCCTCTGCTGGCGGACGACAGGGTGGATGCGGCATTCGGCACCGGCGCCGTGATGGTCTGCTCCTATGGAGACAAGGAAGACGCAGACTGGATACTCAAACACAAACTGCCCGTGAGCATTATCATAGACGACATCGGAAAGATGAATGCGCAGGCCGGTTTCCTTGCAGGCAAGAATACGGCAGATGCAAGGGTGGCCATGGTCGATGCGCTCAGTAAAAAGGGCGTGCTGCGCAAGTCCGAAACATTTGACCACAGCGTGGGCGTATGCTGGCGCTGTGCCACACCCGTCGAGATTATCGAAACCAAACAGTGGTTCCTGAAGTCCGTCGACTTCAAAAAGGAGATAATGGAGAAGGCGGCCGAGATACGCTGGTTTCCGGAGTTCATGAAGCAGCGGCTGAAGGACTGGACCGAATCGCTCACCTGGGACTGGGTAATATCAAGGCAGCGGCTGTTTGCCACACCCCTGCCGGTCTGGGAATGCACCGGCTGCGGACACATTGTGCCTGCGGTCGAAAGCCAGTGCTATATCGACCCTCTCGAAACTTCCCCCCCTGGTCCGTGCCCGAAGTGCGGTTCAGAATTGAAGGGCAGCACGGACGTCTTCGACACATGGATGGATTCCAGCGTGAGCGTTCTGTACAACACCTTCTGGGAAAGAAACGAGAAGCTTTTTTCACGACTCTTTCCCATGAGCCTCAGGGGTCAGGCACACGAGATCATAAGGACGTGGGCATACTACACAATACTCAGATCCCATCTGCTGCTTGACGAGATCCCATGGAATGACATTATGATCACGGGCTTCATCATGGCACCAGACAGGACACCCATGCACACCCATCTGGGTAACATGATAGATCCGGTGCCGATAATAAAGAAATATGGCGCAGATGCGCTTCGCTACTTTGCTGCTACATGCAGTCTCGGGACAGACCAGGCATTCAGGGAAAAGGATGTTGTCCACGGACAGAGGCTATGCAACAAGGTGTGGAATATAGCCAGATTCTGCGCCTCGTTCGATGTGAAGGACAAAGATATGCCGCGTTACTTCGGATCCGTCGACTCGTGGATACTTTCGCTTTACAGCGCCGCAGTGAGGGATGCCACCGCATTCATGGAGTCGTATGAGTTCGACAGGGCCATGAGGGTTATAGAGCAGTTTGCATGGCACGATTTTGCCGACGACTACATAGAAATGGTGAAGCAGCGCGCAAAGGAGGGAGACCACGCCTCTGTCTGGATCCTGCGGACGATCGCCATGGGCGTCGTCAGGATGCTGGCGCCGCTCCTGCCGCATATCACGGAGGCGGTTTATCAGGAATTTTTCAGGGCGGGGGAGAAGAGCATACACGTGTGCAGATGGCCGGAACCTCTCCAGCAGGATATCGTCGTCACCGGGGCAGGCAGAACGGCAGTAGACATCGTTCATGCAGTCAGGGACTGGCGTGCAAAGAAAAGCTATAACGGGCCCATTGCGCAGATACTGATGATGCAGTGCACCGATGAGCTAAAGGCAGCGGCGGTAGACATTACCGGCGCCTGCAGAGCGGCGGAAGTCAGATTCGGGACGGCAGGAAGCTACAGAAGGGCGGTCACTGCCGTAAAGCCAAACTATCAGTATATCGGACCGAAGTACAGGGAGAAGGCGAAGGACATCACGGAGGCGCTGAAGAGTGCTGATCCCTCAGCACTGCTGCTCAACCAGGATGGAAGCCTGAAGATAGGGACCCTCTCGATAGAGAAAGAAGCGTTCCAGCTGACCGTGTCATACATTGTTGAAGGCACCGAGGCGGACGCTCTTCAGGTCGGAGACATATTGCTGTTTATCAAAAAGTGATTGAAGTGCGACGATGTCCGATGATGAGGTGAAATGTGGCAAGACACCGGAAAACACGCTGAAAGTTGCGGCGAGATGGCGCAGATTCTATTCCCGCGGCATGAAACTCGGCGGCTGCCCGCTGTCAGATTTCTCCCTGCGCACCATTGCGCGCTACATGGAACGGGGCTCAAGAGTGCTGGATGCCGGCTGCGGTACCGGACGGGCAATCAGGCACATGCTTGCCATGCCTGAACTGCTCGGACGCGGAATAGATGTAACGGGATTGGATTTTTGCATGGAGGCGCTTCTGTCCGTTGACGGTGGCGCCGGCAGGGTATGCGGCAGCATACTGAGCATACCCTTCATACCGGAGTGCTTCGACGTGATCATAGCCAGACAGGTCCTAGACGGATACTCCCGAAGTGACATTTCACGGATATCCGCGTGCCTTTTCAACATGCTGACAGAGAATGGAATTCTCACTCTCGACACAAGGGGACCGATGGATACAAGAAACGGCAGTCTGACCGTAAACGGAAAGTGCGGTATCGGAAGTCAGGCTTCGTTTGTTTCAAGAGCTGAGCTCGTTAGCCTTTTCGCTCCTTTCGATGCTGTCGACTGGGAGGAAGCCTTCAGGCGCAGGACGACTCCGTCGGGGGAGAAACTGATAACTCACAATATTTCGGTGATATTCAGAAAGGGAAAAGCAGTGCAGCCCTAAAGCCAGCGTGCGCCTGGTGCTGCTTTCAAAGACGTCCACGCAGTGCGCATCCGCGGCACCGATGAAACTGTCTGGCTTTGACAATTATCGAACAGTGCAAATGATAAATGACGGTTTAAATAGTCAACCGGACACAATCATAGTGATAATTATGATCAGTCTCGGACGGACTCTGAAAGCAGGATTGTTGACCGTTATAATGCTCCTTTCCGCCGCATTCGTGATACAGGGCGCGTCTGCGCCCGCACTTGCGGTGCCTTATTCAGGCTCGCCTCCCACGCCTACAAATCTGACGATGTACTTCCACAACCTGTCGTCGCCGGTGACCATTGTCGGCGCTCCTCACCTCCACGTAGCGGATACCTGGAACGACTCCGTTCCTCAGTATGCCAATACGGGAGACAATATTTCCGCCACGCATTATCTCTCCCTGAACTTCACAATGTATCCGCAGCTGGCCGGTCCGTTGCAGCTGAACGGCACCATGTACACTTACCTTTACATGACACAGAACGGCTCTGCGCCAACATCCGGGCACATCACAATGTCTCTGTATCTCGACTCCCCGAACGGCACTTCGTCTCTCGTTGCAACGGGACCGGCCACTTCTACAAATGTCGCCTATCCCGGCACGACGCCGACGCTGATACACATCACCGGTCCCACGGTAAACATGACCGTGAAGGCAAATTACAGTCTCTCCTTCCTCATCGTAGTTAATGGGGGAACGAGTCAGATTTATAACGCACTATGGGGACATGTGAAAGGCACGTACTACTATTCCGAAGCAGTCTTACCGGTCTCCTCCTATCTTGAGGTAAACAGCATGTATGCTGTCAACAGCTCAGGAGCAAAACTCTATTCACTGCCCTCCAACGCATCCAACAAGAATGTCACCGTATTTGCCAATCTGACTGACCCTCTGGGCGCATATGACTTCTACTCCTGGCCCGTGCAGTATGCAATAAGCAACACCAGCGGAACAGTGGAGAGCGGCGTTATGACGAATGCCACCGTCTTTTCCAAGAGCGGCTACTTCATGACCTACAAGTTCACATTCAACTACAGCGGCTTTGCGCTGGGTAACTACACCATAAGAGTCAACGGCACTGACAACACAATGCACAATTACATCAACTCTCCCGGGGTAGTATACGGCAGGAACGCGTACGGAAGCATGCAGCTGTTCATCGGTCTCCCGCCCGTTCATGCGCTGTTCACAGTCCAGGACTCCCAGGGCAATGCGCTGAGCGGAGCGGTGGTACGCGCTTACTACTCTACCTCATTCATAGCCTCGAACCGCACAAACAGTAACGGAGTGGCCGGCATATCGGTGTTCGGGGGAAACTACACCATACGCGTATTCTGGCAGTCCGTGGACGTGGGAACATTTCCAGTAATTGTGAACAACACAAGCAACGCGTTCACTCTTAAGGCAAGTGTCTATTCGCCGACATACATCTTCGAGAGTCAATCCGGAATGCCTCTGCCGGACGCATTTGTCTACATGACATCGCCGAACGGCACCCATCTTCCGACGCTCGTGACTGGAAGCAGCGGTGCATATCCCATGTCAGAAATGGCAGGAGGCAACTATCCCACGACGGTCGTGTGGCACAGCAGCGTGATATTCAACGGGCAAATTGACATGAACAGTAACGGAAACGTTCCTGTCAATGTCAACGCATACACTCAGTCATTCAAGGTCGTCAGCGCATCCGGCAGCGCCGTGCCCACGGCAAACATACTCGTAGTGAACTCGACCACGGGCATAGACATGGGCTTCAATACGACGGACGCGTCGGGCCTGGCCTCGGCTGTCATACCCTATGGCGTATACGCTGTATCCGTGTACTGGAAGGGAATTCTCGTTTATCACAACGGCAATGTCGTTCTGAACAACCCGACTGCGCCGGCAATGGTCCTTAACAGCAGCATATACACGATGACCTTCAAGGCCCTGTCCGCAGACGGTTCACCTCTGGGCAATGTCGTTGTCAACGTGTTCAGCAACTCGACCGGAACATTCCTTTCTGCCGTGACTGACAACAACGGTTACGCAACATTCGAACTCGCAGGCGGCAGTTATTCGGTTACCGCTTCGTTCTCAACAACATACGACCTGACACCGGTATACCAGAAAATCACGAAATCTGTGGTTGTTTCCAGCTCGTCCACGCTCGCTCTCAAATTCACTCAAGTCTACCCCCCGATAACATCAACCAATCTGTTCTACTTCATAGTGGTCATTGTGGCGATAGCAATAGTCGCCGTTGCGGTTATCACCATGATTGCAAGGAAGAACGGCATGTTGGGCAAGTCCGGAAAGAAGGACGGGAAGTAGCGGTAGGAACGCACAGGCTATCTGAGACTGCCGGCAGTGCATCCGCACTCATGCTCCGCGGATGCAACAAACCATTTCCTTATTTGCCGTCGCTTTTTCTTTCACCGCCGAAGAGAAGCTCTCTTATTATCGCATGCCTGAAGTCATCCAGTTCTCCTGTCATGGCAAGGATAAGGAACGACGCGGTAACCGTAACAGCAAGCAGGATTATTGAAAGGTCAAGGTAACTCATTGCACCTTTGTTGAAATCCCACCATGCAGCGATGCTGTCTATCATTCCGAGGGACATGACCGGCAGCATCCTGCTCACCCTGGATTGATTCACCGCTTCGTAAGCGGCGAAGCCGAACATGAGATGCACAATAAGCGATGAAATCCTGTCAATGATGTGCGGCAGGAGCAGCGGCAGGTAGTTGATCGCATAGGTGGAAGATGCATCGGCCGGCAGGAGTCCCGCGGGGATGAACGGAATGATAATCAGGTCAATTATGTTGAATGGCGCAGTCAGAAAGCCGATCAATACCGTGTTTTCCCAGAATGAAAGGCTCAGGCCGTAGAACAGGCCCGAACGTCCGTCCTCAATTGCCGCTTTGCGGAAAAATAGTATGAAAGCATATGCGAGTCCAGCTTCAAAAATCGACGTAAGGATGCCGTACGCAAGATAGGCTGCAATTCCGGGGCTGCTGAAGAAACCGTGGAATGCACTCTCGATTGCAATCTTCGCCGCTATGGCCGTGAAGTACGATGCAGCCGCTATTCCGAAAAGTTTCAGGCTCCTACGGAAGAAGAGCAGCGGCAATGTTCCAATCAGGATCGAGGAGAGTGGTGCCAGATAGAGAGTCCAGCTGACATGCATGCCTGCAGCATCCTCACAATCATCAGACAACCGGATTCAGGGCAGTCAAACGTTTCATGCCTGTTTCAAACAGCCTGCCCAATATCACGCCGAATACGAGCGAAATCGTCAGGCCTGCCGCTATACTTGCGACATAAAACATCGTGCCGTATCTGATGTTTCCTGCCCCCAGCAGAACATTGAATATCAACCACATCACCACGCCAAAGAATGCACCCTTCGTCATGCCGGTCCTGCCCGGCAGGCGGTCGAATGTCAGGCTGAATACTACGCCGAGCAGCATTCCGATTACTATCCCTCCCACAATGGCAAAAGCAATTGCTATGTCTACGGCCAGGCTGTAGAGCGAAGCCGCGCTCACAGACACGCTGGAGGGGATCGATTTTGCCAGAACCGTCAGAATCAGGTTTTTGTAAACAGTCAGAAAAACGGCCGCTATGATGGCATCAAGAACGCCGTACGCCACACCTGCCAGCAATCCCGCCTTCGCGCCTTCACCGGCTTTTCCCGTTTAATCATCACCCGCCGTTTTTCCCGCTGTATTGGACGTAATTCAGAGTATGCATATTTAGTTACTGCCCGCGGCGGCGCAAAGGCAGCCAGTCAGACAAATTCACGTTCAATGCGCCGGCTTACTGTCTGGTCTCTCCGTTCTCGTGTCTCGGTCCCTTGTGTGTGTGCAGCACCATTGAAGTGACAGTGCTCTTCACTCCCTCTATCTTCATTATCCTGTTCTTGAGTATTTCCCTGAACTCTTCTATGTCGGAACAGACAATGACCGAAACTATATCGAATTCTCCTGTAACCTCGTACAGTTCCTCGACGCTGGGAAGCTTTTCAAGCTCGGCAACAACATTGTCGAGAAGAGGCGATTCAACGAAGATATTCACCATTGCCAGAAGTCGCTTGGCCAACAATATCACCGCATTCTCCCTTTCGATGAGATCTTTAACTATATGTATGTATCCGACATCCGGGACCATCCGTGTTACTTTGAATCATGAAACGAATGCGCTGTAGATCTGCGGATATTTCTCCATCAGTACCATGTTGAGTTTGAGCACGCTGACGTATGGTGTTCCGGCAATCCAGTATGTCCACATGACATTGCTGCTGATTATCGCCTTCAGGGAAGCCACCGGTATGTGAGTGGAGACGTTTATTCGCGACACCTGCGAATAGGCGCTGTTCAGCGTGATATCGGGGTCGACGCCGGACGCCGAGTTGTTTCGCGGATGGAAGAAGAGAGGGGACGTGAACGACTGCGCTATGATCGCCGAGCCGATCGGTTTGCCGTTGACATACACTATCTGACCGTTGGCCTGATATGGCATTGCGATCTGCGCAATACCCGTAATCACAACGGGAAAGACGAGTCCGCACACCAGCGCTGAAAGTATTGCCAGCCTCGCACCGGTCAACGCAATCTCCTTCAGTTTCACAGTCTCAAATCCTCCTTCAATCATTTCACCTTCCAATTATCAGTCCAAGCGCGATGTCTATCAGTTTGATGCCCGCAAACGGAATGAAAACACCGCCTATACCGTAAGTGACGGCGTTCTTCAGGAAGAGGGACATGGCGCTTGCGGGCCTGAATGAAACGCCCCTCATGGCCAGCGGTATCAGCAGAGGAATGACGATAGCGTTGAATATGAGTGCGGAAAGCACAGCGGTGTGAACGCCAAGATTCAGTATATTCAGCGCATGCAGGGCCGGTATCGTTGCGAACATGACCGGCACTATTGCAAAATACTTGGCCACATCATTTGCTATGCTGAATGTGGTCACAGCACCGCGCGTCATCAGCAGCTGTTTGCCGACCATCACGGCATCGATGATCTTTGAAGGGTCCGACTCCAGATCAACCATGTTGGCGGCCTCCTTTGCCGCAGCCGTTCCTGAGTTCATGGCAAGGCCCACATCCGCTATTGCCAGCGCCGGTGCATCGTTTGAACCGTCACCAATCATGGCCACTATCCTGTGCTGATCCCGCTCTTCAATCACTTTGCGATACTTGTCCTCGGGCTTGGCCTGAGGCACGAAATCATCTATGCCGACCTCGCGGGCAATGCTCTTGGCGGTGACAGGGTGATCTCCCGTGATCATTATTGGCTTTATGGACATCGACTTCAGCGCGTTTATCCTCTCCCTCATACCCGTCTTCAGCACATCTTTCAGCCTTATGATGCCCAGAGCTTCCCTGTTTCTCGCGACGGCTATGGCCGTGTCCCCTGCGGACGACACAGAATTCGTTATGGAATCAAATTCCGCGGGTATGCTGTTCATGCCGGCTTTCATCGCATCCGGCGCCCCCTTGATAATATCAGTGTCGTCTATCTTCAGATCCGGCTTCTCCGCATCCAGAAACTTTCGTTTCGGTCTTCCCCTCTGTTCGAGTATCTTGCCGCTTTTTGGATGGAATGACTGTGAACCTTCGCTCATGTGCGTGCCGCTCGTCCGCGACACTGCAGAAAACTCATAGTAACTCAAACCTGAAAGCGATCTGACTTCATGTGGTAAGAATCCCATCTGGTATGCCAGGTCGATGATGCTCCTCCCCTCCGGCGTATCGTCTCCCCATGATGCCAGAAACGACGCCTCGGCCAGCTCCCTTTCCGTGTGTCCCTCGAAGGGTATGAACTGAACGGCCCTTCTGTTGCCAACCGTGATGGTGCCGGTCTTGTCAAGCATAATTGTATCCACGTCTCCGGCAGTCTCTATCGCTCTGCCGGACTTTGCGACGATCTTCCTTGCATAGAGTCTCGAAATGCCTGAAATGCCGATGGCTGGAAGCAGCGCTCCTATTGTGGTCGGCAGAAGGCAAACATAGAGCGCTATCAGAACCGAAAGATCGACTCCGAGTCCCAGCTCAATCGAGAGGCCGAGCAGTGACAGCACTATGATTGTGAATATAGCGGTGAGGCCGATGAGCATGATGGTGAGAGCCTGCTCATTTGGCGTTTTCGGCCTCTTGGAAGATTCCACCAGTTTTATCATCTGGTTGATGAAACTCTCTTCGGGATTCACCGTGATGCGTGCTTTCAGGACATCGCTCACGACCTTCGATCCTCCGATTAGCGTATCGCCTGATGCCTTTCTTACGGCAGCCGATTCTCCCGTCAGGAGAGACTCGTCAATCATTGCGATGCCCTCGATGACTTCCGCATCTGTCGGCACAACGTCATTTTTCTCGATGATAACGATATCCCCTTTGCACAACTCTGTTGATGGCGTGAGCACAACTGTTTCGGCGGCAGTTCCTCCTTTTCCCTTCTGCCCCGCGACAATCTTCTTTGCCATTACAGTGCTTTCCAGTTTGCGAAGGCTCTTCGCCGTATTCCCTGCCTGTGCTTCGGCAAGCGCATCTGAGAGCGTGCTGAACCAGACAGTGAGGAAAAGCAGGAAGGCCACTTCAGCGTAGAACGTCTGCTCGCTCGCATGCGCGACCGGATAAAACGCACCCGGAAACGTCGCCATTACAGCGACGATAAAAAATGTCAGCTCAACGACGAACATGACCGGATTCGATATGAGTCTTACCGGATTCAGGCGCAGTACAGAGTCCCTGAGAACCGTCGAGAGCTGCCACCTCTCTTCGTCTTCCATCTCCCCCTGTCCCCGTGTTTCAGGATCCATGTCTCCGTCTGTCCTTGCCTTGACGTCAGAATCCGTTCACATGCCCCCTCAGAAATTCGAGCAGCGGTCCAAGCGCCAGGAACGGGAAAAATGTGAGTACGACAACAATCAGTATCGTGGCAAAAAGGACGAGAGCGAATGTGAGACTGTCCGTCTTTAGGCCGGCGCCGTTTGTCGGGCCCCTGTCTCTCGAATACATGGAGCCGGCAATTGCAAGCATTACGGCGATAGGCACAAATCGTCCCGTCCACATTACGATTGCAGTCGACACATTGAAGAAAACTGTGTTGGCGGCGCTGCCCAGAAAATCGGACCCGTTGTTTGCCGCCGCCGACGTGAATTCATAGAGCACTTCCGTGAACGATATGGAGCCGGTGCCGAGCCCTATCGCGCTTGTGGCCCGCGTCGCATAGGCCATGAATGTCGGCACAAGCACAATGAACGGATGAATGAGAAAACCGAACACGGCAAGTTTAATGTCTCTCACCCCGATTTTCATGCCCAGATATTCCGGCGTCCTCCCTGACATGAGCCCCACGATGAAAACTGTTATGAGCACATACATCAGCATGTACACCAGTCCAACACCGATGCCTCCCGGTGTGGCCTGTATCAGCATGCCCATGAATGCCGAGACTATGACAAGAGGATTCAACGCAGACAGCGCCGCGTTGACTGAGCCTGTCGTCACGGCTGTGGTGGTCACTGTCCAAAACACGGGTGCGAAACCACCGAATCTCACCTCCATTCCAGGACCGATGGCGGTCGACGGATAGAGCGCTATTGCCAGATCCACCATGAAGAGCGCATATGCGGCCACCAGTATGCTGATGCCCTCCTTCCTGCTCTTCTTTCCGAGCATCTCGCCATAGACAAACGGCATGGCCGTAGGAATGAGCAGCATGAGAATCATTTCCAGCAGGTCCGAAGCCTGGCTGGGATTCTGGAAGGGATATGCCGAATTGGCTCCGTAGTAACCTCCGCCGTTGGTTCCCAGCTGCATGATTGAGACAAGAGAGGCTACGGGGCCAATCTTGATGAGCTGCTGCGCACCCTGTATTGTTGTCACAGGAGTATATCCGTTCAGCGACTGCGGAACGCCCAGATATACAAACACGAGAGCTGCGACAAAAGACAGAGGAAGCAGGATCCTTGTAAGCGATCTGACGAAATCAACATAGAAGTTGCCAAGTCCCTGTTTGCCCCTCGCCTTTCCGGCGAAGCCCCGTATCACGGCGATCGCCACGGCAAGTCCTGTGGCGGCCGAAGTAAACTGAAGGAACTGGATTGCGACCATCTGGCTCAGATAGGAAAGGGTGTTCTCTCCGGCATAATGCTGAAGATTCGTATTCGAGGAAATAGACATCGCTGTGTTGAGCGCAAGATCCCACCGCACTCCCGGAAAACCCTGAGGATCCAGAGGCAGGCTGTTCTGGAATATGAGCACTATGAATGAAATGAGCGCCATCAATCCGTTGAGCACGATCATCGCAGTGAAATATTCCTTCCATTCCATGACGCGGTCCTGTTTTATGCCGCAGAGGCGGTAAATGGCCGTCTCGATGGGAAGGAAGAGGCGATCCTGACGCCCCCGGGATTCATAAGAATACACATTAGCAATATATGGCGCCAGCATCCGGGCGAGCAATAGCCCTGCAGATAGCACTGAGACGAGTACTACCGACTGAATAAGACCGATCATTTATTCTGGTCGACCCTCGCATATTCAACTCTTACTGTCCGTCGATAGACAAGCATTATTTTAACCTTTTGAGCTTTCGAAGTTAATTCCTGACGCTCCCGGACATCACTCTCGAAACGCTGGCCAATGTGCATGATTGATATCCGGTGGCAGCCTCCAGAGCAAGTTCATAGACTGCCGGATAGTCGAATCGTTCCGTCAGGTTTAAGGTTAGTGTTTTGTTGATGAACTTTCCAGAGAGAATATTGGGCAACCACGCTCTGAACTGAGCTGTACCGGGCAAGGGCCGAGTCTGCCTGCTGCCCGGAGAGACAAATCGATGAAGTGATTGGATGTGGCCAAGTCGGACTTTCAGAAAATAGCGGACTTTGAGGAATGCGTTCCAATGGACGTTCTCGGCGTTCACGATTCGAAGGGAGGCGCCCATCATGTGATATGCTTTCTTCCGCTTGCTGTTGAGGCATGGCTCGAGCTTGACGGCGGCTCAAGACTAACTGATTTGCAGAGAGACAGCGTCAGCGGCTTCTTCAGTGCGGATGTAAAGAGAGATGTTCCTGCTTCCGGTTTTGTCGTTTGCTTTGTGGATGCATCGGGCTACACGCACAGGCGGCACGACCCTTACTCCTTCCAGCCGGAACTGACGGATTTCGATATATATCTGTTCAAGAAGGGTGAACTTCTGTCCAGTCATGAATCGCTTGGCGCCCACTTGCGCGAAAGAAACGGCGTGCCCGGCGTCCGTTTTGCTGTCTGGGCTCCTAACGCAGCTGCCGTTTCTGTCGTCGGTAATTTCAATCACTGGCATGTCGGCATGCATCCGATGACCAACATCCGTCTTTCCGGTATCTGGGAGCTATTCGTTCCAGGAATAGCGGCCGGCGAGATATACAAATTTGCGGTGAAATCGGCAATAGACGGCATGGTGCGGATAAAGGCAGATCCGTATGCCTTCAGGACAGAACTCAGGCCGCGGACGGGTTCGGTGGTGTCTGAGCCGGCTTATACCTGGAGCGATCAGGAATGGCTCTCCGCAAGAAGTACGGCGAGCATCCGCTCTGCACCTCTCTCCATCTATGAGCTTCATTTCTCATCATGGAAGAGAAAGCAGGACGGCTCATTTTTCAGCTGCAGGGAGATTGGAAAGGACATCATCGGGCACGTGAAACATCTCGGATTCACACACATCGAACTTCTGCCTGTCATGGAGCATCCGCTGGATGCCTCCTGGGGTTATCAGGTCGTCAGTCACTACTCACCCACCGCCAGAAACGGGAGTCCCGAAGATCTCATGTGGTTCATAGATGAATGCCACAGGAACGGCATCGGTGTCATACTGGACTGGGTGCCTGCCCATTTTCCCGACGACGATCACGGGCTGTCGATGTTTGACGGCACACATCTCTTTGATCACGAGGATCCGAGAATGGGAAGGCATCCTGACTGGGGAACAAACATTTTCAACTACGGACGTAATGAAGTCAGAAATTTTCTCGTTTCCTGCGCGCTGTTCTGGCTGGAGAGATATCATGCGGACGGCATCAGAATCGACGCTGTCTCGTCGATGCTCTATCTCGACTATTCAAGGAAAAAGGGGGAATGGCTGCCCAACAGATACGGCGGCAGGGAAAACATCGAAGCGATGGATTTTCTGAGAAAGCTCAACAGCATTGTGCATGAAAAATTTCCCGGCGTCTTTACCGTGGCGGAGGAGTCGACCGCCTGGCACGGCGTTACCGAGTCTGTCGAATCCGGCGGCCTGGGATTTGATTTCAAGTGGAACATGGGATGGATGCACGACACGCTCGAGTACTTCGGCAAGGATCCTGCGCACAGAAAATATCACCAGAATAATCTCTCATTTTCGATATGGTATGCGTTCAGCGAGAGATTCATTCTTCCGTTTTCGCACGACGAGGTCGTTCACGGAAAATCTTCAATGATAGGAAAGATGCCCGGCGACAGGTGGCAGAAGTTTGCCAATCTCAGGCTGTGCTATGCTTACATGTTCGGCAGCCCCGGAAAAAAGCTGCTCTTTATGGGTGATGAATTCGGCCAGTGGAACGAATGGAATGAGGAATCTGGCCTGGACTGGAATCTTCTCGATCATGACATGCATGGAAAACTCCTCCTTTTTGTCCGCGACCTGAATGCTCTCTACTCCACGCACAGGCAGCTGCATTCACTGGATACCGAGCCTTCCGGATTCGAGTGGATAGATTTCGGTGATGCGGACAACAGCGTGATAAGTTTCATCCGCCATGCGGAGGACAGGAAGAACAGCCTCCTTTTTGTATTCAACATGACACCCGTTCCGCGCCATAGTTATCTGATTGGTGTCCCCTGGAAGGGTAAATACAGGGAACTGCTCAATTCCGACGCGCTTTGCTACGGAGGCAGCGGCGTCGGTAACCCCGGTCAGCTGGTTTCCGCAGAAGCCCCATGGCACGGACGGCCGCAGTCGCTGTCCCTGACGCTGCCTCCGCTTGGCGTGCTGGTGCTGGAAAGTTCATGAGTTGATGATGCCATGTCTGAAAACAGAGCTGTTGTGATAGAAAACGTGGAACCGGAGATTGACTGCGGCAGGTATCCGGCCAGGCGCAGGGTGGGCGACACCGTCATTGTCGGTGCAGACATATTTTCCCACGGCACAGACATCCTTTCCGCCGATGTGCTCTACAGGAGAAAGGGACGCGGTGCATGGAAGAGAGCACCGATGATGCAGGGGGACAACGACAGATGGAGCGGGCATTTCACAGTGGACTCCAACGGCATGTTCCAGTTCACCATTGAGGCATGGCCAGACAGATATTCCACATGGCTGGACAGACTGAACAGATGGCATTCCGCCGGAGAGGATATTTCCGCGGACGTCAGGACTGGCGCCATGATGCTGCGCGCGATGTCAGCCAATGCAGGGAACGGCGGTCAGTCACTGCTGGATGCAGCCGTCAAACTGGAGAAGCTCACTGGCAGAGATGCGGTGCTGTTTGCTGGCAGTCCATCCGTCCTCCCCCTTGCAAAATCATACCAGGAAAGGAATGTCACCCGTCTGGAGCAGGAGCTAGAAATATATGTCGACAGGGCAATCGCCGGTTTTGCCAGCTGGTACGAATTCTTCCCGAGATCGCAGGGATCCATGCAGGGTACATCCGGCACGTTTGCCAACTCCGAAAGACGGCTCGCGGACATTGCCGCCATGGGCTTCGATGTCATCTATCTCCCTCCTGTTCATCCCATCGGCAGGACAGGCAGGCGCGGAAGAGACGGCGGTGATTCTCCCGGGCCCGGGGACCCGGGCAGTCCGTGGGCGATTGGAAATGAGGATGGCGGGCACAAATCGATACACAGTGAGCTTGGAACAATGGAGGACTTCAGGCATCTGATCCTGAAGGCCAAATCCATGAACATTGAAGTTGCCCTTGACATCGCATTTCAATGCTCCCCCGATCATCCTTATGTGAAGGAGCATCCCGAATGGTTCTACCACAGGCCCGACGGCTCGATCAGGTATGCGGAGAATCCGCCGAAGAAATATTACGACATTTACCCTCTTGATTTCGAGAACGAAAACTGGAAGGGACTCTGGGAAGAACTCAGGAGCATTTTCGACTTCTGGATTGACGCAGGAATAAAAATCTTCAGGGTGGATAATCCCCATACGAAGCCTTTCGCATTCTGGAAATGGGTCATGGCAGAGCTGAGGAAGGATCATCCGGACGTGGTCTTTCTGTCGGAAGCATTCACGCGGCCGAAGGTCATGTACGAACTTTCGAAGATCGGTTTTTCGCAATCCTACACATATTTCACCTGGAAAAATTTCAATTATGAGATTGAACAGTATTTCGACGAAATATCCCGGCCTGAGATTTCAAATTTCTTCAGGCCCATGCTGTTCACGAATACTCCGGACATACTGCCTTTTGTCCTTCAGACCGGAGGCAGAAACGCCTTCATCATGAGGGCTCTGCTGGCTGCAACCCTTTCACCGCTGTGGGGCATCTACAGCGGTTACGAGCTGTGCGAAAATGAGGCGCTGCCCGGCAGGGAGGAATACAGGAACTCCGAAAAGTATGAAATCAGGATCAGGGACTGGGACAAGCCTGGAAACATAAAAAAGTACATAACCCGTCTCAACACAATCAGGAGGGAGAATGCGGCACTCCAGGAGTTCGGCAACATTCGCTTTCATCCTGTCGGCAATCCGAATCTGATTTGCTATACCAGAAAGTCCGTTTCGGGAAACAACGCCGTTCTGGTCGTTGCAAACGTGAATCCGTTCGAGACGCACGAGGCGCTTCTGCGCGTGCCGCTTTCCGAGATGGGCATATCCTCCACGGAAAGCTACAGAATGAGGGATTTGCTTACGGACGAAGTCCACACCTGGCACGGTGACACCAGCCAGGTCAGGCTGGTGCCCGGCGAAGGGTCGGCGCATGTATTCAGGGTCGTTTGATCATTATGACTGAAAATCTGTGGTACAGGGATGCTATATTCTATGAGATGCCGGTGAAATCGTTCTACGATTCCAACGGTGACGGGATAGGGGATTTCAACGGCATCAGGATGAAGCTCGATTACCTGCACGATCTCGGAGTGGACTGCCTGTGGCTCCTTCCGTTCTACAAATCGCCGATGAAAGACGACGGTTACGACATATCTGACTACTACTCAATTCAGCCGGAATACGGCACGCTGGAGGATTTCAGGAATCTACTCGGCGAGGCCCATTCGAAGGGAATACGCATCATAGCCGACCTGGTGCTAAACCATTGCTCCGATCAGAGTCCATGGTTCAGGGAAGCGATCTCAGACAGGGACTCGCCGAAGAGGAACTGGTTTGTCTGGAGCGACACCGGTACCGAGTACAGCAATGCCAGAGTCATATTTTTGGATACGGAACTGTCTAACTGGGCATGGGAGCCCCGGACCAAGCAGTATTACTGGCACAGGTTCTACAGCAACCAGCCTGATCTGAATTACGACAATCCTGAGGTCAGGGAGGAGAT
>JAKABN010000098.1 GCA_021796895.1 Thermoplasmata archaeon | reverse complement strand
TCGCAGCGAACGAGCGTCTGTTTAGGGCTTTGTGAAAAAAGTGGTCAAAATCGCCTAGTTTTTTCACAGATTACTGAGTAAATTCACAGATTTGCTTTGTCAAACTCTGTCAGGTACTTATACTGTCTGTACGGATTTGGCACGTTATTCCCTGTCAGATTGTCAATCGGCAGTAGATGGCTCTCCAGGCCATGCTCAAACATCTCATGGATGACGACCGTGATGTTGTAGGCGATGATCTTGCAGTATGCCTCATTGACCTGGGCTGTGGGGTTTTTGGATTTTATCGTCTCCCCAAACTTCATCTTTATTGCAGAAAAGACTGATTCTACGTTGGACCTCGGATGGTACTCTTCATCAAACTCATCGCGTTTCAAGTGGAAAAGGTGGTACATCTTCTTCCACGCGGGCGATCCTTTCGCCATGGCTATTGAATCGCTTTTGAAAGGAATAAATACGCTGATACCCAACTCTGAACCGTAATTATAGTTCGCCCTGCTGAGATATGCTTTATCGGCGGTCGCTTTCCCGATATCAAACCCCGCCTGAATCGCACCTCCCAGAAGTTCCTGAAAGAGCGTCCCATCTGCCACATTGTTCTGAGTTTCCAAGGCCCTGAACACTCCATGCGTCTTGCAGCCAGCAAGCAGTGAAGCTTTAAGCCAGACATTTCGTCTTGACGGACCGTGCTTCTCCTGGCAATAGAAGCCATACGAATTCGTACGAAATCCGGAGGAGTCAATGGCCACAGTCGCATATTCTTCAACGGCAGCCAGGGGAAGCGCAGATAATGAAACGAGCTCTTTCAGTATTGGCGTAACGTCTTCCCTGATAAGCAGTCTTGAAGATATTGAATAGTTGGGAGTGGAATCGAGATATTTCTTTTCATGCGCTGTTTCAAGGAAGCCGTACGATCTCCGGCATGAATACATCGATGCAACTTTCCTTACCGCGCAGAAAAGGTCTGTCGAAAACTCTGTCCTCGGCCTTCCAGTGCTCCGGGCAGGCTGTGGATCTTCAATGCTTTCAACAAGACCTAGCAAAAGCGGGTCGAACAAGCGGAGCTCGGCCATCTGCGCAAGGTCATATGCCTCCCAGTTCTGGGGATAAGATACTTTTGCATCTCTATCAACTATTTCTGCAGTTACTCCTATCTGGCGCTCCAGATTAAGCATGACTGCAGCAATGTGTTTGCATGTTTCTTCCTCTTCCTGAAAATATCTGCATTCACACGTCCATGTGTCTATCTTATCCATTACTCTGTAACTTCCATGACCGCTTTCAGAAGATACTGAAAACTCCCCTTCACCAACGTACTTGACAGCATCGGGAAATTTCGATAGCAACCTATCCGCTTTAATCCGTGTCAGTTCAGGGAGTTTCATGTGCCTCTGTCTCCTATATTGGCTTATAATATGGCCTATATATCTGTCATAGTATTTATTTTTTGTCCTATTGGAAAGCCAAGAATTAAGCCATAATTATTTAACTCATATGCAGTTAGGGTAACTGGTGATTCCCTGCCTAGAATATTCAAATCAAAAGCCACCCGAGTAATGCCGTCATCTTCCTCTTTACGATCAACAATACCTGAGGCTGTAGCGGCCATGCTCGGAGTGGAGCATGGCTCAACCTTGTTTTGGTCTATAGCGCCTGGTTCGACCGAGGTAATTGTATCGGCACACGAGCCGGAAAAATCTAAATCCCGCTGATTACTGCAATTCTGATATCTGTGCGTTAAACCTATCCTAGCGTGGCCCTGAGGGCCCTTTGCTATAGTAGAATCTTTGAGTTACAATTGCTTGATCTCTGAATTACGCTGAAGATGTTGCACTGTGTCACCCGATCCATCTCTCTTTATCCCCGCTCATTATAACCGATTATGCTATCCTTCATGTCTGCCCCTACACCACGGCGGCCGCTGGGCATCGCCACCTCCCCTATCTGCTTGATCTTCCTGAGGACGGCGTGAACTCTGCCCACATAAATTGTGGGGTATTCTGTGTAATTGCCGGCCGTGTCATGGGCATCAAGCGTCGAGAAAAGTAGTGTATAATGAAAATGACAGATTTGTCGACGAACCTTTGGATTTGGTCAGAAGACTCTGAGAAGCTGCAGCGACAGGGAACTAGGCTGCACTCGTGAAAGATTTTACTTTCAGGCATTATCCACTCCCGAGCTCGGAGATAAGGGATATCGCCGAAAAGAATGTGAGCAGGCGATGCGCACAACCAAGCACATTTCACGGAACGATGGGGACTGTGCGGGCTCGACAAGGAGAGCCCTGATTTCAAGTTCCCCGGCATGACTGAAATTTAAGGCACAAGCTCTATCGGCGTCGTAACAAGGATGCTCGCATTAGTCTGCTTGATGCTGCCATCCAGATTGAAACCAATCCAATATTGCCCAGGCTGCAGGATTACATTGAATGAGCCGTTGTCTGCAAACGGAGTAGGGTGGAGTGCACTGAAATTCTTGCTCTTCATCTGTGCATTGTTGACTATGCCGACCTGCACCAGCCCGTTTGCAGTCCAGTTTCCCACAAGACGGGATTCATGGTAGACCGTGAAATGATACATGACGGCTATGTTCCATCCAGAGCCTGTTGTTCCATAATCCGGAAGATTGCCTTTTGCAATTATGATGCGGGGGCAATCATGCGGAGACTTGATTGCCAAGGTAGCTGCATAACCTGCCACTACAAAGAGCGCTGCAAGGATGACCGACGCAACGATCCTCTTTTGACGATTCACATTATGCCTCCGCTTTCAAGGCCCACTGCTTGATTTAAATTTGGCGTAAATTCACAGCCGCCCCAACGTAGTTTGTCACAAGGGCAAGAATTATCAGTAATCCTGCAACGGCAACGACCGGAAACGGAATGAAATTCCAGCCGTTCAATCCATTAATGGCATCAACCACAATAGACACTATGCCTGTCGCACAGATTATGAACCGCCATCGCCACAGCCACATCATCCATCCTGTGCGTTTCACACGATCTGCATCAATTGTCATTTCCGAACCTCAATGTTAATTTGCTTTGCGGGGACCCATAGATGAATTAAGCAGTCTCGAGCACGAGGGCCGACGTGAACGTCACCGTCCCGCTCTGTCCGGGCGCGGGGAAGAACATCAGCACTATTGTTATCGACGATGTATTTGTGGGCGCTCCAAGATTATAATTCAGTTTACCTGACAGTGAAAGTGTCTGGGTGGACAGGACTTTTCCAAGCACCGATACATTGTGCATATACTGCAATGGAACGATTATTGCGGAAACGGGTGTCGTCGATGCCCAAGAACCTACAAGTTGCACGCTGACAGTGATGTTCATCTCGATGCCGCTGTACACCATGCCATAAACGGCAGACGATTTTGCATTCACTGTCGTCACTGTGCCGTTGGGGGAATACGCAAAGACCGCACCCTTCGGCATGATTGTCTGCAGGATTACCGGTGTGGGGACTTTCTGTCCATGTGACGTACTACCGACCGTCTGCATGACAGGTATCACTGAGAATATGACAATGACCGCGACCACAATCGCCACGGTTACTGTCAATACCCTGCCTGAAATTTTGCCTGTGGCTGCAGGAACAACAGCGCCCACCGCGAGCATTACGAAACCTGCGATTATCACAGTTACATTGTGCGATGACAGCCCGATGAAGAAGCAGACAGCTGCTACGAGAAGGCTGATCAGGACACTGTGGACAAATTTCATGCTGTTCCCACCCCGGTCGAGCTTGAAGTAGTATAACCCCAGTTGGAATATAAGCCTACCTGGAAGCTGGCATACAACTGCGGTGTGCCAGAGCCTTGGTCAGCGGCTGAATACTGATTGACAACCATAGGCAGATATCCACCGGCCAGTGTCGGGTTTATTTCACCCACTGAAGATGGCTGGACTGTGAGTGTTGTCCCGTCAAGGCTCGTCAGTGTCCATGCCTCAAACCATGTCTTCGCAATGCCGTTTGAAGGCTGTGACTGATCAGTCCATGAGAACCAATCGGGAGACGGAGCTGAAAATGAGACACCTGCCGAAAGACCGCCCGTTCCCGCACTTAGACTGAAGGTAACGGTAGCGCCGCTTCCGCTCTCTTTCGGACCCCAATCATAGAGCTGCTGTCCGGCCCATTGCTGCGTATTCCAGTTTGTGGTGGAATGGAAATTTATAGGCAGCCAGTTTGCCCATGGCAAATACCAGTTTCCCTGCGCCGATGTGGTAGTGTATGCGAGGAAGAAATAATATGTGCCAGACCCTGTTGTCTGCTGTGTTTCATAATATGCAACCATGTAGTTCAGCCATCCGACTTTGTAACCGCTTTGATACAGATTCACATCAAGCCACGCGGTGTTGTATGCGAAAGTAAAGGCGCCCTGAGTCAGGTCGTATGACCGCGCGCCTGGAACGCTGAAATAAGAAATCATTGTCTGCGCGGGTCTGTCGGCGAATTGGCTGACAAAGCCATTGATGTAAGACACGATGTCTGTTGCAGAAGCGAACTGGTACAGGCCGTTGGGATTAAAGGTGAGCGCAAATGCAGGCGATGCGGGAATGGCATACGCCGGAGCACTCTTGTTTGCGCTGTTCGTCATGCCTGCATTGAATAGCGCTTGTTCGGGGCTATACCAGCTGCTCATCACGCTGCTTCTTTCATTCTGCGCACCTATAACAATAAACATGACGTTGTAGTCTGCGGCCATATCGTTTTTGAAAATGCTGCCGAGATTATTGGATTGCGCTGCAAGATACCCCTGTCCGATGACAAATATTCCCGAACCGCTGTGGATGGACTGCACTACTTGAACATTCGGAAAACTCGACAGCGCCGAAACTATTGAACGATCTGCATTGGGAACAATGATTGTTTCACCGTTGGCGAAAGTTGTCGTTCCGCTGCCATGAGCTATTGCCGCGAGAGGCACTACCATCAACAATGCGATACACATCGCAATTAACGCAGTTATCCATTTGTGCATATATACTAAATAGCTAAATAGGATATATATCTACCGTGCTACAATGCGTGCAAACATCATTGTTGACGACGAACTCTGGAAAAAGTTCACTATCAGGGTCATTGAGAAAGAAGGCTACAGAAAGAGAAATGCAGTGATTTCACAGCTGATTGAGGAATACTTGCGTCGCAATCACTGATTGTCTTACTGACTGGCGGCATTCAGAAGTAGCCGATCTTCCTCAGCTGCACCAGTGCGATGCTGTCCTTCTCCTGCCGGCCATCCCTCACAGGCTTTGTCACGACCCCAGATGCGGGGAAAGGGCAGGTTTGATGATCTCTATTGGCGCCTGGAATCAGTTCTTGAGACAATCGTCACCATGCTGGCGGCCATATAGAGATAATATTTCATAGATGACATTACTACCAGTTTTTTCACAGATATGCGAGTAAATTCACAAGCCACGAACTATTTTCACAAGATCAGGTTTTTTCACAAAGCCCTAAACAGTGGCTTTGTGAAAAAAGTGGTCGAAATTGCCTAGTTTTTTCACAGATTACAGAGTAAATTCACAGATTTGCTTTGTCAAACTCTGTCAGGGACTTATACTGTCTGTATGGATTTGGTACGTTATTCCCTGTCAGATTGTCAATCGGCAGCAGATGGCTCTCCAGGCCATGCTCAAACATCTCATGGATGATTACCGTGATGTTGTAGGCGATGATCTTGCAGTAGGCCTCATTGTGTAGGTGGCGGTCAGAAATTTACCAGATTCGGCCTATTGCGGCAATAGACGGTTGTTTTCTTAACGTAGTACCCATCGGGATTGTGGATTTCCTTCGTGAAAATGCTTTTATCTGTAGTAACCATGATGAGTACTACAACCATGTCATTTATCTACGGCAAGAACCGTGTACTGAAGAACGGGAAGAAACGGACCTACTACTACAGGGTAGAGAACTATCGCGAGGGAGGAAAGGTCAGGCAGCGGGTGCTCGAATATATCGGTACAAACCCCAACCGCCTGAGCATGGAGATAGATGTCGCCACCGCCTCAAAGGTCGCATCCATGCTCTCCTCCGCCCCTTCGCCTACACTGGCTGCGAAGCTGCTGAGGGATGCAGGCATCCCCGTTGTTGTCAGGCCCGGAAGCATCAGCCTCATCTACAACCCCCCCCTCAGGCTGTACACTCTACGCATCGAATGATGGCGCAGAGAGCATGATTGAGTTGCGGCCGGAAACACCCTGTGCCGAGTGCGGCAGCCTGCTGCATGTGAAGAAGACCGCCACCAGGCCGGTGAAAACACCGTCAGGGGTCAGGAAGGTTCATGAAGCTTCCTGTGCCTGTCCAGTGCACAGGAAACTCATAAGGCATCCTCCCATTACGCCGCCCCGTTCTCCTTACACGTTCGGGCTGATTGCCGAGTTAGGCATGCTCAGATATCTGAAGCACAGGCAGATATCGGAGATATGCGCGCTGATGGACGGGAGGGGAGTGCACGTTCCGGCAAGGACGGCAGACTGGCTCTGCCGCCTCTTCCTCAGGTATTTCACAGCCGTACACCTGGAGAGCGCCCCCGCGATACGCGCCATGCTTGAAAGGCAGGGAGGGTATGTGCTCATACTCGACGGCACCGGGCATCACGGCCCGATGGTCATGCAGATGAGGGACGGATGGAGCGGCCTGCAGCTCCTTGCATCATCGGTGAAGCTTGAGAGCGATGATGAGATCATACCCAATCTGCGGATGCTGCGTGAGATGTTCGGCGAGCCTGTCGCCGCAGTGCGCGACATGGGCACCGGCGAAACGTCGGCACTGAAGCGGGTGTTTCCCGGCATGTATGTCATCACATGCCACTTCCATTTCCTCAGGGCGGCGGGATGGAAGCTGTTCGAGCCGATATATCCACGCTTCCGCTCGAAGATAGAGCGGAGGGGGCTGAAGAAGCGGTTGCGCTATCTCATGCGCGTCATAGCCAGGGGCGATTACACAGGCAGGGATGCCGAACACACGCTTGAACTGCTGAAATGGATATTCAACTACAGGAAGGACGGGAAAGGCATCTCATATCCCTTCTCGCTGCCGGCACTCGACTTCTACATCAGGTGCGAGAAGGTGAGATGCGAGATGATGGAAAAGGCGGACATGGAAGGGCAGAGGAGGGGCAACGCGCCGAGAAGGCTGCTCGTGCTGCTCAACAGGCTCCATCCGCCGCCGAAGTCGCTCGACTCGATATATGCCGATGCGGAAGCACTCCTCGAG
>JAKABN010000097.1 GCA_021796895.1 Thermoplasmata archaeon | reverse complement strand
TAGAAAATGGCAAATGTCCAGTCGAATAAGACACCGAGCTTGCTTCTCAGCGTGCTTATGAGTGCTATGTGTACGAATCGCCATATTGCCCAGCCGAGGAAACCGTCGATTACCATCCCGCTGCCGAATACGGCGACGCCCTCGAATCTGCCAAGCGACAGCATCGTCCCCCTGTCCCTGTACCTGAAGTTTCTGTCTGCGATCTTCTTCCAGCCCATGATGGCGGCCGCAATATGCCTTCCCGCGAACCTTCCCTCCTGTGCGGCCGAATCGGCGGTCGCCGGTACCGGCTTCCCTGTCCCGTCATCAACGTACGCGCAATCACCAATCACGTAGACGCCCGGGAAAAATGGCAGCATCAACTGCCTGCTTACGACAATCCTCCCCTTCTTCTTTTCCACCCCTTTTCCCTCCAGACCGGATATCACTGGATTGGGCATGATTCCGGCAGTCCATATCAGTGTGGAGGCATCGATGAAAGAATCGTCTGCCATTTCTAGCCCTGCTTTACCCGCCTTCGATACATGTTTGCCAAGCAGCACCTCGACGCCCTTTCTCTTCAATACATTATTGCATATCTCTGACACACGACCGTCCAGTCCCGGGACCAGGCTCTTCTCGGCCTCCACCAGATAGAGTCGGGCAAGCTCCTTCAGGCGTGCGCTCCTGTAATAGCGATTGAGCATGAGCACATAGTCGGCAACGGCTCCCGCGAGTTCGACGCCCGTCGCGCCGCCTCCGACTATCGCCACGCTGAGGAGACTTTTCCGCTTCTTGTCCGAAAGGGACGGATCGGCCGCTCTTTCCATGCATTCGAGCAGCCTGTTTCTGATTGCCTCGCCGTCCCCGAGTTTCTTCAGGAATAGCGCCCTCTCGTTCACACCGGGTATGCCGAAGTCATTTGTCTCTGATCCAAGACAGAGAACAAGATAATCGAAGCCTATCCTTCCCCTGTCTGTAAGCAATGCTCTCTTCTCCAGGTCTACTCCTCTTACGGTTGCCTCAAGGAAAAAGGCACCGCTCTCCGCCGTCCATTGCCTTATGGGCTGTATCACATGGTAAGGATCGGAAAGCCCCGCGGCTACCTGATACAGCAAGGGGGTGAAGAGATGATAATTCCTGTTGCTGACAACCAGGAGTTCGAGCGATTTGCGCTGACGCGATGGCATCCTCGAAAGGAGCGTCCTTGCGACGGTTATTCCGGCAAAGCCGGCACCTGCGATCACGACCTTACTCGAGTGAGACGGCATAATATGGCCTCCGCGGACTATCCTCTAATGCCTGATTGCATATATCCATTGGCGCGCCGGGAAAACTGTTCCCGCAGAGAGTGCAATGACACCGATGGACTGCACACTGAAGGAACTCTCCTGTCTCATCAAGAAGGCGCCTTCCCGGTATCTCTTGCGGCGCTCCTGGCTCAAGTTCACTGCGTTTGGAAGGAGCGATATGATAGGACTGCGTAGCGGGCGGCGGGAAGCTCCCGGCGGCTGCATGACGGGCCTCACACCGCGGTGAGATCGCCGCGCATTGTATGGCATCTGCCGGGGGCTCATCCCCCGATGCGACCGAAAGAAAGCATTTTATCTCTGTCATCGCAATAGGGGTGCCGGGGTGGAGATGTGCTGCAGGAAGCCTCGGAACTCATAGGAAGACAGTGTTATACGAACATGGGCATCTATCTAGGGAATGTGACAAATCTGGTCATCGATGTGGAAGGCGCGAAGATCAACGGTATATTCATATCGGACACGAATCCGCTTCTCGTGGAAGGAAGCAGACCAATAAATGTGCCTTACAGATGGATAAGCAATGTCGGCGACATCATACTGCTGAATTACTTTCCCAAGCATGTGGGCGGGAAGGAGAAGGCAATAGCCTGATCAGCGTCTCCCCAGAACTGTTTTGCCCCTGGCCGCAGGTACTATTTTCAGTTTGCCTCCCGTGTCCGCGGCTTCCCATTTTCCATGCGTGACTCTGTCCAGAAACAGGGCCAGCGCAGAAACTTCGGAATGGGGCTGATTGCCTATTGCAATATTGAAGTCTGACATTTCATAAAGCTCTGGCGGGACTTTCTCCGAGCCAACCACAACCATCATGTCTGTCTGCAAATCCATGCGATTCGCAGCATCCGTAAATCTTTCGCCGTACATGGTCAGGTGTATTTTCAGGCCCTGAAAATCCCGAAGCAGCTTCCTCCAGTCATGCACATAAGATACGGTGAAATCACCGCCGAAATTCTCCGCCACTTTCCGTATCCTGCCGCACAGCGCATCATCTCTTGTGGTCAGTATCATGGAAGATGCGCCGAAACATCTCGCAACTAGCGCAACATGCGTCGTTATTCTCTTGTCTCTCTCCGGTCGGTGGCCGAGTCTGAGGACTGTGATCATCTGCAACGCAGACCTCTCAAAGCTCCTCTTTGAGCCTTTCGACCCTGTGTCCGCGCAAATCCAGCCTGATTGATCTCTTTACAATGCTTTTCAGCATAGTCGACGTCATACCCAGACTCTCTGCGACGTCACCGGCAAACTTGCCTTCCGCGCCTATCTCCTCGAGTATCCTCTTCTCCACTCTCCTGAACTCGGCTTCGGGCATCATGGCGATGGACAGGACATCGCTTATTTCATACACGGGCCACGTCACGCTGATGTGGAATGAGGAATAGTACGTGTGATATGCCTTTTCGGGCTGAGGCGACCTGCTGGCCGACTCCCACCTGGTTTCAACAAGTTTCATTTTTTCAAGAAATTTGAGGGCTTCCCTGCCTTCTTTGCCGAATTTCTCCTCTATCTCCTTTGCAGTTCTCCATTCCAGAGTTACTTCCTTGAGAACCTGCCTCTTTGCCTCCGTGTCGACGGCCCTGAGCATCGGCACAAGGTCGGACGGTTCGTTTATGACCTTCATTCGGTTCATGGCAACCTCTATCTGCATCTGTAATATAAATCGCTATTGTGGAATTTTATTTTGCGTTCCTTATAAAGCAAACCACCTGAACACCATATAAACACCAAGCATTGCGGCTGCAGGAAGCACAGCCATCAGGAAATCATCGTCGATGCTCTTAAACTTCATTTTTTCGGCCAGCCATGAGACAGTTGAGCCTGCAAAACCCATCGAAAGCGGAACGGCCGGCGGATGGTAATGGGTTACGAGCAGCGCGGAGAACATCAGGAAGGACAGGGGCCATATGACGTTCGCGAATCCCGGGTAACCAAGCTGCCTTAACTCGCCGGCGAGAGGATCCATGAACGCAACGCCGAGAAACACAGGAAGTGCCATAGACAGCGGAAAAAACAGCACAACGGTGCAGATACCCATGAATGCCCATGAAAAACCGCTCAGTCTCGAATATTCATACGGCCTGAGTCCCTCGATCCTGATTTTCAGGTGAAGCCTTACCGCTTCAAACGAAAGTATGACCATCATCAGCAGTATGAGCGCCTCATCCTTGGGAAATCCCGGAGCCAGCTGCGCCGGCAGGAAATAGTAGACGACACCGAATACCAGCAGAAAGTGTATCAGTCTTCTCAGTGCCCTGGCCCTGTCCATGAAAGTGCATTTGCTGTATGCTGATAAAACCATGTGTTTCCGTCAGAGTGCCGTGGACAGTGTGTACCGAAAAAGGTTATATCCGATTGTGTGTAATCTAACCGCAGCTTCAATTGAGCTGCATTGCCGGTGACATCGATGAACATATGCGTCAACACTCAGACACCCCTTATTCGTTTCAGAATCAGCGCTCCTGATCTGATCGAAAAATACGGAACTCTTCCGGATGTGATCAATCTGAGCGAGCTTGTCGAGGGAGAGGATTTTTCATATTCGCCCGGCGGAGTAACGGCAATGGTCTATCCGCTGCTGAGGAAGATGAAGGAGAAGGGCGTAGTGGACAGGGCGATGTGGGTCTCGCTGTCTCCTGAATCACCGACCGAGATAACAACGGGAGACATCACCTTCGTGAACATTGATCTGGGAAGGCACGATGCAGAGCGATACGTCCGGTTCAAGGACAAACTGTGGAACGAGATACATGGAACGGACAGGATGTCATTTGTTGCAGACGAATACCTTTCCTTTAACCTGTACAGCTGGAAAACGGCCGACGTCCTTCTTCAGAATTTTGCAAATTTCGACATATTCTATATTCATGATTTTCAGCAGCTGCAGATTGGCAATTTCGTGGGTCCGTTTGCCCCCGCGGTCTATCGCTGGCATATACCGGCGAATCTGGACAGCATCAGCCACAATGTCAGAAAATTCATCGTCAAGAACATGGAGGCTTACGATGCGATGATTGTGAGCACCAGGAAGGATCTGGAGGCACTCTTCAGGGCAGGCTACAGGGGAGAAGCCTACCAGATATACCCACATATCGACGAGAGTGACTGGCACGGGCCGGCGGCAAGTGACACTGAAGAATTCCTTGCCAGATCGGGTCTCAGAGCCGGGGAGAGATTTTTCCTGATTGTAGCGCGAATGGACCCTATGAAAAGCCAGGACGTGGCCATCCGGGCAATGCGCCACATACAGTCATCATTCCCGGACGTAAAATTGCTGCTTGTGGGAAACGGCAGTTTTTCCGGCAGCGCCACAGGCGGCCTCGGCTCTTCCAAGTCGGGCAACTGGAAAAAGAGGCTGAGCCAGCTGATAGCGGAGAACGGACTGGAAGGGAAGGTGCTTATGGCCGGCCATCTGGAAGACAGGCTCGTACGCGCAGCGTATCATGCATGCGAGTGCCTCATACTCTGTTCCAGCGCGGAAGGCTTCGGCCTGGTGACAGTGGAAGCGTGGCGCATGAAGAAGCCCGTGATAGTGAGCACAGGATGCGGTTCCTCCGAACTCGTGGTGGAAGGCATAAACGGTTTCACTTTTCACCCGGGGGACGACAGTGCGCTGGGGGACAGGATGATGAAGGTGCTGAAGGGAAACAGCACGGACACGATGGGCACAATGGGTTATGAAACATCCAAGCAGTGCTATGTCGACAGCGCCGTGAAGAAGATCGTGCCGATATTCGAGAAGGTCATTTCCCAGTACTGAGTCTCATTCCTTTTTCCGGGCCGACAGTATGGCTGAGATGAGCTCTCTCACGCCCTCTCCCCCCGCTCCATCCGTAATGGCGTCGGCTCTCCCGGTCAGCTGGGGGACGGAATTCTTCAGCGCCACCCTCAGAAAAGGCCCGGCGAACATGGCAGCATCGTTTTCCCCGTCTCCCACAACCGCAGTCTCCGACGCGCTGAAGCCGAGCTTTTCCAGCGCGCTGAGGAGGCCGACGTCCTTGTCGACATTTGAGGGAAGCACCATGCCGGAATCAATGTTCTTCACCAGCTTGGCAATCCCGCCCATGCTGTCAACGGCCTTCTCCGCTTCTTCCAGATGCCCCTTCTGTATGTATGAAATAACCTGTCCTTTCACGAACGGAACATGATGCTGCATGAGCTGCATCGCTATTTTCTCTCCCGCCCTTTCCTGAAGTTTCTCCACATGGCCGTTGCATACGACTACCGCACCGTTCTCGGCGACCAGTGCATCGATGTGCCTGAACCTGTCCGTCAGATTCCGCATGAACCGGACGCCTCTGCCGGAAACTATTATGATGCCGAGTCCGGCGTCGGAAGCCTCATCCACAGCCCTGATAGTTTCACGATTAAGCACAAGGTCCGTATCGGTGAGTGTCCTGTCGTAATCGGTGGCAAGCACGCTTATTGCGCCGAATGCGCCAGGATCGGTTCCGTTTGTGAGTTTCATTCCGAAACCGGCTTAAACTTTCTTCCTCTTATCTTTTACCATATAATCGAGAACGGTTCGCCAGACTTGACCCTGTCTGGTCTTCTTGTTTTCAAAATTGTTTGTTGAAATGTAGTGGTTAAGCGCTCTGTCCAGCGAGCGGTTCATCCTGCCGTCGGCCGGGCCATCGTAGAATCCGAGCCTGGAAAGATTGCGCTGCAGTTTCATGCACACTTCACCGTCTATTCTCAACGCTTCGCCGTCTTTTTCCGGAAGCATGATCAATTCATAGAGGCGGAACAGGCGCTCCAGCTCTTCAATGGGTTTCGGATGATCGTCGACTCTCAAATCGATATGTCTGTCGTTGAAACCCGCATATCCGCCCCTGTTTTTCACCACGAGGATTGCTGCCGACTGCATTCCCCTTCTGTCTCCACCTGCCTTCTGCGCGGCGTGCAGGCACTCTATCAGCCTCTCCGGAAATTCGGCCCTGGAATTTTCGAATGTTCTAGCCATTGCATCGACAGTTTCCTGCCCCACCAGTATGTTGCCCTGGGCTGCATAGCCATCTCCATTCACGCCGCCGGCCCAGTCCATGCATTTCTTTCCCGTAAATGTCGATGCTCTGCCTTTTCTGTCCACTATTCCAATCTGTCTGTGCTCCCTGCCTCTGTCGGCGGAAACGAGCTTTTTCACAACATAATCGGGCGCATGTCCATTCCTGAGCAACTGCAGGCCCGCCGGCCCGTAGGAAGTATTTGCATACGCCTGGGTTGCAATGGCTCCGCTGTCCCATGATGCCCACGGAACCACCGATCCGACGGATATGAATTTGGACTGAACCGCGATACCCAGTGATTTCGATTCCCTGTCAAACGCAACTATGGAATATGTCGACGGCCTCGGATAGGCACGTTTGCCTGTTTCTGTCATCGGCGCCATATTCATCAGGAACCATTTATAACAGGTGGCGAAAACCACCCGTTCTGCTGGCCGGTTTAACGCGAACAATGCCCCAGGCCATGGAACGGACATGCCTGAAGCAGCAGGGAGTGGGATGGCACGCTGTCACTCCGTTTCTTCGGAGGCAAAGGAGTCCACCACCATATTCCTGTCCGCGAGTCTCTCATGTCTTGCCTCTCTCGACTCCTCCGGGGTGAATTCAAAAATGACCGCACTTTCACCGTTCTGAATGCGTCTTGTCCTGCTGTACATTATATTATCACTCCCTGCCCGGATCAGATCCACCAGTGCACTTCCTCCATTGAAGTATCTGCCGTACGAACAGTTTGAAAAAGCGACGGGGAGCCGATTCTCCAGTACCCTGGTCTGAACATACAGCATCCATGGATCCATTCCTTCCTTCCTGATTTTCGCCGGTACGGCAAGAAGATCACAGTCGGCCAGCGCATACCTCCTGACGGTCTCCGGAAAATCAATGTCATAGCAGATTGCCATGCCGATCCTCGCACCGTGGAAAGTGAAGGTGCCGATGTTGTTCCCCGGTGCGAAGGACTTCTTCTCTGCCCCGAACATATGCATTTTTCTCTGTTTTGACAGCAGCCTGCCATCGGGCCCGTAAGCGTAACA
>JAKABN010000096.1 GCA_021796895.1 Thermoplasmata archaeon | reverse complement strand
GGCCTCCAGTTCCTTGAGCTGAATGCTCTTCACTGCATCCGATATGTTCATTGTCTTGCCCTTCTATAACAAACTGTTATACTTCACAAGATAGTTAACATTTGGCTGTCATGATTGTTAGATCGTATTTTCCAAGGCTGTCCCCTTTTTCAGGACACCGTCAAGCGAAACAAGCAACTGTCTTCGGGAGCCGTTATATCTAAGATGGAATCGTGAAGTGGATACCAAACCTTTGCCAATTTGGCAAAATAGCGACTTGGGTGGTGATACCCCCCATAAGTGACTAATATCTGCTTCAATTTCAGGAATTAGCTCCAGCGCGAACGAGACTCTGTCAATTTCAGATTGTGGTTTCTTTATCTACTGTCCTGAGTGATATATTCGTGCTTCGTCTCTGTTTAGCTTTTTGTAACGCTCTAACATATTGCGTGCAATTCAATCGATGATATTCAGTCGTTTCCTAGTCTGCCACTTCTAAGCCGATCGTTAGGAAGAACGATCCGCATTGCTGCAAGATGTCTCGCGGGTAAGTTCTCTCACTACAATTTAGCATGAAGTGACTCCTGTTCTCTATCTCGACTTACGGCTCTCTATGTGCTTGATAAGTCGTTCGCCATGATCAAGCAACTCCGAGTAAGTGAATATTTCGACTCGCGCGATATGACTCGAAAGGAGCCTTCTTTCATGTGGGTTGTCAGAAGATTTCTTTCCAATGACTATGATCGCTTTAGGTTTGAAGAGTTTTAGTGTCTGATTCCTGTCGCATTCATTGAGGTAAGTGAGCACCTGGCCCAATGCAGTAGAAAGGCTCACGTTCAGTTTAGAGCGCCTTTGCGTTCTGCTATCAAAGAGATTCTCATTCGGTCCCTTGAGTTCTACAAGGTCAAGATACCCGTCTAATCGCGAAAGCATAAAATCAAATTCAAACTTCTTTGATCTTGGAGGAAATCGAACTTTGCTTTCTATATCTGTATATTCCAAGCCGAACATCCAAAAAGGTTTCCGAGCTTCGATAAATCTGTGCAATTCGGTCTCAGTTGTGCTTTCATTCTCCACGAGACCCTTCATATCGGAAATGGTCTTCTTGTACACCTTAATGTGTCTCTTCATTTCTCTGAGACGTCTAGTTGCCCGTCGTTTAGAAACTAAGTGAAGTTGTTCAAGAGCTTGGGCTTCTAATACCTGCCGTTCTAAACCCTTATTGTTTTGTCCATCGCCTTCTGGTTCTGTATAAGCAATTTCGGCCACTTTGAATCTGTCATCTCCCTTTAGCTTGAATTTTTGGAGCATTGCCTCAACGTGATTGGACGCGGCCATCCACTGTTCCTCTGATCTTATGTTATACCACCTGTGTCGTGTCCAGACTTTGGTTTGTAGCTGGTCTCCTTTGTTACGCGCCCTCCATCTGACTATTTGCACGACTCTTTCTTGACTTTCGGTTTCAATAACTGCATCCACAGTCGAGAGCCATACATTGTTAGATGAGAGACCTGCTACTAGTCGGTATTCCAGTTCGTAACGCTCACTTTCTTCGAATTGCCTCCCTGAATATAGCATTCGTCCCCCGCAGGGACATATTCCAATCCGTTTAATTACACATTTCGGCTCCTTAAGGTCTGACTATAGTGTGGCTTTTGTTGACGCTAAATTCAGTCGCACAAGACTAATTCTGCCGACACTCCCACTTGTTGCCGAGGTATTGAAGACATGTGACAAACTGAGAATGATTTTAATTTGGTAGGCGAGTGACTCCCCTTAGAGGAGTAATATTAACCAACATTTCGGTTACAGTTGTAGTATGGCATATGGATATGCAGCGTTCGATGTTAGATCTGAAACTCATGACTTCCTCAGCCGAATGCTAACACCCAAGGCAGATTATCCCTTCTCACTATGTACTAAACATCCTTTCTTATGACCAGCTACGAGGGTGGAGTCTACGTTCTGTGCCGATCGTAAGAGTTCTTCTAACTGTCACAAATCGTGATGAGTTCTCTCACCCGCCAGTCTGTGTCTTTAAATCCACTATTTCGATAAATATCTCAAATATGTGAGTATGAGGTAATGCTCGCTAAGGCGCTTTCACTCAATCGATTTTTTGCCAGCAATGCGTGAATTATTTCCAGTTGATACTTCCCGTGGTCACGAACGTTTTACTAGGGAATCTACACATCTATGTCCAAAGTCATTTATAAAAAGGGCTTGCGCGTTGACGGAAACATGAAGGTATTGCTCTCGGTTGTTTCTGTTCTATTGATTATCGGAACTGCATTCATCGCGGGCATATTCGCTGTGCCTGTTAATGCCGCAAAAACTACTGTATTTAAAAATGGTGTTTCTTCAACTTCTCATACTGCATACACATATCCGACAAATACTATGCAGGAACCCGGGTACACTAATGGAACATATGCAATGGCCGCCACTTCCTCTGTGGAGCACCTTAATGTTTACCTGGCTACAGATCAGTATAGTTTTATGCTGCTCGATGAAGTTTATGACTCATTGACTGTCCTTTCACCAAATGCCACACCAACTGTAATGCCGTGGCTTGCTGCAAGCTGGTCTGTTTCTCCTGCTAGTGCAAGTATGACCACTTTTGACCCGGTTACCGGGCAGAGAATGCCAGTTGCATACATATGGACTGTTAATCTCAGGCCTGGTGTTCAGTGGACTGACTGGACGCCGGCAAATGCCGCCAGCACGTATACATTCAGCAACACCACTACATTCAACGCGTTCAACGCGACCACGGGCGCTGTGCAAACTTACACTCACCAGTACAAGTGGCCGTCAGTAACGATGAGGACAGAATATGTTCAGTCGGCGGATGTAATTCTTTCTTGGAAGATTCTGCAATCCTCACTTAACTTCCTCGACGTTTACAATAATGTGGTAAATGTTGTGCCTACAAGCAATCTTACAGTGCAGTTTTATCTCAGCGCGCAGTCTGCGAGCTTCCTGTTTTACACTCTTGAGACCATGATTCTTCCATACCACATATGGGTACATCACGACTTTGCCTCGTCGATAACCACCGCCTGGAATTACACAGGTGCCGCTAATGGTTACGACACATGGAATATGGATTACAATCCATCTACAGGCACTGCGTCGGGTCTCGTTGGTAGCGGGCCGTTCATGATTAGCAACAGTTACGGCATCCCCCAGGGCTCATGGCTGTCTGGACAGTATTTCAAGTTATTTGTTAATCCGCACTACTTTGTTCAATATGTTCCGTATCTTCAGCAGTACACACCGAAGTTCTGGGAACTGTACGTGCCACAGTACAGCTCTGTTTCAGCTGCTGCAACAGCAGAATTACTTGGACAGGTGGACACGATTGAACTTGGATTGCCACTCACTTTTCTGCCAAGGATTGCGATCATGCCGCACACATACATTTACAATAAACCATCTACGTCATATAATTACATACAGCTCAACTCGTATGCATCTAACGCCCCGTTCAATCTAACCTCAGTGAGGCAGGCACTGAATTATGCGACAAACAAGGCTTATCTGGCTTCAGTGATATATCAGGGATACAACGCGCTTGGTCAACCAATTGTTCCTGTTTCTGATGTTGTCTGGCACAATAACAACACTCCTCAGTATACTTACAACCCGGCCAAGGCCATGGCGTTACTCAATGCAACATCGGGCATGAATTATGACAGCACAACCCACCAGTACAACTATAAGGGAAAAACGGTCACTGCAGATATGCAGATTACCGTAGCCGGTGAAGACCCGCTAGGTGTGGAAGGCGCACTTGTCATAGCAAAGGAATGGGATTCAATTGGAATACCGACCACAGTTTCTCAGGTAGCATTTACAACACTCGTATCCAATCTAATCACCTATTCATACAACGCCATAAATCTCGGCTTATCTGGAATATCCGGAGACCCGACCAGTGACTTTTTCTATTTCTATAATACCAGTGTGGGTCTCGGCTCAGGATTCTATCTTGGTCCGTTCAGCAACATCACCTTCTCAAACGGCACATTCATGAGCGGCACGCAGGTGACGAATCTGATGAACAGCCTCACAAATGAGCTCAATACCATCACCAACTTCACAATGAGACTTTCAATAGCATATGAGATTCAGAGTATTGCAGCGCAGGAGTCAACGATAATAAACCTTGGTTATCCTGTCGACATACTGCCGTTTACAAACACTACATTCACCGGCATAACAAAGGACGCTCTTCCATATTCTTCTTTTATGTACTGGAACTTCCTGTCACTCCACGAACGCACTGCTTCCAACATAACGAAACCCCCTTCATTTGTCCCTGTGAAGCTTGGAGTTGGTGTTGTTACACCTAAAACTATATACACAAACGGACAGACCGGTAATGCAACGATACAGGTCCGTAACCAGTACGGTCAGCCAGTGCCAGGAATAGCAGTCCTTGTCGGATACTCACCACAGGGTGCTCTGATTAATACCACATCGGACAAGGGTGTGACAAACTCCCTGGGCCAGTATACATGGGAATTCCATGTGCTCTCGACGCAACCGCTTACCTACACAGCAGATTATCTTTCGCAATTGAATATTTCCGCCGCTGCGTACTCGCCCACGAACAGTACTGTACAACCGGGACTCGGTTCAACCTTCATCGATGTTGCACCGCAGCCTGTAGCATATGCAACTTCTACGATGCCAGTGCTGGTTGCCGGTCAGCCAATGAAGCAATTCAACATAACCGTAACTGACGCGACGACCGGCTCGCCGATCGGCGGTTATGCGTACACTGTTCAGGCACTGAGCGGTGCAGTAATCATGGAAAACACAACAAGTTCGCAGTCTGTAGCTCAGACCACCTCGTACAATCCTAATTTCATATTTGGTTTCCAGAACGTCACTGACGGTAATGTTGCCGATTACAATCTCACGTCTATTTCCGGAGTCACCAATTCCTCAGGAGTCATTTCAGTTTTGCTCGGTGTGAACTCTTCGATTAATTTCACCGCCATGGGCTCACCATTCGAATCTTATGTGTTCCTGGGCAACTATTCAGCTGGAGGCCCGGTCGTAGGAGTTGGCCCATATGTATCAATTGGTGAGCTAACGTCAGCGTCCAACCCGAACGGTTTTGGAGTGCAGCAGCCGGTAGAATTGCCGATTGAAGTGGCTCAGACTGCCCCCTCTGTCTCGATATCTCTGTCGGCATCTTCCTCCACTACTGCGAGCAACGGAAGCGTAACGGTAACTGCAAAAGTGACGAACGCCACTACCGGCTCGCCTATTGCAGGCTATTCGCTCACATTAATGAGCCAGAATGCTCTTGGTGCAAACAGGGGCTACTTCACGAGTGCGAGCGGAACTCAAGTCCAGGCATACAATCCCAACTCATTCTTCGGAAGTTCATTCCTTCCTGGAATATCGCTCGTTACGAACTCATCCGGAATAGCTGTGGCAAACTTTTCGGCGGGACTCTATGAATCCGTGTACAATTCAACCGGAGTCTTCACTAATTTCAAGGCACAAAAATTCACGGACAACTATCTGATTCCGTTTGACGAATTCCAGCTCAGCGCTCTTGGCTCAGGCGGCGAAGTGGCCACCACAACAGTTACTTCGGCACAGTTCTACAACAGCGTTGCACCCTTTCCTGTCGCCTATGCCTATTTTCAGGATAGTGTGATATATAACGGACTGACCTCGCTCAAGGGCAACGCAACATACAACGTGTTTGTAAATACAACACTCAACACACCTAATGGTCCTTCGACATCTGGCATTCCTGTACGCATTGCGGTGTCAGTGGGCAGCGTGAATTCCACCAATGGAACCACTGCCGCCAACGGATCTGTTGTCTTCACATATGCAGCACCTAATGTCAGTGTTATTACACCTGTACTCGTAACGGTGAAGGCAGGAGGCGTAAACCCATCCACAACAACCGAAACAATTTATCTGCTACCGATATACCCAATCACATTCACAGAAACAGGTCTTCAATCCGGCGCTACATGGTATGTAAATTTAACCAATGGTCAAACATTCTCTTCAACAACAAATACAATAACGCTTAATGAGCCTAACGGAAACTACTCATATACAATAGCAACAATGAATAGAGAATATTCTAAAAGTCCGTCATCAGGAACGTTTGCAGTGAACGGAACTGCATTATCGGAGTCAATTAAGTTCGTTCTAATTACGTACACAATCAGATTTAATGAAACTGGATTGCCTCCAGGTACCGAATGGTTCGTTAACCTTAGTGGCGGGCACTCAGCCAGTTCGACATCCTCAACAATCACCTTTGCCGCGCCTAACGGCACTTACTCATACAGCATTGCCACAGTCAACAAGTCATGGTCTTCAAACGGAGGCAGTGTTACTGTAAATGGCGCATCTGTATCTCAGTCAGCAGCATTCACAGAAGTGACCTACACAGTTGCACTGACCGAAACAGGACTGCCTACAGGCACATCATGGACCATAATACTGAACGAAGTGACCAAGACATCAACAGGTTCCATCATGATGTTCAACGAGCCGAACGGCACATATGCATACAATGTTTCCACGCCCATATCCGGCGGAACAGGTATCAGGTATGTGACTGCTGGTTCAGGTTCAGTCACTGTCAACGGCAACAGTCCGTCTGTGTCCGTGCCTTATAACACTCAGTACTATCTGGCAATGTCATCGAGTCCATCAGCCGGCGGAACGGCATTGCCACTGTCAGGCTGGTATAACGCGAGTTCCACCGTCACCATATCCGCAACTGCCAGTTCAGGCTACGCATTCATATCCTGGACGGGCACAGGCACAGGCGGTTATACAGGCACAAGTGCCTCTCATACTATTACAATAAGTGCCCCAATAACAGAGACGGCAAACTTTAGTAAACTGTATGCTGTTACATTTACCGAATCTCGACTGCCTCCAGGTACCGAATGGTTCGTTAACCTGAGTGACGGCCAGTCGTTCAGCAGTACGACGTCAGTGTTAATCTTCAACGAGACCAATGGAATTTACGACTATAACATCGCCACCACCAACAAGTCCTGGTTTTCGATCGGAGGCAGTTTCACCATCAATGATGCATCGACATCTCAATCATTCACATTCACAGAAGTGACCTACACAGTAACATTCACAGAATCAGGTCTGTCTTCAGGCACTAACTGGTCAGTGACGCTTGCAGGACTGACAAAATACTCCACCTCCACAACAATCACCTTCAACGAACCTAACGGCACATACACCTACACCGTGTCAAACACATCAAACTACTACACATCCTCATATTCAGCAATCATTACAGTCAGCGGTGCTGCCCAGTCAGAGAACATTGCCTATCAGCACTATTCGTACATAACAGGTACAGTCACAC
>JAKABN010000095.1 GCA_021796895.1 Thermoplasmata archaeon | reverse complement strand
TTTATCTCGTCACTGAAAAAATAGATCACGGCAATATTGCTGTAATAGATCACACTGCATTCTGCATTTGAAGAAAAACGGTATGAGTCGTCGATTAGGGGCCAGTATCTGGCGCCAACATGATTTCTCATTGTGGCAGGAAAAACCCTGGTTCCAACGTAGCCGCAGACAAGACAGCGCGTGTCCCTCGTACTACTGTCCTGCGAAACTGCTCTCAGATACTCTTCAGATGGAACGACCATTCTGCCTGTAGCTGATATCACTTAACATCGCTTCCTGCGTTTGCCGGGTGAATCTCAGTCACGCGTGGTTTTGATATAAACAGAACAGTCACATACTGTAAAGCGGCGTCAAAATTTTAGACCAGGAGCGTTGATACCGCGCACTCATCGGAAGTGATGAGATTATAATATTCAATAGTCCATCTGAGACTCATGAAGAGAGTCAGCGAGAGCGCATGCATGATCAGGCACGGGGATAGAGTGATCTGCATCTTTCCTTCAGAGACGATACTCAGAGTCCTGGGCAAAAAATATACGCTGCTGATTATAGGTCTTCTTGGAAATGAAAAGGTCATGAGATTCAACAAAGTTCTCGAAAGTGTGGGTAGACCCAGGGCGAATCTGCTTTCAACAAGATTGAAGGAACTTGAAGTGATGAATCTTGTCCGGCGAAAGGTGATGGACAGAAGACCGCTTGAAGTAGAATATTCGCTGACAGAAAAGGGGGTTGATCTGCGCGACAATCTCATTCAGCTGTTTGACTGGATTGAAAAGAATTGATTCAAATCAGAAAGAACCTGAATAATGAGACGCATCATGCATTGCAAAGTCCCTGACGGCTCCATAGGGAAAATGCAGTTGAACGATAAACGGACCATGCAATGACTGGCATCGGCAGCGGACAGTGATTCTGAAGAAATCGTGAGTGACGAAATGGCAGGCGCTAAACAATTGGGGCAGCACATGCCGTAATAATGTTTAATATTGAAACGACGAATTACATATAGCGTGTATAAGAGATTGTCAGCGGCTTCCGTAGTTGCCCTTTTCGTTGTCATCATTATGCTTTCAGTTTCACTCCTGTATGCCGGATTCACATATCCTTCCGGCGGTGGAGGAACAGGACATGGAAGATTGTTCGATCTGTTTCACAGGCAATACTATGACAAGAACGGACTCGGCAGAAACGGTACCGTTTTCAGACAGACGATAGGAAGGAGTGCATATATTGTGGGTTATGCCAGATCTTCCGGAAGTGCATTGATTATAAATTCCAGACTTTTTGCCGCAGTATTTCCGGAGGAGACAGACGTTTCGACGAATTCGACTGGATTCTACAGCATACTTGTCCTTTACAGGGGAGCGGGAACGTTTGCTTTCGAGATACAGAATTACAGCACAATCTACCGAAACGTCACGCTGAGAAGTGGGACAAACTGGCTCAACCTCACGTTCATTCCGGCAGCTCTCCACCCAGTATCAGGCACCACTGTCAGTCAGTCAGGTCATGCTGTGATACATGCCTCTGTCACATTTGATGACTTTATTTCCAATACGAGCGTGTTTTCCAACAGCTCAGGAGACTTCAGAACCGCATTGCCTGACGGAAACTACACAATCATAGCCACAGCCCAGTTTTATGGATCAGGAATCAGGAACATAACAGTCAGGGGGAATCTCTTACAGGGTATTGTGATTACCCTGACCAACGGCAGCAATGCCTCATTCGCCGTGAGCGGGAAGGTAATCACCACATCCGGGCTGCCTGTGGGCAACGCATATGTTAAGTGCGACCCTTTCAACAACATTGCAATAACCAACCGTTATGGCAACTTCACTTTCAGTGGAATCTTCGGTTATGTTACGTTCACAACGAGAGCGATCGCATATCTTATCAACCGAACAGCCCCATTCCTGGTAAAAAGCAGTATTCCCCTTATGAACGTGACGATCAGTCCTGTCACCTCGGTGGGTTCTGGCATAGATCTGCTTGATGCACGCCTGTGGAATGGCACCAGCATTGCGTTCTATAACTACAGCACACTTGTCAAAAGGCTGGGCGCACCTCAAACAGCCGGCTACTACTCCACGGGCGGTTCGACTGTCAATATACACTTCCACAATATGACGGGGAACATCTCGGGAGAAGAATATCTGCTGTACGTGGAAGCTGATGGCGTACTGTATTCAGGTACAAGCTACTACCTTCAGGTTACGAACTCAACCGGATGGCTCACGATTCAGCTATACTACGGAGGTCCGTTCACTATCGTGGTCAAACTTCCATATTACCGTTCGTTCGTGTTTAACGGAACATTCACGGGCACGACATGGCTGAACGCGTCACTGAAAAACGAACATCTCTACAACGTAACTGTTAACGGGACGGATCCTTACAACACATCCGCATTTATTGGAAGGCCGGCGATTTTGAATATGGCTGTGAACTCCACGCTGTTCTTCAACTCGACGAAAATGGCCAACTTCACCACCACCACATTTCGCCTTCCCAACGGAACCTACGAATTCAGCCCGAATCTCCTGAAATATTTTGCCGGTCAGGAATGGGTAGACAGCGACATCACCCTGCGGGTGAATGGCGGAGCTGTTTCGGGATGGCTGTACTACAAAGAATATATGGTCATGATCCATGACAATTCCGACTTTCGCGTATTTGATGAATTACGCTACAATTCAACATCATACAATGGATCGCTGTCTGGTTTCATTCAACCACATATGTGGCTTAATATCTCTGCAATAAACGGATTCGCAGCCGGGGATTATTCCTATCTATTTTCGACTGGCAACGGAACTTACAGCATATCCGGAACGTTCAGGCTGAATTCCAGCCATCCTGCTTACGCTGTCAATTTCAGCGCTCAAAACGGTTCGGCAAACATAACCTCCGGGATGGCGTACTTAACTAGCGGAGGAACAATGAAAGTCGGTTTTAACATCACGGTGCCTTCGGGGGCCACTATGGAACTGGTGACTGGCATAGACATCGACGGACTTAATTTCACTCTCGGCAGCAGCCACCTGTACATTGGTCAGTACACTTTTAATTTCTCCGGAAACTTCCTGAATCTCACGACATTCCCTGCACTGAACAGCACGATTACATCACAACTGGTATTCACAAATCTGACCAGATGGCAGGAAACCGACATCCTGAGCATGATGTATCTTGTAATTCACTACACAGTGCCAAAATTCAGGTTGAATTACATCTACGATTAGAACGATGCCGGAGTGAATAACGGTGAAAGGACTTGTACTGAACTTGAGACACGAGGAAAGGACATGAGACTGGCTGACAATTATGAAGGAGCAGACGCGTCAATGAAATTGAGTCGTGGAGACGCGCATAGCGTTAGCGTTGCGTGGAAAGCGTTCAACATGCTGCGCCGGATTTATTCAGGAAAATACGGATTGGACGGAAAAGATGGAACGGCACGCGAATTCATAGCAGAAGCTTACAAAAAGATGGGATACCATCTTGAAGCCTTTTCCGTTTCTTCAGCTGAAGATGTACTTCAGTACCTTTCGAGACTCATTTGCACAGTAGATGAAGCTGAGAAACAGTTTGACATACTTCAGTCCATCTCGGAATTCTATTATTCGGTGGTGGAAAAGGAGAAGTATGCACAGCGCGCTCTGGCGACTGAGAAAGAAATTACAGCAAAGTTCAGTGAAATCAGAAAACGTATTGAGACCGGAATTCCGAACAACGCACGGGTTAACGCCACCGTGGAGGAATGACGCTTGATTGAAGCCCTGGAAATTGAAAAAATCTTCGCAGCCGCACTGCTGCCTTCGGCGAAATTGAAATCGCCGGATGTTTTCCTCATACCGCTTGCAATCATGATAGTCGCGATAACTCTTCTTATAATCCATATCAGATTGGAGAACAAGGCAGCCGGCTCCAGACAGAAAAACATGCAAGACAGTGAAGAATTTGACCACGCAGTCGAAGTAATCCTGAAAGGCGACTTCTGGCCGCATCTGATGCAGATCGGCAGAGCTCTGGAAAATTCTGCTGACGAGAGAACGTCAGTGCTGTTAAGGGATTACAACCGCTGTATGAGCATTGCGAAAACAGAAGGTCACAGGACGCATGTCAATGGCTCCGAGCAGAATGTCCTGATGCGCGGTGTTGTCCGCGGTTACCTGAAACAGGGAGGCACGATAAACATTGCCGAAACAGGCGTCGGAAGTGTGAAGAAATGGAATCAATAAGCAGCGGCGAACTGAAATCGTTCAAATCGCGATTCGAAGAGATGGAGCGTGCCATAGGGTCGAGCGTAATCGGATCTGAAAGAGTTGTGAGATTCATGCTCATTGCCATGATAAGTGGCAATCACATACTGCTTGAAGGCGTTCCCGGGCTCGCAAAGACAATGCTGGCAAACGAATTCTCAAGATCGATGGCACTCGAGTTCAAAAGGATTCAGTTCACACCAGACATGCTTCCTTCAGATGTGACAGGTAGCCGTGTAATTAATCTTGAAACTAAGAAAATGGAGTTTAGAAACGGACCGGTTTTTACAAACGTACTTCTGGCGGACGAAATAAACAGAACACCGCCAAAGGTTCAATCGGCTCTCCTGGAATCGATGGAGGAACGGCAGGTGAGCGTCGCAGGCGAGAGACATGATCTTCCTCAGCCATTCCTTGTTATTGCAACTCAAAATCCGATTGAGCAGGAGGGGACTTTTCCCCTGGCAGAGGCACTCATGGATCGTTTCCTCTTCCGATACCAGCTGAGGTACCCCACCCGGGAACAGGAACTGGCCATACTGAACAGCAGACCGGACAGTCAAGCCCCACACACGCCGTTTCTGAAAAACGAAGACGTGTTCAACATGAGGAAGCATGTAGATAACGTGCACGTTACGCAGGAAGTGAGGACATATATAGTTGACATAATCAGAAAGACTAGAGAATCGAATGAGGTTTTTATGGGGGCCAGCCCGAGAACAAGCGTCAAATATCTCAGGGCCGCGAGGGCAAACGCACTCATCAGCGGAAGGGATTACGTAATTCATGATGATGTAAAATTCATGTCATACGAGATCCTCAATCACAGACTGATATTGAAACCAGACGTGATGTTTTCGGATGGCGTGTCGGAAGACCATCTTCTCAAAAGACTGATTAACACAATAGTCACAGGAGTGGAAATAGGCGGATGATCAGGACGAGCGCATACACATTGATGATCGTACTCATCTTCGGTCTGATGGAATCGATTATCCTTGCATATGATTATTTCACGGTCATCATGCTTGCGCTATTTTTCACAGTAGCAGTGGATATTCTCATTTTCAACCTGCTCGAAACAAAAACGGCAGCCGGACTGCGGATGTCCAGAAGCATCCGGACTGTCAGACTGGCAAAAGGCGGTATTACCCATATTACGGTCACACTCAGCAACAGCTCGAAAACATACATCCAACTCGAATACGAAGATGAGTTGTCTGAAACACTTCTGGCCGCCGGTAATCGCGGAATTGTTTCAATAAAGGGAGGCGGCACTGCGGAATTCGAATACACTGTGACTGCCCCGTTCTGCGGAAGACACAGGATAGGGCCCCTGCGCGTCTCGCTGACGGATCCGTTCCGCTTCTGCAGGCAGAGCATCGAACTGGACTCGATTTCCACCGTCCAGGTAGATGCAAATCCGCCCGCCATTGAAAGTGCCAGAAGGGAAACATCGAGGAGAATTAGCGCAAGAACTGGTATCAGACAAATTGCCAGAGGAGGACAGGGATATCAGTTTTTCAGAATTAGACAGTATGCGGAAGGAGACGATCTCAGAAGCATTGTGTGGAGCAGATACGGCAACACCTCTGGTGATGACATCTACGTGAAGGAGATGCAGGAGGAGCGGACGAGGGAGATTATATTCCTCATAGATTACGGTGCCGGAACCATCTTCGGGAACAGGAAGAGAAGAATGTATGACGATATCATTTCGGCCGTGTTGGAATCCGCGGGCGAAGTGATTCGAATGGGCGATCGGGTGGGATTCCTCTTCCATTCCACCAAGCACTGTCACTATATTCCGGCTGGAAATGCGAGGACATCATTAACAGCCGCACGAAGCTTCGTATCAGACAGCATTCCAGAAGGGAGATTCCTGCTCGGGGCCGGAATAAGAGAAGCCAGGAAGAGGATAGGTAAGAGCACCGCCGTCATAGTCATATCACCAATGCTTGACAGGCAGAATTTCAAGCCTGAGATGTTTTATCTTCTTTCAGGCGGTTCCGTCTCAGCGGTTCTTCTTAGGACTGGCGGGTATGTGGAAGAAAACGACGACGATCTGAGGATGCTCCTGCTTAAAGGAGTGGCGTACGGCAAAGACAGGGAAGTGAGAAACATCTGCCGCTTTCTATCCCTTTCGGGAATGAGGACAATCATGTCCAGTGCCGAGGAACTTCAGACGAGGGTCATGCAGGCCTGGGCATACGGGAGGATGATTAATGCCGGCTCATGAACATGCAGACAATACGAATCTCAGATATGCAAAATGGGCCTTCTTTGCCCCTCCGATATTTCTGTTCATTTACACGTTTCCGGCCATGATATCTTCTGCGAATCTCTTGCTGTTTGCTTTCCTTGCATCGATGCCGGTAATCGGCTGGAAGACAGAACAGAGGAAGAAGATAACACTTTACCTTTTCTCGGAAATTGTGATCATGCTGCTGATTATCGCTGGAACTCTCGCGCTTTATTACCTCAGCATCTCCCGAAGCGCGGGATCTATAGAGACGTTTGAGACAATAGCGAATGGAATACCGGTGCTTTCCACAGTCATGACTGCGGAAGGTGCATTTCCGCTCATCTTCATTATGGAAGGACTGAGATTGGAGAAACTGTCGAGTCTCGCGTATGCAAACATCATCGCTACCGGAACACTCCTCGATGAACTCGCAGTCATGCACTTTGCTGACGTCAATGGCACATCATTCCTTGGCGCCTTTGCATACACCCAGAAGCTGCAGGGAAGTTCCATCTATACTCTGCTCACTGAAGGAACACAATCTGGAATGCCACTGCAGATGTTTGTTCCGTCGATATGGCCTGTGCTGCTCCCGCTTTTTGTTCTTTCATTCCTGGCGTTTTTTGCGTGCGTCTACTTGACTCAGGGAGAGAGCACAATCAGAATCGAAGCATTCTTGATGATGATGGCCATAGGCGTAGGAGCAGCTATGGCGATCTCTGCCCTGTCGATTATCTTCAGCGGACTCCAGTTTCTTATAATATCAAGTGCGGTTCTTGCGACTTGCGCAGCCGCAATATTGTCCGATCGGTCACACGCAGAAAAACTGACGCAATTCACATCGCCGGCCCGCCTGAAACGCCGGGAGTAAGGAACGTATGCAATCGGACCCATAATCACGAACAGTCTATTTCAACGAAAGAACGTCAGAGGGAAGTACCCAGTTTTCTTTCCAGCCGCATGAACAGCGCGACCATTAAAACGATGTTGATAACCACGTTGAGAACAACAATCAGCGTGACAAGACCGGGATTGGCAAACGGAA
>JAKABN010000094.1 GCA_021796895.1 Thermoplasmata archaeon | reverse complement strand
GGACCAGGCACCGCCAAAGATAATAAAAGTGCAGCACTTAACGTCCAGACTGAAACCATGCCTACCGGTGTTTTCAGGGACATAGGAAAGCTCTCATTCGATTACATCCCGGACAGACTTCCACACAGAGAAGAGCAGCTTCACAGGCTGCAGGTGATGTTCGAACCTGTGCAGGAGGGCGGATACAGCCAGAATGCGCTGCTCGTCGGCAGCATAGGCACCGGCAAGACCGTAACGTCGAAGAGTTTCTGCACTGAACTTTCGTTCAGGGCCGCGAAGGCCGGGCGAAAGATAGAGTGGACGACTGTCAACTGCAGGCAGAGGAACAGCGAAGTTTCAACGCTTCTCAAGCTGATAAATCATTTCGATCCGAATTTTCCGGACAGGGGATTCTCATCTCAGGAGTTGAGGAAGGTCCTTCGCAGACACATAGAGAAGAGACAGGCGCACTGCCTTTTCGTGCTGGACGAAGTTGACGCACTGATCAGGAGCGGCGCCAGCGATCTGGTGTACTTTCTCAGCAGACTTCCGGAAGAATCAGACATGCTCAGGCACAGGGTTTCACTGATACTGATATCACAACGCCATATATTCGAACTGCTCGACACGTCTGCCATGTCCACATTCAAGAGAACCAACGTCATAGAATTCGGAAAATATACCAGGAAACAGCTCTACGACATTTTGTCCGCCAGGGCAGAACTCGCGATAGTCAGCGGCGCGGCAGATGAGGAACTCATAGACCTGATCGCGGAGAGCGCCAGTGAATGGGGAGACGCAAGATTTGCACTGGAGCTTCTTGAGAACTCGGGCATGCTGGCAAACGAGCGCATGGCTACTAAAATAGGAATAGAAGACGTCAGGGCTGCAAAGGCTGCGACATATTCCTTCGTCACGGAGGAAAGGGTATCGGGTCTGAACAGGCAACAGTTGCTCGTCCTTCTCGCGGCCTCCCGCCTGCTGAGAACCAGGGCATATGCGGAAACCGTCGAAGTCGAAAGTGGCTACAGGATAGCGTGTGAGGAGTACAGCGAACGACCCAGAGCACATACGCAGTTTTACTCCCACGTGAAGGAATTATCGGGCCTGGGGCTCATTGACCTGAGGTCCAAAAAGGGGGGTACGTCCGGTGTGACCGGAATGATCACTCTTCTTGACATACCGGCAGACATCATGGTGAACAGGCTGGAGGAGATGCTTTCATCAAGGAAGACATGATATGCGCAGGCTGCGGAGGATGCGCAATTGGCTGACGGCGAAGGAATGAAGTTGAACAGGACGCCGCTTTTTGAAAAGCATGTCGGGCTGAGAGGGCATATCGTGCCGTTTGCGGGCTGGGAGATGCCCCTTTATTACTCGTCAATACTGGAGGAGCACATGGGCGTGAGACACAATGCCGGCCTCTTCGACGTATCGCATATGGGTGAAATCACACTGTCTGGAAAGAGCTGCGAATCGGACCTCGAGAGTCTCTCGACAAACAGGATCGCCGGACGCGAAATAGGCTCCTGCACCTACACGCATTTCCTGAACGACAGGGGAGTAATACTGGACGACACCATCGCCGTCAGGACAGGGCAGGAAGAATTTGTCATAGTTCCCAACGCCTCCAGGACGGAAGAGATACTGCGCTGGGTGACGAAAAATGTTCATTGCGATGTAAAAGACGTCAGCGCCGATGTGTGCTGCATTGCATTACAGGGCCCGGCTGCAGTGAAGACGATAGGCGCTATTGCCCCTGGAGCTGTTTCCCTCCGCAGTTTCACCGGTACATTTTCCGGAGGACAGGGCAGTTTCGAGGACAGACTTGAAGGATCCTCTTTCTTCATTTCCAGAACAGGTTACACTGGGGAGGATGGTTTCGAGCTGTTCACAAATGCACAGGACGCACCGGCAATGTGGGATGATATACTGCAGTCCGGCTCCGGTGAAACGATTCCGGCAGGCCTGGGAGCCAGAGACTCGCTGAGGCTGGAAAAGGGATACCTGCTTTCGGGCACTGATTTCGACGGAAGGCAGTCAACGCTTGAGACAGGGTACGACTGGGTCATAAAATTGGATCATGATTTCATCGGCAGAGGAGCGCTCGAGGAGCAGAAGCGGGCAGGAGGATACAGCCGGCTGGTTTGCATAAAGGTCAACGGGCGAAGCATACCAAGGCATGGAGACTCATTCAGTTTTGACGGCGGAACAGGCACTGTCACCAGCGGCGGCTTCTCACCTGTCCTGGGAGCACCGATCGCCATGGGGTATGCCCATCCGGTCCCGCCTGTTTCAGCTAAAGTCCGCATAGATGTTCGTGGAAGGTCCATTGAGGGGGAGATAGTCAGTCCACCCTTCGTGCGCTGAACTCCGTCACGGGTATATCCTTGACGGCGTACGCGGGAACGGTACCGCATCCCTGATATGGTCAAGCTTGCACACCCACTTTACCAGTCTCTCCACTCCGAGGCCGAAACCTGAATGAGGGACGGAACCGTATTTCCTGAGGTCGAGGTACCATCTGTACGGTTCAAGCGGTATGGACTGTTCTTCCATGCGTGATATCATTTTCCGCACGTCTGTTTCCCTCTCGCTGCCTCCGATCACTTCGCCGAAACCCTCAGGCGCTATCAGATCGGCGCAGCTGTAGGTTCTGCTGTCGGATTTGTCCTCCTTCATGTAGAATGCCTTGATCTCCTTCGGGAAGTTTGTGACAAACACCGGCTTCACAGCCTCGAGCGTAAGCACCTTCTCCTCCTCCGTTCCGAAGTCGTCTCCCCATTTGATGTTCATTCCCCTTTCTGAAAGCAGACTCAGAGCCCGTTCGTAAGTGATGCGCTCAAAAGGAGGCTCGACAGTCCTCAGCCCTTCCGCGTCACGCTTCAGGAGGGCAAGTTCCTCCTTTCTCTTCCGCAATACTGAGCCTATGATGTGCGACACCAGCTCCTCCTGAATGAGCATGTTGCCTTCGTTGTTTACCCAGGCCTCCTCCCCTTCCAGGTGCCAGTATTCGGTCAGGTGCCTCGGTGTCCTGGATTTCTCCGCCCTGAATGAAGGTGTCACGGCAAACACCTTTTCCAGGCTGAAAGTCAGCGCCTCAAGGTACATCTGGGCACTCTGGCTCAGATAGGCGTTCTGGTCGAAATATTTCAGCGGAAACAGCGTCGTGCCTCCTTCGCACGCATTCGTGGTCAGTATCGGCGGTGTCACCTCGCAGAAGCCGTTTTCCGCAAACCATTCTCTCGCCCCGCCCAGCACTGTCTCCTTGATCTTCATTATGGCCGTCTGCTCTCTTGACCTGATCCACAGGTGCCGGTTGTCGAGCAGAAACGGCTCGCTCTGATTCTCCGTTATCGGAAACGGCTCCGCAAAAGAAACCACTCTGAATGATGTAACAATCAGTTCATATCCGCCGGGGGCCCTGGCATCCGCCTTCAGTCTTCCGGCGCATTCTACCGACGTCTCGATCAGCGCTCTGGCCGCCTGTTCAAAATCTTCAGATGACACCTCGGACTTCTTTACAGTGCATTGCACTATGCCCGTGGCATCCCTCATCACAGCGAACACTATGGAACCACTGCTTCTGGTCCTGTAAATCCATCCCCTGATGTCGAAACTCTCTCCCTCCCGGCCCGAGGAAATCATCTTCCTGATGCCCGTAAAAACTTTCTCCAATCAAACCACTTTTTCCTTACCGCGCGGCAGCTTCATTGCAGAGAAGCTTTATTAGCATGATGTTTTAATCGGTCCGCAATGCGCGACGGTGCTGCGGTACGTGGCAGGATTTCGAAGGCGGGTGCTTTTGTGCTAGTTCTGCTTCTGACAGGTGCTGGTTTGCTCACCTATGTCGGATACCAGTACTATGTGTCTTCCCACGCCAAGCCCGCGCTTACCGTCCAGAACGGCGACAGCGTGTACATGAACTACACTGGCCAGTATTCGAACGGCCAGATATTCGATACGTCCATGTATTCCGTTGCCAAGAACAATGCCACATATTCCAAGGGCCCCGGATTCGTATGGAGAGGTAACAGCAGTGCCTATAAACCGCTGCAGATAAGCAACGTCGGTACCGGTCAGGTGATCGCCGGCATGGACAGCGGCATCATAGGCATGCACGTGAATCAGACGAAATTCATGGTCATATCCTTCTCCCAGGGCTACGGCCCGCTGAACACTTCTCTGCTGACATACCTGCACATATTTCAGAACGTGACCATCGAGCACACGGTTACCAGCGCCAGGTTCATCTCCTTGACCGGGCAGCAGCCATACAGCGGTATGACATTCAGGGACCCGTTCTGGCACTGGAATGACACCGTTATGAGCGCACAGAACGGTACGGTTGTCTATCAGTTTACGCCGCGTGCCGGGATGGTCATATATCCGTATTCGTTCAACTCCAGCACCGAACCGGGGTACGACGGATGGCCTGTAACGGTTGCTGGCATCAACAGCTCTGCGAACGGGGGGCTCGGATATATCATGCTGCGGAACGACGTGACCCGGCAGATGGTCAGGAGCATTGGCGGCCAGGATCAGAACGCCACCAAATTCGTAGTGTGGTCTATAAATTCGAATGGAACCGTTACGCTCAATTTCAACAGGCCGGTGGTGGGCAGAACGCTGGAATTCACTGTGACTATAACCTACATAAACAACCCAACGTCGGGAAAGAGCGTCGGCATAGCAGGCTACACGGTCTATGCGCCTGTATCGCAGAGAGAGCTGTAAACAGTCTCTATCCGGCTTACGATATTGTCCCAGTCATAGGACTTCGCTCTCTTTCTGGCATTTCCGCCCAGCTCTCTCCTGAGTTCTCCTTCCTCCCACATACGCTTCATTGCCACCGCCAGTTCGTCAGATTTTCCCGGTGGGACGATGATGCCCGCATTGCCCGCAACAGACGCCAGTCCCCCTGCATCTGAGGCTATCACCGCCTTGCCGTGCTCCATGGCTTCAAGCAATGCTATGCCGAATGACTCCTGCAGCGAGGGCATCACGAAGAACGAGCACCCGGAAAGAAGCCTTTCCTTCTGCTCTTCGTCAATACTGCCGAGAATTTCTGTTCTGCTCCCCGCCGCCCTCTTTCTCAGCATTTCGAGCAGCGGGCCCGTTCCCGCGACTTTCAACGGTATTCCGGTTCTGACGGCCGCGTCGACGAGATGCGTTATTCCCTTCGTCGATACGAGTCTGCCGATGAAAAGCGCGAAACCCTCGTCGGCGGTCACGTGCTCCCTGACGTCTATTCCGTTAACCACCGTTTGAATCAATAGCGGGTCCACACCCTTCGACACAAGCTGGGACCGCACGAAATCGGATATGGCAAGTACCTTGAGCCCCTTCATCCTGCGGAGATAGAAAAAATCGTTGAGTCTGCTGGCAGCACCAAGGAGACCCGTACCCTCCCCGTACTGATTGTGAAATGTGATGATCCTGTTTCCCCCATAGCGGAAGAAAGCACTGTTGTATGTATGTGCCCAGCGGTAGTGATAATCGACGACATCCGCCTTCAGCGTGCGCAGAGTGTCTTGCACTCCCGCGCTCCTCACCATCGGCGGATTGTATTTTCCCCTGAAGCTGCTCGGAAGCCTGATGACCGTTGCGCCTTTAATCTCCTCCCGTTCCGCTGTCCCGGGCAGCCTGGATGTCACCACAAACATCTCGTGTTTCGGAGATAGCCTTGAGGTGATCGCAGCAATTCTTTTCTCTATTCCGCCGTCATAAGGCAGATAAAACGGATTCAGCTCAACGATTCGCAACTCAGAGCTCAGCCCCCATGCCCAATCTTCTCTTTTCCCTGTTGGAGAGATAGGCACTGACACCTATCAGAGACCCGACTGCAACTATGGTTATGACTTCGGCCTCAAACTGATTTGAAAAAATGCTGAGAAGAAATGACGCGAGTAGAATTATCAGGGCATACTTCACCAGTCCTCCTATGAAATTGTAAGCTATGCTCCGGCCGTAATGCCACTCACATGTCGCTATGAATGCGCCGAGGAATGGTATAACCGGCGCAACTCTGTTCATCAGTATAATCTTCTCATCCTTCACGATGAAGAATCTGGAGTAAGCAATCATCTTGCTCTTTATCCAGAGGGGCAGGTCATGGTGCTTCACGATGTAATACAGGCTGTTTATGCCGGAAAATTCGGCTATGCTGATTATGGCCAGCATCAGCAGTGCGAAACCTGATATGGGCATTGCAAGAAATATGACAACGGTAAACAGTTCCGGAAGCGTGGGAAAGAATGTGGCATCAAGAAAGAAGATGATAAACAGCGCCAGCAGGAGCCCGGTTTCACCGTACGGCCTGAACAGCGCGTAAACAAACTGGCCCACAGTGATCATTCATACTACCTGCTAAGGTGTATGTTGAGCGTTCTCGTGTAGAGTTCGCTCAGTGTCCTGGCGCAGTTTTCCTTTGAATACTTCTCTGCCGTTCTCCTCGCGTTCTTCTTTACACGCTGTTCCGCATTCATTGCCATCTCAATCGTGCCAGCTATGTTTTCGGCATACTCGTCATATAGAAAACCGTTCTCGCCGTTGATGACGAAATCCGTCACTGCCCTGTAGTTGATGCTCACAACGGGTTTACCGCACGCCATGGCCTCGAGCATGGTTATTCCCTGTGTTTCGAATTTGGAGGCGGACACAAAAACATCTGCTGCCTTGTAATAGTCCGCAAGTTCGGCGTCTGGTATAAATCCCGTGAAAATGACCCTGTCATCAAGATGCATCGACGAAACGAGTCGTTCCAGCTGGCTTCTGGCCGGACCGTCTCCGGCAATCATGAGCCTGGTCGTCCTGTCCTTCAGCAGGGGCATCTGCATGATGATCCTGTCGATGCTCTTCTCAAAAGCCACCCTGCCGACGTAGAGCAGGAGCGGCGCGTCGCCAATACCGTATTTTTCTCTTACCGCCCCGCCCTTGCCCTCGGGACTGAAACGCTTCGTATCAATCCCCGTGGGTATGACGGCAGCATACGGCATACGCGGCGCAATCCTGACCAGCTCCTCCAGTATCGGTTTTGTCGGCACAACAACAACATCAGATCTGTTGAGGAAGAAACGCATGTACCTCACAGCAAGATTGACTATGATGCTCGTCGGAAGCGGAACAGGTTTGTAGTAATTCATCGCCTCGTGCACCATTGTGTGGTAGGTCGTTGCGACAGGCACGTCGAATTTTCTCGATGCGCTGAGTCCTTTCAGACCTACAGTCGTTATTCCGTGTGTGTGTATCAAATCTATTCCGAGCCTGTCAAGAACTCTGGTCTTGTTTGAGGGAAGGAAAGCAGTCCTGTACTGCGGGTAGTGCCTGAATTTCATTGATTTGAAGAAGAAAGTCCCTCCTCTGGTAATGTCGCTTATCTTTTCGCCGTTCGAAGGCTCGGGTGCAAATATGAACACTTCGTGTCCGATCCTTTCCAGCTCCCTGGATATGGTGGACACCGAATTCACAACTCCGTCCACAGCGGGATAATATGAATCGGTGAACATCGCTATCTTCACTGGCTGAGCACCCCCATGAAAACCGATTTACTGAGGTACGCATTGCACTGATGCTCTGACATTTTCCCCTCTCTGTTAATCTGTTGAAGGGTCATCGTTTCCAG
>JAKABN010000093.1 GCA_021796895.1 Thermoplasmata archaeon | reverse complement strand
TGTGAATGTGCAGACAATCGACCCGTCATCTGCGAATGCCCATGACGACATCCCCATCAGCCATTGCGGAGGCACAAACTCGGCCTCCGTCTGGTGCAGACACTGAATGTTACCTTCCGAAAGACTGTAGAGATTCCACCATCCGGATCTGTCCGATACAAAATGCAGTACGCCATCATTGGACCACAGAGGTTCCGAAATCGATTCAGATTCTCCGCCAGCTATCATGCGGCTATCCACGACCGATCCGTCGTCGAGCAGCCTGCATGTCCACAGCTCTGTTCCGAAGAAAGGCATGCCGGGATGATTCCAGGTGAGCCATGCAAGACTCCCGCCGTCACGGCTCATCCTGGGCGATGAGTAAAAATCGTTTCCGGAAATCAAAATGCTCTCGCCCGTTCTTCCCGCCGCGTCAACGGCCGCTATTGCATTCTGCGATTCCGCTTCCCCGCTTGTGTGATCTTCCCGCACACAGATGATCCTTTTCCGAAATTTGTCAAAAACAAGGTCTGCATACAAAACGCCGGAATCGCGGACAAGCAGACGGGGTTCACCCGGGATATCATTGTCAATTGCCTGACTGTAAATCCCCTGATCTTCGAAATTTACGAAGTAAATGCGGTCCCCTCCTAACACATAGGATCCTCCTCCATATTCATGCACACGGCTCCGCGCATTGAAATTTGGCGGAGTGACGTCGCGGCGATGACCGTCAGCATTGATGCGCACTATCACGAAGCGTCCTTTCTCCCCTGCCCGCGGCTCTACAAAGTAGACATTTCCCGCTTCGTCCTGCGACGTTTCATAGAGGTAACGTGGAACGGCCGCCACAACCTCCGGAGTTATGGGGGATTTCCACGTACCACATCCGGCAATCTTCACATTTTTCTCTGAGGGCATCTGTATTCACCACACATAAACCATGACATTGCCGCGCCTTCCCTTGTGACGCGACGTCATGTAGTGACCGTACATCTAGTTTACTCTGTCGCCATTATCTCTCCTGATTGCGTGTTGTTTTGTGACACTGCAGCGTCAGATGCGGGCTTTTCAGGATTCCGCAAGTGAAGGTAAAATGTATCACCAAAACAATACTGTAACATGTACAGGGAGACCCGTGGGGAAGATCCGCCTGAAATTGCGCAGCCGAACGCTTATCCGTTTGACTGGGATTTTGTCGACAAAAGGCTCCTGAAGATATATTCCAGGGCCAAAAAGGAACACTGGGACCCGGCAGACATTGACTGGAGTTCGGTGAACCCTGAAGATTACGATCCATTGCAGAAGACTGCGATGGCTTACTGGTGGGCAGAGCTTGCAAATTTCGAAAACAATGCAGCCGCCTCATTTGCGAAAGCGCTGGTGCACGTGACCACCAACCACTATGATAATGCGACGCAGAAGGTCACGGCGACGATCGTTATGGATGAGTGCAGACACGATGAAACGTGCATGAGAGGATGCAACCGGCTGTGTCCCAACTTCCTGAAGGGATGGAAACCTCGAAACGACCTCGAGGCAAAGGCGCTTAGAAACATACGGTGGATATATTACAACGGCGGGCGCTACTGGAAAGCATACACAAGCTCATATGACAAGTTCAGATTTCCGCTAATCTTCACATCATTCATGATGGGTGAAGCGTGTGCATCCAAGCTATTCAACGAAATGGCAAGGAAAACGGACCATCCTGCTTTCCGTGACGCATTCAAGCATCTTGCGACAGACGAATCGAGACATCTTGCCTACACATGGTTCGTGCTAGAGGACGCCATTCCGGATCTTACCGAATCGGAAAGAGCGCTGATACCGAAAAGGCTGAGACACGGTTTCGTCTACCTGTCAATGATACTGTTTGAACCGCCGGAAGAATTCTGGAAGCTCCCCTCCGATTTCATGGATGTGCACAGGAAAATGGAGGAGACTGCTGCAGGTGCGGGCCTCGGAGTACTCTCCCTGGATGAGAAGAGGAAGGCGTGGCAGTCCACTATACTCGAAGTCAAACGCAAGCTGTCAAGATATGACCTGCCGTTTCCGGATCTGCCGGAAATAGACGTGAGCGGTACGTGAGCCACGGAAATCGGGATTACCACAGATGACATGATTCAACTCACAGACTTCAGCGCCGTCTGGTCATGAATTTTTTCCGCCGTAAGCTTCACCCGCACAGTCCACTCCTTCCGGCTCCATGTGTATGGTGAGATTACAGTTTCGCAGCGCGTTCATCACTTCCGCCTCTATCCTGTCTGATATGTCATGGGCCTCGACGAGGGTGGCTGAAAGGGGAAAGGTGAGATGAAAATCAACAAACCTGATGTTGCCTGCCTTTCTCGTGCGCAACAGATGATAGCCGCACGATCCCTCATACCTGGAAAGTATTTCTCTGATTCTTCCCTCCTCCATATCTGATATTTTCACGTCGACCAGCGGTCCGCCGGACTCGCGCAGCAGCGAAATGCCGGAAACTCCCATTATGGCTGCAATCATGAATGCCGTTGCCGTATCGAAGAAAATGTTGCCTGTCAGCTGAACTAGAAAGAGAGCGATGATCACGCCCACTGACGCAAGAGCATCGGTCGCTATGTGTGCGTAGTCCACCTTCAGCGCAATCGAATCTGCCTTTCGGGAGGCGGCACGTACGGGAATAGCCACTATTGCATCCACCACGGCTGATGCAGCCATTACAGTGATCGCAAGGGAGATGCCAATTATTCGATAGCCTGACGCCAGCCTTCCAAACGCTTCTGCGACTATGACCACTCCGGCGGCAATCAGCAGAAAAGACTCGAAGACCCCGGAAACGTTTTCAAATTTCTGGTGGCCGAACGTGTGATGGTAATCAGCAGGCTTGGCTGCAGCGCGGACAGAAACCGCCGTTGAAAGCGAGGCGGCAACATCGGTAAACGAATGGATTCCGTCGCTGAACACTGCCGCTGACCCTGTCATGACACCAACAGCAATCTTGGAAACCGAAAGGGCGCTGTTGCTTATGAGGGACAGAGTCGCGGCCCTGCTTTTTTCCAAACAGATTACCCCGGGCGAAGATTGATGCAATCTGCCTTAAAAGTTCTGCATCAGGACTGCAGTTCGTGGAAGCATCTCACCCGAACCTGCGAAGGGCCTGAAAGCGAGGAGCAATCCACGTATAATCCGTTCTGTCCGGCGCTAATTAGAAAACGTCAAGTGCAATTACCCTTGCCATTGAGCCGCTGGCATTGTGAAGTTTAAGGGGCAGGGCATCTATAAGGTACTTTTTTCCCTCGGTGAGAGATTCGAGGTTCGTCAGGTCCTCCAGGAATATCCTTCCCCTGGACAGCAGCGCCCTGTGGACATCGAAATTTGAATGTGCAAAAGGATCCATGCTGAGCGTATCTATTCCCAGAACGTTGACATTGTGCTCTACAATGAAATCAATGGTGTCCAGAGAGAGTCCCGGGAAGTCGTAAAGGAATTCCTTTGTGAATCCCCTCTTGCTGCTCCATCCGGTGTTAATCAGTATCGTCTTTCCGTCGTACTCGGGCTTCCACTTTGCCTTCAGATCCGATGCCGTAATCTCTGTCCCTTTCGGAGAGAACCGCAGGCAGTATCCCTCGCTGACCAGCATCCTGAGATCTATCCTGTCGACCGTCTTTCCGTTTTCGTCGAAGTGATAGGGGGCGTCGACATGAGTTCCTGTATGTGTGCCAGCTGATATTGTTTCGAAATTATAGCCATCCCTGCTAACGACACCGACGGGTGAAATAACAGGCAACGGAGCAGTGACCCATATTGGCATGTGTGTTCTGACTTCATTCGTTAGATCAATAATCCCCTTTATCTCCATGATTGCCGGTATACCAGACTATCTAATTATTAATTTCGTTGAAGCCCTGCACTGGACAAGGAACAGGTTGCAGTTTGTGAACCTTACTGTGCTACTGCGTCGTGGAGTCAGGAAAAGCACGCTCCTTCGCGTTTTACCGCAAGCAGAATTATAATCACCATTGCCATCCGTACCGTTGCCGAAGGTGTGTTTGATGTCTTCCGACGAGCATATCGCAGAGGGTGTAAGGCTCTCTGAAAGAGCTGAGGCAATAGACGATGAAGTTTTCAGAATAGCACTCGGGCTGCCACCCGGTGTCATAAGCCTGACGGCAGGAGAACCGGATTTTCCGACTTCAGACTTTGTCAGGGAGGCAGCCATACAGGCGATCAGGGAGGAGAAAACACATTACACCAATCCTGCGGGGATCATGCCTCTCAGGGAGGAGATTTCGAACAAGCTGAAAAGAGAGAACTCCGTCGCGTATTCGCCGGGAGAGATAATCGTCGCACCCGGTTCTGCTTCAGCCATTTGGCTGATGATGTATGCACTTGCGGATCCCGGTGACGAAGTACTGATACCTGACCCCGCATGGTTTCATTATTCTGTGCTGGCACGACTTGCCGGTATGACTCCTGTCCGTATACGGCTCGACTCAGACACAGGGTTCAGACTCGATGGAGAGGAGCTGGAAAAAAAGGTGTCAAAGCGATCCAGGATGCTGATACTCAACACCCCCTCGAATCCCACAGGAAAAGTACTGACACGGTCTGAACTCGAGGAGATTTCCGGAGTCGCCGAGCGTCAAGACCTCAAGATAATTTCTGATGAGATATATGAGAAAATAGTCTACCCTCCGCACAAGCACGTAAGCATTGCTTCCCTCAGCGGCATGAAGGAGAGAACCATACTGATAAACGGGATGTCCAAAGGTTATGCGATGACGGGCTGGAGAATCGGTTATGCCGCATCCTCCACCGAGCTCACATCCAAGATGACGTCGCTGCTGGGTTATTCCCTCGTCTGCGCCTCCAGCATTTCACAGTATGCTGCCGTGGAAGCGCTAAGGAATCCGGAGTCTCTCATTTATGCTGAGAAAATGGTGAATGCGTGGAGCAGGAGACGCGAAATTGTCATGAAGCATGTCGGCAGCAACACAGATGTGCTCTCTGCAATAGAGCCGCAGGGAACCTTCTACGGCTGGCTTGATATTTCAGGCTCCGGCATGACCGGCAACGAAGTCTCGGAGGGTCTGCTCAGGGAGAGGAATGTCGCCGTTTTCCCCGGCTCGCTGTTTGGCGAGGAAGGCGCGGCGCATGTTAGAGTTTCCTTTGCAACATCCGACGATGTAGTCGAGAAAGGCATGGAAGGACTGTGCGAATTTCTCCATGAGCACAAGCGAGTCCGATGAATGCCACGCCTCGCGAGTCCGTCTTGCACCTGCGGACTCAGCCGGGGCATCATGCAATCATATCTTTCCAGTGCTCTCGGCCTGATATTTCAGAAATGGAGTATTTCAGATATGCTGATGCCTGCATTCATCTTCTTCAGTATCTTCTCTTCCTTTTCCACTATGCCACGCGCGCCTGCCATCACCGTTTCATATTTCGCCTTTGGTATCGCGACTGCGCCGTTTCCGTCGCATGCAATGAAATCACCTGGCCGGATTTTCACGCCGTTGATTGTCAGGGGAACTGATATTTTACCGCGTTTTTCAGGGTTTCCCGCGTGCGGAACGAGTCCCCGGGCATATATCGGCAGGCCCAGTTTCGCCAGACCGCTGCTGTCTCTAACGCAACCGTCTATCACAACGGCGGCCACACGTCTTCCGGCAGCCTCGGTGGCCAGAAGTTCACCGAGCACAGCCCTGCTCTGCCCATGAACGCTTTCAACAACTACGACGTCTCCCTTTGCTGCCGATTCAATGGCCTTGACCACCGCCCACCAGTCTCCGTCTTCGGTCCTGCATGTAACAGCCTTTCCGGTAACAAGACCACTAACTCCGGTCATAAAACGAAACTCGCCAAGCGAGCCTCCCCGTTTCATTGCGTCACTGATATTGCAAGTCGAAACATCGTGCCTTTTCCTGCTGTTAACCATACAGACGTCACCGGTAACGTGTAACTAAGTTAAAGTATGTGTCCATACCAGATGACACCTTCCGTTCTTTCTTAAAATCAGGCAGAGAATGTTTGCAATCTCTGCAGCACTATCCGGGCCGCCGGCTGAGGCATGCACCGGGCATTGCACGATCCATGCATGATTGTACAGAAGCCGCCCAGATAGTCGATGACAATTGCTGCGCCGCGCTCTGACAAGTTATTAGTATGGTCATGATAATGCGTTTTCGGTGACCAGATGGCTCGAATTATTAACAATCTATCCCTCGACGTCATTGAGGAAACGGCAGCGAAGGCAAGGGCAAACAACGGTTCAATACCCGTAGAGAAGGAAATCACCGGCACGTTTCACCTTTCCGGGAGTCCGATGTTCACTGCCACGCTGCACACCGACTATTCCGATTTCCTGATAGGCTGCGACGAACCCTCTCCGCTTGGAGGAAAGGGAGTCAGACCCTCTCCGCTTACATACATGCTGTACGGCGTTCTCGCATGCTATTCCTCCACGCTCGCAATACAGTGTGCGACAGACGGTATAGAACTCAGAGAGCTGAAGGTGAAAGGAACACTGTCCTATGATATCGGCCCGCTTGTCGTTGAAAAGGACGTTCCAATAATCAAGAAGCTCAAGATAGAGGTGAGCTCGGACAGGAACATAGGGAAGCAGGTTGCGGCGGCGAGAAAGAAATGCCCTGCGGTTTTCGCCGTAGAGCATCCGGTTGAAACGGAGATTTTGCAGGTTTGAGAGTGGGACCTCACTTCCGCAGGTAGGAATCGTCTCCCTTTATCCAGTCCTGCCTTATGGGGCTGAATATATCCACGTCATATGTGTCTTCAAGGGCGACAGCGGCATGCTCGACCATAGAAGGGATCTTGAGCACTTCGTTGGCACCGACTGTGAGTTTGCTGCCACCGATGGTGAATTCGAGCGCCCCGCTAATGATCCAGGTAAGCTGTTCGCTCTCGTGCCTGTGGGCTGGCACGACGGCGCCCTTCTTGAGGAAAATCTTCGCCACCATGGCTTTTTCTCCATAAACCATCTGTCTCGAAATAGTATCAGAGAGTTTTTCATGCTTCACGCTGTCCCAGGACACCTTTTCCAATTTGACCATCTTTATGCCACCTTTGAGAACATTTGCAGATAATCGGAACATCAGAACGGGAATTTAACTATTCCTCCATCAATCTGCATGTTGGTGCCGGTGATGTATGACGACTCTTCGGCGCAGAGAAAAGCCACTAGCTCTCCGAGATCCCCCGGCTCGCCGAAACGCTTCATTGGGATAGTTTGCTTTATGGCATCCAGTGCCTGATCATATCCTATCCCCCTCTTCTCGCTGTTTTGCCTTGCTATGTTCCTTAGCCTGTCAGTCATGAAGAATCCCTGGGAAATGCTGTTCACATTTATGCCCTCGGATGCAAGCTCCAGGGAGAGCACTTTGCCAAGCGCCACCACGGCAGATCTCAGAGATGCGGAAATGGAAAAGTTCTCCAGTGGATTCTTCGTCGTCATCGATGTCACGTAAACAATCCTTCCCGCCTTCTGCTTCAACATATCATCCAATACGCTCCTGGTGAGCATGAGCGTTGAGCGGAGCATCATGTCTATGCTTTTGTTCCACTCCTCCTCGCTGATTTCCAGAAACGGGGCCACCTTCGGATCACCATAGTTCATCACTAGAAAATTGA
>JAKABN010000006.1 GCA_021796895.1 Thermoplasmata archaeon | reverse complement strand
ATGATGCAACCGTTCAGCCCATGCTTCACATTGTTCATGCTGAAGCATGTTCTGAAATCTGCGAAGTCACGGGCATCATCATGCTCCGGCCCGTTGCGGCACCCGATATGCGGGACTACTGCGGCTGTGGATTCGATTTATATAGGGATAATGCATTCGCTGATGTGTCTCGTGAGAGCGATTGGCATTCGGAATCAGCATATTGCGAAGGGATCAGAATGTTATTTGATGGAACTGCGGGTAAAGGGGGCCAGCATTTGAACAGTAAAGTGAAAATGGCGTTGGCATTGATTTCGACAATGCTCGTCATAGGAACTGCTTTTTTTGCCGGATTGGTTTCATTTCCGGCGATTAATGCAGGTGGAATGAAGGCGAGCAGCAGTGTTTCCGCAACTGCAAACACTGCTTTCACTTATCCTACAACAACGATGAAGGAACCAGGCTATACGAACGGCACTTATGTGATGGCTGCAACGAACGATGTGCAGCATTTGAACATTTATGCTACAAGTGATTTGTACAGTTTTTATCTGATTGGTGAGGTATACGATTCGCTTTACAACCTCCTCCCGAATCAGACTATATCGCCTTGGCTTGCAACAGGTTATGTTGCGGCAAACGACTCGGCTCACCCAGGCACTACGACAGATCCTCTGACGGGTTTGAGCACCACATACAACTACACATACAATGTAACTTTGAGGCCAGGTGTACAATGGTCCGACTGGACACCTGCGAACAGTGGCAACACATACAAGTACGATGGAGTCACAATGAATACACACACTGTACAGTCGGCTGATGTTGTCATCAGCTGGTTAATGCTTCAGAGTTCTGCCGATTTCACAGGAACATACCTGAATGTTGTGAATGTTTTGCCAGTGACCAATTTGACGGTTGAATTCTTTTTGAGTGATCAATCTGCGACTTTTGCAACGACCACATTGTTGAACCCAATACTTCCCTATCATGTGTGGGTGCAACACGACTGGGCGACTAACCCGGGCACTGGTGTGTGGAACTATACTGGTCAGCCGAACGGTTACGATGTCTGGAATATGAACTACAGTTCGACGTCGTACACTGCATCAGGTATGGTCGGAACCGGTCCGTTCATGTTCTCTTCAGGTTACGGAATGCCTGCAGGACAGTGGATACCGGGCGTTTCATGGAACATGTATGTGAATCCGCATTACTTTGTTCAGTATGTACCAGCGCTTGAGCAGTTCACTCCCAAGATTTTTGAAATACTCGTGCCTCTTTTCGGATCTGAGTCTGCTGCTGTAACTGCACTGACGCTGGGTCAGGTCGACACGATTGAGGGCGGGGTCGCGCCAACTTTCATTTCCACCATCAATGCAGCCCAGAACACCTTCATTTATTATCACCCCGGTTCGGGGTACGGATTCATGCAGTTCAACACTTATCCGACGCAAAACGCACCTTTCAATATCACCGCATTTAGACAGGCACTTAATTATGCCGTTGACAAGACTTACATTGCATCGGTAATCGATCAGGGATATGTGGTCCCGGGCGATTCGATTATCCCCCTGTCAGACTCCATATGGCACAATTTCAGTCTTCCTCAGTATAATTACAATCCGGCCCTGACCGAACAGATGATTGCTAACATTACAGGGATGAAGGAAGTGAACGGTGTCTGGCAGTATTTTGGGAAGCCGGTCAAGGCAAATATTGAGATTACAACCTCCAGCTCCAACCCGCTCGGAGTTGAAGCCGCTCAGCTCATTGCAAGCGAGTGGACATCACTGGGCATTCCAACCGTCGTGACTCAGGTATCCTTCATAAAACTCGTGGCAGACCTTATCATTTCAAATTTCAATTCCATAGCACTGGGCATAACAGGAATAACCGGAGATCCCACTTCTTTCCTGACCGCAGTTTATAACAACCAGGCTCCCACACTCTTTTACCAGGGACCGTTCAGCAACATAACATATCAGGGAAAGATCATGAACGGCAACCAGGTTCAGAACCTTCTGAATAATCTCACAAACAGGCTCAACATAATCACCAATTTGAGGGAAAGGATAGCTATTGCGGATCAGATTCAGGGCATAGCCGCACTCGAATCCACCGAGGTCATCTTTGGATATGGCGTCGACATCTATCCATTCTACAACGGGACATTCACCGGCATTACCGAAACGAGTTTGCCGCAGGCCGCGATGATCGCATTTACATTCGATTCCGTGCATTTAAAGGGGCAGGTCATTCCAAAGGCGCCAACGACGATTCCAAAGCAGCTGCGTGTCGGAGTCGTTGCATCAAAGTCGGTTTATTTTGACGGACAGTACGGCAACCTCACCATACAGGTTCGCGACCAGTACGGCCAGGCGATGTCCGGGGTAGGCGTATCCGTCGGTTATAACCCAACTGGTGGTGTGCTCAATGTGAGCAGCACTTCGGGCGTTACAAACTCGGCAGGGCAGTACATGTTCGAATTCAAGGTGTTCAACAGAAATCAGGGAATGTTCACCAGTGATTACGCCGGATCTGTGAATTTCAGCGTTGCTGCGTTTTCCAATGGCCAATCTGGTATACTGCCCGGCCTCGGATACGTGCATGTCTCAACTGCGCCCATGCCGGTGGAGTATGCCGTTTCTTCGGCTCCGACTGCGCTGGTTAACGGCTCATCACAGTCCATTTTCAGGATGACCGTCATAGATCCACAAACAGGTCTTCCCATATCCGGATATTCTTACGCGCTCAGCGCACTTTCAGGTGCTGTACTTGTCGCACCTACCTCCGTCAACCAGTCTGTCAGCCAGGGTAATACGTACAACTTCCTTTTGGGCAGTGGTTACCTCAGCGTCAATTCATCAGGTGCAACAGACTGGAATGTGACGACGATTACCGGAGTGACCGGCTCAAACGGAACGATATCTGTCGGGTTATCTGTCAATTCATCGGTCAACTTCGCACAGATGGGCAGATCGTTCCTGTCCTATCTTTTCCTCGGTGACTATTCCAGCGGAGGTGCGATGACAGGTGCCGCACCATATGTTTCAATAGCCGAGCTGACTTCCTCGTCGAGTCCCCATCATTTCGGAAGTCAACAGCCCGTGGAAATTCCATTGCAGGTTCAGCAGACAGCCTCCTCCTCCAAAGTCAAGATAGCTCTGACAACATCCTCTTCCACGCTTTCTCCCAACGGCCAAAGCACCGTCACGGTCGTCGTGACGAACTCTAGTACGGGCCTGCCGATACCGAATTATGCAGTCACGCTGACGAGTCAGAATGCGCTGGGTGCGAACCGCGGATACCTGTTCGGCTCAAACGGCATGCAGGTTCAGTCATTTAATCCGAACGAATACTTCGGCAGCTCATTTATTCCCGGCATGGTCGTGGTTACGAACGCAACTGGTGTGGCTTCGGCAACATTCTCACCGTCTGTATACACGACTCAGTACTCTAACAATGGCGCAGCATTTGCAGGCTATAGTGCGGCACCTTACACCGACAGCCGTCTCATACCATTTGATGAGTTCCAGATATCTGCAGCAGGTGCCGCAGGCGGCGTAAATTCGACAACAACCGTTTCAACGCAGACAGTTACAAACGCTGTTGCTGTCCCTGTTCTGTCTGCCTATGTCGGCGGTGCGAGCATACTTAACGGTGTGAACGTAATAGCGGGAAACGCTTCATACACGTTATACGTTAACTCGACGGAAGATACCGCGGCAGGTCCAAACATGCCTAATGTTAACGTAAACGTTTCTGTCTCTCTCGGCTCTGTTGGCGGGTCGACATACGCAATCGGGTCGACCGGAAGCGGCGGCTCATTTTCAGTGAATCTGGTGGTGCCGAATGTATCTGTCATGACACCGATATTCATCAAGGTGAGCTATGTTTCAGGCGGTAAGACATTCTCCACCGAAACGATATATTACGCGATGCCGCACTACTCGCTCAACGGAACAACTATTACGACCAAGACAGTCTATAAAAACCAGACATCCACCGCGATTCCTGCTTACATGTACGGTGCCTTGGGCTTGTTTGTAGTTCTGACCGCGTTGTTCGGCATTCTCTACATGATGTCAAGAGGCGGGCGTGGCGGATCGAAGAATGCGGCGGTAAGAGAAAATAAGCCTCCTCAGAACTGAACCGATGTGATGCGGCAAACCTCTTATTCAATTATTTCTTATTCATTTCGGTGTCGGCAGTCAGCATGATGCCAGTCCGGAGAGTGTGATGAGCAACAAATGAATCCATACCTGATAGCAAGGAAAATTATCCAGGCAACTGTGCTCATTATTCTGACTGTTGTTCTTGTTTATGTTATCTACAGACTGATGCCAGGGGACCCTGCAGCTTTATTCTTGTTTTCCGCGAAGAGCAAGGGTGCTTCCCCTGCAGAGCAGCAGCGTATACTCATATCGCTCGGACTGGCAGGCGGCAAGTGGAATTTCGAGAATTTTCTGATATATTTGAAGGATATGTTCACGTTCAATTTCGGTTTTGATTTTTACCAGCAGCAGTCCGTTCTTCAAATACTGGAATACAGAATGCCTTTTACCCTCTTTTTGCTTGGAACCGCTGCCGTCGTTTCCTTCATTGTCGGGCTGCCTGTGGGTATAGTCGCGACATGGTTTAGAGGAAAGAGAAGAGAAGCGGCAATAAACACCGTCAGCCTGATTCTGAGCTCGATACCTTTCTTCATACTGGGAATTCTCGTCTATGTTTATTTTGTCGCTTACCTCAGGCTGTTTCCGGTCACTTCCAGTTTTAATATTCATGAACTCTCATATCTGTATGAACCGAATGTTTTGATGTATGTGCTGGGCAGAATAGCTCTCCCTCTGATCACATTGATAGTCGTCGAGTCGGCGGCTCATGCCCTTACCATGAGAGCGTCCATGGTTTCGATACTCGGAGAAGACTTCATTACAACGGCACGCGCAAAGGGGGTCCCTGAGGGTAGAATAATGTTTCATCATGCAGCCAGAAACGCCATGATCCCCGTTTCGACTCGAATGGCGCTGGAATTCGCGCTTCTGACAAGCGGAGCAGTCATAGTCGAGATAATATTTTCATATCCCGGCGTAGGCAACGTTCTTTTTCAGGCCACCCTGCTGGAAGATTATCCGTTGAGTGAAGCAGCACTTTTCGTGATTGCCCTGGTGGTAATAGCGGCATATTCGATTATAGATTTCATTCACGCATGGCTTGATCCGAGGGTCAGCGTGTAGTTCTGGATTGATATCATGAAGACAGGAGATGACAAAATGCCCGTTGGCGCAGAAATGTTGAGCTACCGGAAAGAACGTTTTAATTTTCAATTCAGGCAGTTCAGAAAACAATGGAAGATTTATTATCACTCTGCATATGGCAAAGCGGGCTTTTACATACTTGTCGCATTTGCTTTGATAACCATCCTGACGCCGGTTATTCAATTTCACAACGCAAACACTTTTTTTGCACCTCAGGAAGACGCATACGTAGCATCGCTAGAACTCAATGCACACGTAATAAACAATCCGGGTTGGAACATTTCAGAATACCCTCCGGCAGCATCCGCTCTCTCCACATCCGGCAGCTATGTCGTCTATGTGGGAACTCCCCACGGCCAGGTCTACGGCGTGGGTCTCGGCGGAGCAGGCGGACCATATCCCGGCCGGCTGATATCGATGCTTAATCTCTCTCTGCCACCAGGAGCGTCTATGTACGCACCGCTCGTCTTTCCGCTGAACAATTACCAGCGGTTCGTTTCCTCCGGATTCAACAGCGTCTCATTCGACAATTATATTGCGGTAGTCACCACGAATGGTATTCTGCACATCGGCAGAGTCGCATGGTCCGGGTCAAATATTCCCGGTTCCGGAAAGCCTTTTCTTGTCAACAACGGCACTTATCTCACCAACAGTACAGTGGTCCTGCCACCGGTTTCCAATGCCCAACCGACAACATACGGACTGCCGCCATGGGTACCATTTGATTCACAGAACGCAGTACCACTGGGTTTCTCCAACGGTCAGTTGTATCTTGTAGTGTTAAAGAATGGAAGCTATTACGTTAACGCCTACAACGATTATCCGCTCAGTCCCTCCTGGAGCTACAGGCTCAACGGCAGCTCTGTGCCATCATTGCCCTGCCTTATGGGAAACTATTACGAGAACCCGAATCAGGCAATGCTGTTGATCGAACAGGGAAGTAACGTCACTTCGATAAACCCGTATTCGGGTAAAGTATTTTGGAGCATAGATACAAACATCACTCTCAACACGAGAGTTGGCGTGTACATCCCGTATGGTTATCAGCTCGGCTTCAACTCTTACAACAAGGTTTATGTCGCTTCAGGAAACAACGTCTATTCGATACTCGCCTCCAACGGAACGGTCCAGAAAATATTCACAGCACCGGGTTCTGTGACGGGCATATCATCCTCCTCGGCTCTCGCGGAACCGAATCCGCAGTATTTCGCAGTGCAGACGAACGATGCCCTCTACCTGATGAATGGTATGGCCGGTTATTCACCGTTTCCCAAGCCCGTCGCCCTGCCTGCAGGTCCCTTCGGTTCATACACATTCTCGCCGATTTTCAACGGCAACACAAGAAATTTTGTGGCTGGGACGAATCTTGGCAATTTCATTGCCATACTTCCGTCGGCCAACAAGGTCACGGTAAAATGGCATGTGGATTACTCGCTTATTTCAAAGGGAGCGGGCATTTCGAGCCCCGTTCTGCTGATAAACTCTGAAAGCGGGGCCCAGTCGTTTGCGTTTCTCACCAGCAGCGGCTATCTGGCTGTCTACTCGACGTCGGGTCATGACACCAATCCTTTTGCGCCTACGCTTCACTCTCCTTCAGGTAACGTGTATCTTCTGGGCACCAACACTGAGGGACAGGATGTCTGGAGCCAGCTTATTGCCAGTTTCGCTCCCGCCTGGGAAGTCGGTATCGGTGTGGCACTCGTAACCATCGCAATCTCGGTGGTAGTGGCCATGATAGTCGGATATCTTGGCGGCTTTGTCGGCTCTATCTTCGAGACGTTCTCGCTCGTCATATTTCTGATTCCATTCATTGCGCTGCTGATTGTCATTGCGAGCATACTCAATCCCTCGCTGGAAGGCGCAATCCTGGTTCTGAGTGCCGTCGCGTGGCCATTCACCACGTTCACGCTAATCGGTCTCGTCCGCTCCATCAAGTCACATTCATTCATCGAAGCAGCCAAAGTATCAGGTGCAAGAAGCATGCAGATTCTCAGACGACACATGCTTTCGAACATGACTCCCCTGCTCGCTTATCTCACTGCCGTAAACATCGGCGGCGCTGTTGCGGCGATATCAACACTTCAGTTCCTCGGGGTCGTATCGCTCACGACTGTCACGTGGGGATCGATGTTGCAACCTATACTGAATAACTTTTATTTTGCAGCAATAGCACCATGGTGGATACTACCCCCTTCAATCGCCCTTACCATGTTCATCTTTGCATTTGTCTTTGTTTCCAGGGGAATGGATGAAGTCGTGAATCCACGGCTCAGGAGGCGGTAGAATGGCCGGTGCCGGGAGAACCGCTGAAAACAAATTTGCGGGATCAGACGGTCGTGAATTACTGAAGATAAACAACCTGTCTCTGACCTTCGACACATTCGAAGGCGGAGTGCATGCAATCGACGGTATCTCTCTCTCGCTCAACCATGGTGAAACACTCGGCATACTTGGCGAAAGCGGTTCCGGTAAGTCGACGCTCGCATCCGCCATTATCTCTCTCACTCCTGAAAACGGTCATGTCGAGGGCACCATAGAGTTCGAAGGCGACACCGTTGCTTCCTCAGGCAGCACCGGGGCGGGCCTGCTGAAGGTGAAGAGGAAGCAGTTGAGGATGATTTCAGAGAAGCTTAGGGAACTGAGGTGGAAAAACATATCTATCGTCTTTCAGGGCTCCATGAATGCATTCAACCCTGTCTATACCATTGAGAAACAGCTGGCTGAAGTGTACAGGCTGCATACGGATCTGACCAAGGAAGAGATAAAGGAAAAGGTAGTACAGACTGTGAGGAAAGCGGGACTCAACCCGGTTATTCTGAATTCTTATCCTCATGAGCTGAGCGGCGGCATGAAACAGAGGGCCATTATAGCCATGGCACTCGCACTCAATCCCAAGCTGGTCATAGCCGATGAACCTACGACAGGACTCGATGTGATAACGCAGGCTAAAATAATTACCGAGCTGAAGAAGCTGCGCAGAACATCAATCGATTCGATGATAATCATCTCCCACGACGTCGGTGTGGTATCCCAGCTCGCAGACAAGGTCGCCGTTCTATATGCCGGAAAACTGATGGAGTTCGGTAGCATAGATGACATTTATCTGAGATCGGCCAACCCCTACACGAGAGCCCTTCTGGACAGCTATCCTTCAATAGCAAAGGCAAGATCTGTTATGAGGGGCATTCCCGGTTCACCACCAGACCAGCTCCATCTGACGCCGGGGTGCCGCTTCGCTTCCAGATGCCTTTTACGCCGGGAAATCTGCACTAAGGAAGATCCGCCCTTTGTGGATGTCGGAAATGGCCACAAGAGCCTCTGTCATTTTGCGAGTGACATTTCATCCGGATTGCTGAAAGAGCCGTCAGCAGACACCGACAGTGACATCGTGTTGCGGGAGGTTGTCCCGGGCGGCGGTAAGACGCTTTTCGACATAGAACACCTTTCAAAGTTTTTTCATCTTCGCGGAACACTGTTGGGTGAAGTGTTCAGTCGGGCAGGGTCCAGGACAATTGTCCGCGCCGTGGAAAAACTGGATGTGAAGATCCGTAAAGGGGAGATTTTTTCAGTCGTGGGTGAAAGCGGCAGCGGGAAGACAACACTTGGCAAGACGCTGCTGGGGCTTCTCGAGCCATCTGAAGGAAGGATGATATACGACCTCTCTCTGAAGAATGAAGTGCCTGCAAAGACGCCTGCTCATATCTGGAAATTTGTGCGATGGGGATTTCTACTCTCTCTGAAGAATGAAGTGCCTGCAAAGACGCCTGAGCATAATGCCGGATCCTCGAATCATGTTCAACTGGACGTGAAGAATGTGAAGGAAAACGACAGCCTGCACAGGGCATTCAGGCGTGACACGCAGCTGATATTCCAGGACCCCTATGATTCAATTGATCCAAAAATGACAGTAATGGACATCGTTGCGGAGCCCATCATCGCCTACAGGACAACCATGAACCCTGAAAAGATGATGGAATTGGTTAAGGAAGCGCTGAGAACCGTTCGGCTGCATCCACCTGAAACATTCCTAGATAGATACCCTCACGAACTCTCCGGAGGTGAGAGACAGCGTGTAGCAGCGGCAAGGGCACTTGTTCTTAAACCGCAGTTTCTCGTTGCCGACGAACCAATATCGATGCTCGACGTTTCGCTCCGCGCAGGATTCATGAATCTTCTCCTCCGCCTCAGAAATGAGGAGGGAATAACCATACTCTACATAACTCACGACATAGCTTCTGCACGGTATCTTTCTGACAGGATCATGGTTTTGTACCTCGGCGTGGCTGTTGAACTCGGCGAATCCGAGAGCATAATAAAGGAACCACTGCATCCGTACACGAAGGCTCTGATCCAGGCGGTGCCTCTGCCGACTCCAGCATGGAATCCCGGCCGGCTGGAAATATACGGCGAAATAGGCAGCGCTGCATTTGTTCCCGCGGGCTGCAGATTTCTGGACAGATGCCCTTACAGGCAGGAAATCTGCGCGGACAATCCGCCCGGGAAAAGAGAGGTCGGGGAACGCTGGTATCTGTGCCATTTCACTCAGTCGGAACTGATGGCTATAAAGAAGGAAAAGACAGCCCTGAGGGGACAGTCTCTCGATTTGGTCAAGAGTTTTCGTGAACGCATTTCTGCAGAGAAGAGCAGACGCCCTGACGCGGATGTCGATTCGCTGGAAACCGCTGCAGGAGAACTGGAAGCTCTGACCTCAAACAGCAACGACGACACACTTTTGAAAAAGAAAATGCAGGAAGCGAAAGAGTTGTTCGCATCTTGAAGCGCCGTGCCAGCCGTGCACCCGGAAAATCTACCACAGTGATCAAAGACGCGGTCCCCGCCGAATTGACAGCGTCGACCCGTAAAGCACTCGTGAAATATGCGGTCCCTCCTCTGGCTTTCCTTCCCTCTTTTCTCAGCGGAGCATTTCTTCTGTCAACGATCGGCATTTTCAGTTACATCGTCGTGATGCCAATACTGCTTTTCATAATGGGGGTCGTGGTAATGTTCATAGGAGCGTTCTGGGACTTCGGAGCAAAGATGTATGTTCAGGATCTCGTTGATCACAGCATGCCGTTCGGCGACGAAGATCTGGAGTATGTGTTCAGGCAGCAGTTCATACTCACAATGATATACATCTGCATAGGCCTGCTCTATCTGGCCGCCGCTTTCGTGATTTTCCTTATCTGAAACGCCTTATTCTGCTCCTCGCCCTTTCGTATGTCAATGATACGGCTAATGTTACAAGCCCGAGCGACGTTGCGACATAGGCATACGGGTGGAATATTGCGTAGTTGTACGCAGTCAGGAACACTTTGAAGTAATCTGTGTTCTGAGGAATCCAGTGTGCAACAAGCACGATATGCTCATCGTGCAGGGCATGCAGGGTAAACGAACCTTCCAGACCGCTTGCGCTATGGTTAAGGCTGAGTACTGGGGAGGAACCATCAACGAAATTGCTCCAGGCTGTGTCATTGGAAAAACCGACGGTCATGGGTGCGTTCGAGATGAAACGGCATGAAAGGGTGTCACCCGCCGGTATCGCGAGGTAACCGGCTAGAAACCAGTCCTGTCTGGGTGTCTGCACGAAAGCCGCTGGAGGTATGTATGTCTCCGTAATGCCGGGCGTAATATAGAGGATGCATGCCAGCAGCATGAATGCAGCGGAAAGGAGTGCAACATCTGCTCTCAATTTGCGGCGTATTGCCGCGTCTCTGAGCCTCCTTACAGTTTTCAATGATTGTTATTATGCCGGGGCCGTACTTCAAAACTTCGGGGCTGTCTGAGACTGATGAGATACTTTTCTGCTCCCGGATGCGATGCATATTTCCGGTACTGATTACGCGTCCTGTCGGGGCCGCAGAGCCCTATTGCGTCTCACACTGCCGCGGAGTAGCTGTTCTTATGTAATGACGTCGGGGAATTTCCCGATGCAACGTCTTAAATACGGTCGCGAAGATGATTACACAGGACACAATAATGCAGAGAAGAAAGATATGGCTGCTGGCGCGATTCAGGATAAGTCTCATACGTCAGGGTATAGAGAAAGCCGACGGCATCAACAGGCTCGCCAGGATTATCGGTTATCGTTCCAGGATCCATCCTGCCTGGCCGCTTAGGCAGATACTTGTTGGCAGGCAACCCTTTCCTTATGAGAGGCTGGAAAAGCTCGCCGATTTCCTCAGCTATGATATTAAGGAGATATTGAGCTACGAGGCGGCATCGCAACGCCTCGCTAATGAGCAGAACTCCACCGCCCTCAGATCCAACGGCTTCTCAATGTACGTGGCATGAATAAATCAAAATTGCTGCGTGCGCTGCCGCACGCAATTGGTTCACCTCGCCTGATCAGGCAATCTCCCGCCACCCTTCCTGCCTTCTCTTATCAGGATTGGAAAGAATGACGCCATCGCTACAGTCCCGAAGAGTATCACAGAGTACATTTCATGGCTTATGAGTGAATAGCTGAGGGCCGTGCCTGCAATTACGACTCCAACTGCGCCTCTCGCGCCAAGAAGCCCAACCGTGCTTTCCGGCCGGATATCCATTGAAAGTCTCTTGCTCATTCTGAAATTCATGTACGCGGCGACTGCGCCTGTCAGCAGCAGCAGGACAATCAGCGTTGCGATGTAGCTTGCACCGGGTATGAGAATGTTGAGTCCAGCTATGGTGAAGTAAACAGGAATGAAGAAGCTCTCGTTCATTCTGTTGAGCGTCCTCGTCAGGATCCCCAGAAGGTCCTTGCCTACGACAACTTCGCTGATCAGCATTCCTGAAAAGAAAGCGCCAAGAACATAGGTGATGCCTATCGCCTCGAACAGGGACGATACAAGAAGTCCGCCGAAAATTATGGTCCCGAGTATGATTTTTTCGCCATGATCAGTTGCGTGCAGCCTGCCGAAAGCCTTCACGAGCTTTTCCGAGTGACTGGTTATGAGTCTGTCTATGTAAAGCATTGCGGCTATGAATATTATGAAAACGAATACTTCTGGGATCACCTGCCTGGTGCCGAGAAATGCCGAGAGCAGCAGGAACGCGATCAGATCTGAGAGAACGACGCTGGACAGCATTGTTATGCCCCCATCTCTCTGCAGCAGGCCGTAATTCCTGACAAGCACGGACACTATTGATATTGAGGGCACACCGATTGATATTGAGATGATTACAGAAGCGACGAAGCTGTTTCCCAGAACAAAGTAGAGCAGCATAACCATCATTCCCACCGGAATGACGAAACTCGTCATCGAAAGCGGAAGCGCACGGCGATAAGGTCTCCTCAGAAGATCCACGGTCATTTCGATGCCAAGCAGCAGCATGATGAAGAAGAGGGATATTTCGGACAAGCTGTACAGTATTGCATCCGGCGCGACTATGTTGAACACGGCGGGACCGAGCAGCACGCCCCCGATGATCTCGCCTGCAATCGCAGCTACCCTGAAGTGCTCGAACAACTGGCCGAGCACAAGACCCACCCCCAATAGCAGAAGCATTGCAGTGATGATGTCCATTTTTCCCGGATATGTCAGGATTCGATGATTTATAACACTTGAGTAGCGCCTTTCGTGCATAATTCTCTGCCGCAGGCGTTAGCGCATCTTTGAAGGGCTATTGAAACCACAGTTTGCTTCTCCGATTGCACGTCGTAGATGGCCTTCGGGATTGACGATTTTTGTCTCACGTTCCTTTAAAAGTGACAGATTACGACATCAGTAAGCTTTAAATCGCATAATTCTTATCGGCAATAAACTTGATTTGGGAAATCAAGGGAGTAGAATGAAAATGAATGTAAGGATCTTTTCAGCATTGAGTGGATCGGCGAATACCCCCGCTGGCGGAAGTACGGGCCCTGCTGGCGCGCAGGGAATAACCCCTCCCCCATCGATGGGAGGACGCTCGAGAACGATGATAATTGCCGTCGTTCTTGTGATTGTTCTGATAGTCGCCGGTCTGGGAATCTATTTGTCTCTGTCTAAGCCGACGACAACTCCTCAGAAGCCAGGGGTGCTGTCGTCCTATGCGAGTTACAGCGTGGCAAGCCAAGGGACCGCGATAACCTTCTATTCGGGGACGACCATCTCTTCGTCTTCTATTAAGAACATAACATGGAACTTCGGGGATGGTGTCGTGAAGACATACAGCGGCTCAACGGGTTTGAGCGTCCAGTATGTGTATCCGAACCCCGGAAACTATCTTGTTTACGACCAGCTTGTCACGACTTCCAATTTTGTGGCCAACAACAGTTTTGGTCTTGTGCCAGTATCGATTACACCTAGCGTAACATCGACTGAAGTACCGCAGCAGTTCCCTGCTGCAATTCAGGTTGCAAGCAGTTCGGCAAACAGTCAGAACCTCTCTGCAGGTTTCCCCAACGTTGTGTCCCCCGGCGGATATATCGATGTCACTTATCTCGTGCCGTCGAGTTATTCAAGCTACCCGATTACAGCCGGATGGGCTCTTCAGTCAATGACGTTCTCGATAGGCACGAAAACGTCTTCGGTCTTTAATGCCACTCAGGTAGGCAACGGCGTCGACTTCAACGGGACCAGCCTGTCTGCCGGCATATACCCGATGACACTTACGGCAGTGACAAACAAGAGTACCACGACTTCGACATGGACTTTCGTTCAAACCGCCGCTGTCGGAGCGTATTCTCCAAAGCACTCCACAACGCCTTCGACTCACAGTGGCATAGTTGATGCAACGTGGATTCCGGGTGGTTTCTCCACCCTTGACCCCGCCATAGCATACGACACGGTCAGTTACGAAGCCATCTACAACCTGTATGAACCACTAGTGCAGTATGCTCCAGGAACAAGCGCATCGTCATACATACCTGTTCTCGCAACAGCTGTCCCGACACAACAGAATGGTCTTCTTACCAGTGTCACATCCAACGGCGTCACATATGTCAACTATACGTTTAATCTGAACCCTTCGGCCAAGTTTGCAAACGGACAGCCCGTGACATCATATGATGTGTACTTCTCTGTCCTGAGGGGTCTGTTGTTTGCTAATGATCCAGGCAGACCCGGATGGCTGACAGCCCACGCCCTGATCCCCGGTGATTCGATATATGGTTACTTCAACACAAGCCCGTTTTGGGTCAACCACGCAATGACAATGAAGAACTCCAGCTCCATTACATTCCACATTCTGCCCACCACGAACCAGTCGCTGTTCGGCGTCTCCCCTGAGAGCGGAACAAATGCAGCGTTTATGGCCACAGGTACACAGATGAATACGAGCACTGCGCTTGCGAACGGTCTTGCGACCACGGAGTATTCATCGTTCGGCGCTCCGTCCTATTTCATGCAGCTGCTGGTTCAGCCTATTGCGTTTGTCATGGATGCGGCGTGGGCTAACGCGAGCGGTGCAGGCATAGGCTCCTTCTCGCCGACCGCGCCTTACTCTATGGCATTCCTGAACTACTCGGCTTACGGCAACCCCTCTTCCTGGAACACGAAGCTTCAGTTCGGTACAATGGGAACAGGTCCGTACGTTATACAGGCACTGGTCCCCGGTCAGATGATAAGCTTCATTCCCAACCAGAACTTCACACAGACAATAGACTATCCATCGCTTTCTGCAATGCAGCCCACAATAACAATCTACTACTACACATCCGAATCTGTTGCGCAGCTGGCGTTCCAGACCGGGGCGGCGGACTTTGCCGAGGGTGCATATCCTCCAAGCTCATTCCCGCAGGTCCTCAGCATGATACACGCGGGTCAGGCGGGCTCGATAAACACCCCGCAGCTTGCTCTGTTCACATGGTTCTTCGTTACGCAGGTCAACGTTACTGCGTTGAAATCACTCGCATCGGCGGTCAGTTTCCCGAATTCAAGTATTGTTTGGGAGAATGCATCCGGTCAAACTGCAGCTAATGCTGCAGGCAGCTGGGAGGTGTCAACTTTCTTCGGCAATCTCAGCGTGAGAAGGGCATTCACCTACGCGTTCGACCAGGCACAGTATGTTGCAATGGGTACTAACAGTGGTATATCCACAGCAACGAATCTTACTGGATATATTCCGAACGGACTGGCGGATTATCCGACCAATATAAGCAAAACCCCCACAGCACCAACCTACAACATGACGCTTGCAAAACAGTACTGGAATAGCTCGCCATATAAAAGCGCTTCAGCCAACTCGATACAATTCCCGATATTCTCGATCAGCGGGAGTCCGATACAGGATAAAATGATACAATCCTACTGGGTTCCGGCTATAGAGAATGCAACAAACCATTCAGTCAAGCCATACCTTGCTGATGTAAACTTCGCCACGCTGCTTACCGCTACGGCCGTTCCTGCAGGGCAGAATCCAATGCCGCTGTATTTCCTGGGATGGATAGCCGACTATCCTGACCCGACCGACTTCGCCGCTCCATTCGTTCAGCCCCTCGGCATATATTCGTTCCCTGACGGGTGGTATCCCGGACCTGGATTCAATCAGACTACGAACCCGCACCAGTGGTCGATGATCAATGCCATGTGGAATGCGAGTGCCGCCGGCGCAGGAGAGCTCAATGCTGCGCAGAGGGCGTATGACTACTGGCTGTCCGACTCTCTGTCAGTCAGGCTGGACATGATAGTGGGAAACATACAGCCGATAGGCATAGTGTTCTACAGGTCGTGGATCAAGCCCGCATCTCTCGACTGGTCACTGTCGCCGTCTGCAGCACTCACCTTCCTGATACTGTTCCCGGTATCGAAGTGAGAGACCACACACAAGCCACCTCTCAAACCTCTTTCCCAAACATTTTATCGTTGTCATTTTCATTTTTGTATGCATCTGTATTTCTCTTCCTGCTCGTGAATGCTGTTTACGTGTCGTTTTTTAGAATGCCGCCGAGTCAAAGCTGAAAATAATTAAATACAGTTATCAATTAAAGTGCCCTCGCATTCGTTATGGGCAGTAATAATGAACAGGATCCGGACATCTTGCTCAGTGTGGAGGATCTGAAAACATACTTTTTTGTGTATGATGGCATCGTGAAGGCTCTCGACGGAGTAACGCTTCACGTCAGGAGGGGGGAAACACTGGGCATCGTTGGTGAGACAGGATGCGGCAAGAGTGTTACTGCATTCTCCGTGCTGAAGCTGATACAGGATCCGCCTGGGAGAATTGTTTCGGGGCGTATACTCTTCAAAGGCGCAGATCTTACGAGATATCTTCCTTATGAAGCCAGGTACTCCAATGGAAAGCGCGGCAGGATCAAGATCAAAAGGAACAGGCGGGCCATAAAACTCACGGAGAGAATATTCGAGGGCATAAGGGGAAGGGAGATATCTATGATATTCCAGGAACCCACAACTGCGCTGAATCCTGTGCTGACAGTAGAAAGACAGGTCGGCGAAGCATTGCTGATGCACAGGAAATCCGAAATCATAGATTCTATATTCAGCAAAAAGGGGGCCAGCATGCCAGGCTACATTTCGGACATGAGGAAGCTGATAGAGGAGTTTGACATTTCTGGAACGAACAGTGACGACTTCAGGAAATTTGCCTTGCTTGCGATATCCAGTCATGTTAGCGACCCGCGACAGCAAATTCAGATTTATGATGCAATAACGTCAAAGGGTCAGAAGAGAAGCAGAAGACTCAGGGAAGCAGCGCGCGTCGCAAAAATAGGTTCTATCTCAAAATCCGCCAGGGAGATCCTCAGACTCGAAAAGGAACTCGACGCGCAAATGAAGACCGTGAGGAATGCAATACTCGCCGGAAGCGACCTGAGAACTGTCGGTAAGCTATCTTCCGAAGCGGGACGTTTCAGGCTTAGAATTGCACTCCGGAAGCTCAATGTCGTCGCTTACAGGGAATGCAGGAGGTCCATGAATATGGAGATTTCGGGCTGGGTCGAGGAGCTGCTCAAACAGGTCAGTATTCAGGATCCGCATAAGGTTCTCAGCAGCTATCCGCACGAGCTGAGCGGCGGCATGCAGCAGCGCGTAATGATATCCATGGCGCTTTCCTGCAACCCTTCACTACTTATTGCCGATGAACCTACCACAGCACTCGATGTGACGATTCAGGCGCAGATACTGGATCTGATGAAGAAACTCAAGAAAAGCACCAACGCATCAATCATGCTCATAACCCACGACCTGGGTGTCATATCAGAAGTCTGTGATCGCGTCGCTGTCATGTACGCAGGTCTCGTCGCAGAAACAGCTACGGTGACGGATATCTTCAAGAATCCGCTACATCCCTACACAAAAGGATTGCTTTCTGCAATACCCCGACTGGACATGCCGGGGAAGAGACTCATAACCATCCAGGGCAACGTTCCTAATCTGCTTAAACCACCTGCAGGATGCAGGTTCCACCCGCGATGTCCCTATGTTATGGATGTATGCAGGTCAAAGGTGCCGGCAACAGTAGAGGTTTCCAGGGGGCACACAGTAAGCTGTTTCCTGTTCGGAGGTGTTGACAATCAATAAGGGCCACCTCTACATGGATGTGAGGCATCTCAAACAGCATTTCCCGATCAAGGCAGGAGTAATGTCAAGGAGCATAGGCTACGTTCACGCTGTCGACGACCTTTCGTTCCAGATATATGAAGGAGAAACGGTTGGTCTTGTAGGTGAAAGCGGATGCGGTAAGACAACAACGGGCAGAACCATTTTGAGACTGCTCGAGCCTACCGCGGGCCAGGCTTTTGTCAATGCTCCTGAAGATGTTTCGCGGGAAATAGATGCGCTGTACCGTTCTCTGGAAGAGGAGGGAACTGACCCAAAGCGCAGCGAAGAGATAATCCGCAAAATTGGCGATATATCGGTGAAGTACTCCATTTTCAAGGCAAGAGGGAGGCATCTCCGGGAGATCAGGAAGACTATGCAAATAGTCTTTCAGGATCCGTTTGCATCTCTGGATCCGAGAATGCTGGTGAAGGAGATCCTCGCCGAGCCGCTTCACATATACAGCCGCGGGACGAAAAGGGAGAAAAAGGCAAATGCGCCCTCCGGCGCATCCTCGGGTGCAGATCACGTCAGGGCAGAACGTCGCGAGGGCAGTATGACGAAGAGCGAAATAAACGAACGTGTTTTGTCCCTCATCAAAGACGTCGGTCTCAATGAAGAACATCTCTACAGATTCCCGCATGAATTTAGTGGCGGTCAGAGGCAGAGAATATGCGTCGCGAGAGCGCTGGCACTGAATCCTAAGTTCATTGTGCTGGATGAGCCTACATCTGCACTCGACGTTTCCGTGCAGGCTCAGATACTCAACCTGCTCAGGAATCTTCAGACGAAAAACGGCGTGTCATATCTCTTCATCTCCCATCATCTCAGCGTTATCAGGGCAATGTGCAACAGGGTCCTGGTAATGTATCTGGGCAAGATAGTGGAAGTTTCCGAAACGGAAGAGTTGTTCGTTCATCCCCTGCATCCGTACACTCAGGCTCTGATTTCGGCAATTCCGATTCCCGATCCGCTTCTCAGGAGGGAACGAATAATTCTTTCAGGAGATGTGCCGAGTGCCGCATCCCCTCCGAGCGGATGCAGATTCAGAACAAGATGTCCTTATGCGGAACAGATATGCAAAGAAGAAGAGCCCAGGCTCAGAGACTGGAATAATACAGGACATCAGGTTGCCTGCCACCTTATACACAAAATGGATAAAAGGATAATAGACGCGGCAGAGAAAGCAAGCGTCATCGCTGGCGAGCATTTCGACGAGTCAGTGCTCACGAAAGAGAGATGACGTCAATCAAGAAGCTGGTGAAAGGATGGCATTCACACAATTTTCTGCACTCGCTCCCAAATTCTCCTTTGGACAGGAGCTCAGTTATCGCATCAAATTAACTGTTAAATACGCAGACGAAGGTACGTCAAGCGGTTATGGAAAATGTGATCATGGAAGCAGTCACAGGCGGTTGATCGTAACATGAAGATGACGACTTACATCATAAGGAGACTGTTGTTGCTGATTCCGGTGGTTCTTGGAGTCACTGCTTTTACGTTTGCCCTTACGCGAGCAAACATCGCTGTCTGGATAAGGTCCATGGTCCCCGGGCACACTTCCAGCTCCCAGCTGCTTAAGCAGGAACAGAAAATAATTGCAATATACCACCTGCACTCTCCTGTTTACATCCAGTACTTTTATTACATGAAAGGTCTCCTTTTGGGCGACTGGGGAACCACGACCAGCACCGATTTTCTCGTCGCGAACAGACCAGTTTTCCAGGTGATGCAGGAAAGACTCCCCAATACGATTGAACTGGCGATCGCTTCCATTATACTTGTCGTAATTATGTCGATACCGTTGGGCGTCATATCTGCGGTCAGGCGAGATAAACTCCCGGATCATGCGTCCCGGCTTTGGGCGATGATAAGTTACTCGACACCGACGTTCTGGTTGGGCCTGCTTGTCCTCTTCTTTGTCACGCCTATTGTGCCAATCACCTCTATTACCGGTTCCATCGGTCTGCAATATTACTTCACTGCCAATGGCAGTTTCGAACCGTGGGTTGTTCACCAGGGCACGACCATTCTGAGTACCCGTCCGACCGGTTTTCTTCTTCTGGACACGCTCATCTATGGGGATATGCCAGCATTCATCAACGGTTTGGAACATATAGCGCTGCCTGCTCTGACAGTCGCGCTTACCAGTATGGGTGCAATAGTGCGTTTTCTGAGGTCCAGCATGCTGGATGCCATGGGTCAGGATTACGTCAGAACTGCGAGAGCCAAAGGTCTGCCGCAGAAACGCGTTATCAACAGACATGTGAAGAGAAACGCGTATTCCGCGACGGTCACAATACTGGGACTGCTTCTTGCTTCGCTGATGGGCGGCGTTGTTATAACTGAAGCGATATTCTTCTGGCCTGGGATCGGATACTGGCTCGCGGAGGCTGCCATTGTCAACGACTTCGCATCAATAATGGCATCCGTGTTTGTGTTCGCCATAATAATCGTTACCGCGAATCTTATCGTCGATATCGTGTACGCATATCTCGATCCTAGAGTCAGGCTGGGCTGAAGGGAGATGAAACATTGACTGGCGCTACGTTAATGAAAAAGTCACAGCGTTCTGCGCTGCGCAGCATTCTTCCAAGAATCGCACAGTTCAGGAGACAATTCTATTATTTCAAGCAGAGTCCTCTGGCGCTCGCCGGACTCTTCATAACATCCTTCTTTGTTTTCCTTGCCATTTTCTCTCCCTGGATGACAACGGGCAATCCTTATGAACTACACTCTATCAGAAGACTGCTCAATAGCTTCATACCATGGTTCCAGACGTGGAAGTATCCTCTGGGCACCACGTATTTTGGCATCGATCTGCTGCCTGCGATAATCAAGGCAGCCAGAATTGACCTCGCAATTTCCCTTGCTGTTGTCGGTGCTGGCGCAACAATAGGGATACTGCTCGGAGCATTCGCCGGATACAAAGGCGGAATAGTAGACGACATACTGATGCGTGTTACGGACATTTTCTTCTCGATTCCGTTCATAGTCCTTGCAATTGCAATGATAGTTGTTTTCCGGCAGGATTTCGCGCATGTGGCCGGAGGTGTCATGACTCTCCTGGTGATGTCACTGGTTATAATCTGGTGGCCAACTTACGCGAGACTTGTGAGAGGGCAGGTGCTGTCAGTCAGAGAGCTGAAGTACGTGGAAGCTGCAAAAGCCTCGGGTGCCCGTACGCTCAGAATTATTTTCCGGCATATCATACCCAACTCCATATATCCGGTGTTCGTTCAGATGTCGCTGGATGTCGGATCTGTTGTCCTGCTGCTTGCCGCGCTCGACTACATCAACATCGGCATAAACTTCATTTATCTGCCGGAGTGGGGAAATCTTGCCACATATTTCCAATATACTGGTGTCGGCATAACCGGGGCTCTGCAGGAACCATGGACGTTCGTCGTTCCAGGTCTCGCCATTCTCATGTATTCACTTGGTCTGAATCTCCTTGGCGACGGTCTGAGGGACATACTCGACCCGCGCATGAGGAGATGAGTGCTGGATGCCTGAAAGCACCGGAAAAACCCTTTTTTCCCGCAAACATTCATATACTGATTGACGTAACATGCAGTCGAAAATAACGTTACGGTGCAATTGAAGACCATATTGGTAGTGCAATTACAGGTTTCGTGCTTGCGGGTGAAAGTTCTTTGAAATTCAGATTTTTTGGAGGCGCCGATGAAGTCGGCGGCCTAGCGGTAATGCTGGAAGACGGTTTTGGAAAGGTAATGTTTGACTATGGTCTGATTCCGAGGGATCCGCCGATATATCCCCTTCAGGCCCCTCCGGTGGACGAGATAGTGCTCACGCATGCCCATGTGGACCACTCGGGCATGATTCCGTGGCTCACCTCGCGTTATCCGGTGAAGGTCCACGGCACCATGCCAACAAAGGACGTCGGCAGACTGCTGATGCTTGACAGTATAAAAGTGGCAAAAATGGAAGGCTTTCCAGAGCCATACGAGCCGGGAGATGTCGACGACGCTATGAAGCTCTTCCAGGTAGAGAGATTTGGTCATGCCTTTGAAATCGGCGGAACGGAATTCATTCCTCGAATGGCAGGTCATATTCCCGGCGCGGCCATGCATGAGATAAGGGCAGACAGAAACGTGCTCTTTACTGGTGACATACACACTGCGGAAACACGGCTCGTTCACGGAGCAGAGGATGTCAAGACCGATGTCATGGTAGTGGAATCCACATACGCAGGAAGGGAGCATCCTGACAGGAAGAAGACAGAGAGCGAGCTCGTGGACAGAGTTAATGAGATTGTAGGCAGGGGCGGACAGGCCATACTGCCTGCGTTTGCGGTCGGAAGAACACAGGAGTTGCTCATGATTCTCGGAAAGACCGGACTGAACATCTGGGTCGACGGAATGGGCAGGAAGGTCAACGCCATTTACAACCGTTCGAGGGACTATGTTTCATCCGCAACGGATCTGAGAAAGGCGTGTGTGAGCGCGTATGAGGTCGAGACAAACGAGGACAGGTATCACAGCGACAGGGCAGATGTCATAGTCACAACGAGCGGAATGCTCGACGGGGGACCGGCCCTCGGCTACATCGAGAGAATAAAGAATGATCCGAAAAGCGGTATACTGATCAGCGGTTTCCAGGTAGAGGAGTCAAACGGATACAGGCTCCTAAGCACTGGCCATCTGGAAATAAACGGTGTTCTGGAGAAGATAAACTGCGAAGTTTCCAGATTCGACCTGTCGGCACATGCGGGTCACAGCGAAATCGTTTCATTCGTCAACAGATGCGATCCCGAGACTGTCATACTCGTACACGGAGACGGTGACAAGAGGAAGCTGCTGGCGGACGAATTTGACGGAAGAAAGGTCTTCATGCCGAAGAAGGGCGATAGCCTGGAACTGTGATTACGCAGACTTCCTGACCTTTCCCGCAATCTCATCGGCCATCTGAGAGCACTTTGAAGGTTTCACGCGATTTGCAGTCCTTCCGCCTTCGGTGAGGTCATATGTTATGACCTTCCCCTCATTGATCGTATCGTAGACTGCGTTCCAGACTCTTTCTGCAGCTTCCCTCTCTCCGAGATGCTTAAGCATCATTTCGCCGGAGAGAATTGTCGCTACAGGATTGACCTTGTCCTGTCCCGCGTATTTCGGCGCGGAACCGTGGACTGGCTCGAACAGCGCAATGTCATCCCCGATGATAGCTCCAGGCGTGATGCCCAGTCCGCCTGCAAGTCCGGCACAGAGGTCCGAGAGTATGTCCCCGAACAGATTCGTCGTAACAATAACGTCGTATGCCTCCGGATTCTTCACAAGCTGCATGGCCATGTTGTCTATTAGCCTCTCTTCAAATTCAATGGACGGGTAGTTCTTCGCAATTTTCTGCGAAACTTCCTGGAAAAGCGCACCTGTGGTTTTCATTATGTTCGCCTTGTGGACCGAAGTCACCTTCCTCCTCTTTTCGCTGACGGCATAGTCGAAAGCATATTTCACAATCCTTTCGGAGGCCTTCCGCGTTACAACGGATATGGTCTCCGCTGCCGAGTGCTCTCTGTCTATCCAGTGCTCGATGCCGGAATAGAGCTCCTCCGTCGCCTCCCGTATGACAACGAGGTCTATGTTAGAATACAGCGTTCCGACTCCGGCGATGGTTCTGGATGGCCTGATGCTCGCATACAGGTTGAGCATCTGTCTCAGCGATACATTTACGCTTCTGTAGCCTCCGCCGATGGGTGTTGTCAGCGGTCCTTTGATGGCAACCTTGTTCTTCTTCATGCTGTCAATTACGGCCTGAGGGAGTGGTGTCCCGTCCCTCTTAAGCGCCTTTTCCCCTGCCTCCACGACATCCCATTCAAAATCGACGCCCGTGGCCTCGAGGACCTTGACCATCGCGTCTGTCACTTCAGGCCCGATGCCATCCCCCGGAATCAATGTCACGGTATAAGAACTCATTATGCCACCTTTTTAATAACCCTCATAGACAGATCATTGTATTAATTCATGCCGCAATAAGGGCGGCGCGATAATCTGGGCCGGCGCCCTGTCAGCCTTTTGCTCCGCCACCGCCGACGGATAGTCTGAAATGAAATGTCTTTATCATACTGTACAGCACGCCGGGCATCTGTTCGTAATTGCTAATCTCATACATCTTTCCCTTGCCCTGCTGCGCCATGCCGTTGCATATGTCCTCCCTGGCATCCAGTCCGGTCGTCATCATCACATGCAATCTGGGGAAGAGCGCCGCAAACTGCCTTGGATCATGCCCCATTGTGTAGTTGCCGTCCGTAATTATTATGCCTATCCTGTTCGGCGTCTTTGCCTTGTCCAGCTCGGAGATGCCCGCCTTAAGCCCTTCCTCAATATTTGTGTATCCCATGGCATTGAGGTCGAGCAGATCCCCTATGAGTTTCTCAAGATCAACATCTCTGTCCATTTTCTTTATCACGTTTGCTCTGTTCTCGAATAGAATCACGGCATATTCTATCCCTTTGAGCCTTTGCGCCAGCACAGCAATAGAGCTGGTGGCCATTGCAAGTTTTTCACCTGTCATCGAAAGGCTGGCGTCTATGATCAGCACACATGCTATGCGTTTCAGATCTTTTTTTTCCACCACAATCTGCCTGTAGTCAATCGATGAGGGGGAGGAGATGTTGTCCAGCGTGCCCGACAGATCTATTTCTCCGTCTACGCCCGGAGAATAGTCTATCAGTTTTCTTACCATAGGCATCCTTGTAGGACCAAGCTCCTCCAGTGTCCTGTCGATTATGGCCCTGATTGCTATCCTCTTGGCCGCCCTGATCAGCGAAGGATCCTTGGCCCTGAGCCTGATCCTCTGATAATTCTTGGCAATCGACCATACCACTTCATCTCCAGTTCCGGACGGTATGTCGACGATCCCGCGCAGTCTCTCCATTATATCAAGAGCACTCTCCGGCTCCTGACTTATCTCCCGATCGTTTTTTTTTCCCCGTCTTTTCCTTCAGCAGTATCTTCCGGACCTCCCGTGTCCTCCTTCCCCTCAGCCGAAACGGGGTTCCTGCTGACAACCTTGTCAATAATCTCGTCGATCACTTCGTACACATTTTTCTTGGAATCTTCACGAAGCTCCATTCTCGTCGGCAGAGCGAGGTATGCGGCGTTCCTGATGTCCTCAATATCTCTTTCGGTAAATGCTATGATGGATGCCATACTGGTGGCCGCCCTGATCGAGGCGCCGCGTCTTACGAACGGGTGCACCCGAGTTTCCCTGGTTATTTCGGTTATCAGGCGTGTCGAATGTTCATCATGAATGCCAGTGCGTGTCTCAACAATGTTTCTCTCCTCATCCTCATTCTGATATGTCAGAGGAAGAAGCTCGAAGCGGTCTGAAAGCGCCTCCGAAAGAGAGCTGGTGGCAATGAACTCTCTAGGATTCTGCGTTGCGATTATGAGGAAACCTTTCTTCGCATAGATTGTGCCTATTCTCGGTATCTCAATCTTGCCCTCATCCATGGCTGGCAGGAGGACATTCTGCACTCCTTCATTCAGCCTGTTGAGTTCGTTGATGAACAGTATGCCTCCGGTCTCCATTGACTGGGTCAGCGGCCCGTCGATGAATGACTCCTCGTTGTACCCCTTCTGCATGACAATCGGTGGATCGAACCATCCAGTGAGCTTCTGTTCTGTGTATCGCTCATCACCGTCGACTCGCAAAATCGGTCTTTCCAGATAGTCTGCTATTGCCGTCGCAAGGACTGTCTTGCCCACGCCTACAGGCCCTTCAATAAGAATGTGTCTATGCGCGTTTGCACAAATCAGTGCTTTCCTCAGCTCTATTTCTCTTCCTATTATGGAGTGCTTTGATTTTATACCTCCAACGGCCCTGTCCAGTGATTCGCGACCCATTGTAATTTCCCGCAATTCAGCCACTCCGGATTATTTCGTACGCATCCATGCTGATTTTACCAGTTCAGTCTATGCCATTTCATTAATTAAAATGTCGCCCGGTGAGCACATTATGCCGGGTTTCGCCCGGCAGGCGCAGATTCATGGGTGTTTTTTGACCGCTGGCGTTCGCAGTACCGCTCTACCTGCCATCGCGACTATTAGAAGACCAAGACAGAGGAGAGGCAGCAGTATCACGATACTCGATACCCTGATGCCGAGGAGGCCGGAAAGGAAACCCACGATCATAGCAGAGGTCAGGGCCAGAATGAAGAGCAATGACAGTCTCAGAAGGCCGCCGGCAGAAGCACCTGGTTCCTTCGTCACACTTATTTCCATGTCTCCATGCCACGCCTTATCAGGCGGGATAACAAATGATGTGAGCACCGTCATAATCAGCAGGATATCGAACGCCATCGAAATCGGGCTGCCTTTCTCAATCGATATGAAAATCAGAACGGTAGCCGTGTACACTACACAGACAGCACGTCTGACGCCAGCGAGCGCGAGAATGGCGACGATTGCAAGCATCACCGCGAAAAACAAATATGCTCCGGCATCAAACAGCGCCATCACTGGCACCGATGCAGTCATGACGATTGTCATCGCCTGTCCTGCGCTTCTCTCGCGTACGGGCATCAGCGGAACCTCCCTGTCGTAATTTTTCCCGCAGTTTCTATTGCACTCTCCAGAGATTCATTGCGATCCCAGACAACTGCTCTGCACACCCTTGAAAGTCTTATTGCGTTATTCTGCTGTGTGATCCGTAGCAGCTCGCGGGCAACGTTCTCACCGCTGTCAGGTGATGTTTTTTCAAAAATAAGCGGTACTATGGTCCAGACGTCCCTTACGTTCAGCGACAGTGATGCAACAGAGTCGACCGTTTCGTCATCCGCCAGTGGGGAAATGACAACGTATTGCTCATAAGCGTGGCCATACACCTCGGCAGCCCTGTCTATCTGGGCCGGTGAAGAGTGTCTGGAAACGCCAGTAGACGCGAGAAGGTGCGAGATTCTCCTGAATTGCCTGATGCCGTAATCAGCCTTTACTCTGAACAGTCTTTCGCCCAGGACAAGCATTCCTATTGAGTTTCTCTCCATCGCTGCAGAATAGGCTATGGATGAAGCCGCAAACGTTGCCCGTCCCGCAAAATTCGCCGTTATCTCTTCATTCATGTCTATCATTCTCACGTCGAGGATGATCAGCGTGGTGCCGCTGCGCTCGCTGACAAATTCGTTCATCCAGAGTTCATCGAGGCGCGCGGAAGTCTTCCAGTTGACATGACGTAGCGGCTGCCCCTCTTCATATTTCCGGATTGAATGAAACTCATAACCGCTCCCTGCGTATCTTGAAACAATGTTTCCCGGAAGCATCCTGTAGTTCTTTGGTTTGAACAGTTCTGTTCGCATCCTGGCGATGCTGGCCAGAATCGTGACCTCTCTGGCTTCGCCAAACTGAATTTTCCTTTTGCTGAATCCGAGCAGATCCGACACTATAACATACGGTGCGGGTATTGTGAACATTCCTCCAGTATGCATTCTGGCTGTCACGCGGACGTCCCTATCTTTCCAGAGAAGGAAGGTGCTGCGTACCGATGGCATTGCAAATCCTTCGGGAAACTGCTGTATCAGTGTTACAAGAAGGAGCCTCCCGCTGTTTTCAAACCTGTACCTGATGCACAAATCCTCGCCGTTCACCGTCGTGAGCATGTCGCATTCCTGCGCTGCGCTGAGACGTGAATGCACATCTCCCAACTCCCCTTCTGCAATGATCAGGACTATTATGGGCACAAACATCGCAGCCGGAACGGGATTTCGTGTGATAACTGACAAGAAGAGCAAAAGTGAACAGAGCACCACTGCAACCAGAAATCCCTTTCCTGTCAGTCAGTCCACCTTCGGAACATGCACGTGTTCCAGCACTTCTGCAATGATATTTTCCGTTCTCACACCTCTGAGCCACGGGTCCGGCTTGAGTATCAGCCTGTGCGCAAGTGCGTTCGCCGCGAATTCCTTTACATCGTCGGGAGTGACAAAATCCCTCCCTCTTATGCACGCGCCTGCCATGCTCAGCCTCATGAGGGAAAGTGATCCTCTGGGCGACGCGCCGATTTCGACAGAACGGTGTGTCCTCGTGGCTCGTACCACTTCCACTATGTATCTTTCCATCTCTTCCGACACGTGGACTTCCTCAGTCTCGCTCTGCATGCGCATCAGCGTTTCACGGTCGATGGCCGGGGATATGTCAAAACCCTCCCTTCTCCTCTCTCTCCTTCCGCGCAAAACAGCGGCCTCGTCATCTTTCGCCGGATAGCCTACGGATATCTTCATCATGAATCTGTCGAGCTGTGCTTCCGGCAGCGGATATGTGCCCTCGTACTCTATCGGATTCTGAGTGGCCATCACGATGAAAGGTTTATCGATCACATGCGTTTTTCCCTCAATAGTAGCCTGTTTTTCCTGCATAGCCTCCAGAAGGGCGGATTGTGTCTTCGGCGGCGCCCTGTTTATCTCATCTGCGAGGAGAATGTTTGTGAACACCGGTCCCTTTCTCAGCTCGAATTCATTTTTCTTCCTGTTCAGTACGCTCGAGCCGGTAATATCGGAGGGAAGGAGATCTGGTGTGAATTGAATCCTGCGGAAATCACAACCGATCACCGTGGCAAAGCTTCTTGCAATCAGAGTCTTGGCCAGGCCTGGAAAATCCTCAATCAGTATGTGGCCGTCTGCAAAGATTGCAGCAAGCATCTTCATGATGGTGTCGTTCTTTCCAACAATCACACGGTTCATCTCATTGGCTACGGACGATGCTTTTTCGCTGACTTCCTGGGCGTTCAGTTATATCACCATCAAAAATGTTCGAGATCCTCGAGTATGCTTTCAACATTGCTCCGGAATGTGCCCTCCGGAGGAAGTAATTCAGATTTATTTCCCTGCTCAGAAAACGAACTCATGTACAGATATGCAAGTGACCTGCTTCCGAAGAATCCCAGAGCTCCTTTCTCATGAACACTCTCACTCAGCTGCCTGTAACTGAGCCCCGTCCTGGCCGCCGCCCTTTCAACAAGCATGGACCTCAGTTCTCCGAGCAGCATTTTCTGGCTGTAAGTCCTCCCTCTGAAAGCCAGATCGGCTATCCTTGCTCTCCCGGCGAATGCTCCCTGGCTGTTGACAGTGAATGCGCGTTTCTCAGTCCTGTCTCCCGCCCACGCCAGTCCCAGCGCCCATCTGATAAGCATGTACTCTGCCCCGACCGCAGAGGCCACTGCCAGGGGCACCAGATAGACAGGAGGAATGCCTGAAAGCACGGCTACACCGTAAGCTGCGATGGTCATAAGCGATATTGCCGCTATGCTCCAGTATATTCTGCGGCCTGTTCCATCCTTGCTGAGGGCAGACTCGATCAGCACTGTATCATCCTCCCTGTCCCGCGGCAGACGATTCTTTCCTGATCTCTTCCAGCAAACTCACCGCTCTTTCCCTCTCAGGTTCGCCGAGTTCATGCAGACTGTATTTAGCCTCCTCAAAAAGGGATGTGAGCTCGGCCAGGGTCTTTCTTCGCACTCCGAACCGTTCTGATATTCTGGTCTCAAATTCCCTGGCTGTCCACCACTTTCTGTCCTCTGCCCCCCTGCCGGAAAGAAAAATGCACATTTTCCGGTAAGTATCGAGTATTGCACTGCGCGGATCCTCGCTATTCCTTATCTTGGGAATTTCCTGTGCTATGCTCTCCGCAAACGTCTGCTGTTGTTCCTCATCACTCCCGACAGGCCGGAACGACCGCATGGTTAGGAGGACGGACAGCGTCACCAGCGCCAGTATCAGCGCAATGGTTATCGATATCACGAGTCCTCCAACATATGAGAATAGCGAGCCGCCGAATATGTCTTGTAATGGCGAGGTCGAATTTGCAGTCACCGGACTGGCAGTGCCGTTAAGGGCTCTGAGTGTGATGTGCCTTGATTCCAGCAGCAAGTACAGTCCCAGGAGTGAAAAAATGAATGCCAGCGAAATTATGGTATTGATCAGAAACGAGCTTCCTCTTCCGCCGCCGAGTCCGATTCCCCGGATCGGCGTCCTTGCACGGATGAAAAGGAGTACTGCTTCGGTGATGAGCACTGCCAGAAAAAAGAGTATGACTGCAAATGATAATGCATAACCTGTGGTCTGGCTCATCTGCAGCGATCGGCCGGTGCCCGACAGGTATCCAGCACTGCCTGAAACGGAAGCGATAACCACGGCCGAAAGCATGAATGCTGCGAAGACAAGCAACAGTCTGAACAGACCTGCAGCCAGAATGTTGTCCTCTTCTCTCACCGGTCCCCCCTTCTCCCGCTTCAAGGCTGATTCCGATTGCATTACTATACGGGACAACGATATATAGAGATTCAGCAGGTGAAGGTGACGTGGACATCATAGTCATAGGCGGAGGTTGCTACGGCACTTTTCAGACAAGACGGCTGCTGAAGGCAATCGAGGCCGGCAGGATCGACAGAGACTCGAGGATTGTCATAGTTGACAGAAACGAATCGCCCCCTGCCATGGCAGAATTCGTAAACGACCGCCGAATTGTGTTTGCAAAGGCCGACTGGTCCTCTTTCCTGTCCGACTACTTTCTTAACTATTCCGGAGGGAGTGGCGACCAGCTCATACCGGCTCACATAGCCCCGCATCTGCTGTTCGAAGTATGCTCAAACTACCTCAGGATAAAGGGAGGATGCTCCGTAGAATTCGAAGAAGTCGGCACTACTTTCGATCTGCCGTTTGAGAAGATCTCTGGCACCACGAAATACATAAGCGCCGCAGCATGGCTCTGTCCGTTTTCCTGTATCGAGCCGACGGTATGCCCCGCAATCAAAGCGCAGAGGACTTGGGATCTGAGCAGGCTGGTTCCGGTCAGGGTCGCTGCTTCCGCAGACATCACAATCGTTTTCAAGACCGCACATTACGCATGGGGCGTTAGCAGCATTCCGACTGACGGCATACTCGAATCGTGCAGATTGATTCTCGAACGCGCCTGCGCTTCGGAAAAACCCTCACTGAAAGCAGTAGTCGCGACTACCAGCAACTGCCACGGTGCCGTCGGGTCAATGAAAATTACTCCGCCTTCACGCTCCGTAACAGAAGACAGGAAGCCGCGTGGCGAAAAATCAGTCATCGCAGATGTGGCATGAGTCCACGTCGAGCCCGTGATCAAGCGCTCCATGGATGTTGCACATCAGTCTGTTCTTTCGAATAAACTCAGTCAGGTCAAACAGACCCCGGACCACGACCATCCTGTCCCTGTTACCGTCAATGCTCAACGCAAGCTCGGAAATGGCACTCCTTATGGCAGGATCCTCCAGATATCTCGCTTCCTTGCCCCTGCTTCCCGTAATATAATTGCTGACTGCGGCCTGAGTAACGCCCAGGAGAGACGCCACCTGTGTCTGGCTCATTCGTCCCTTGGCCACCAGTTCCCGCGCAAGCATGGAACGCAACGCAGGAATGACGGCGATCGCTTCAAGCTCTGAAGGCAAATGCATCACTATCGTTACCTTTGAAAAGCTCTATTAACCTTTCTAGACGTATTTGCAGAATCGACTGTCTTTTTAGCGTTATTTTCCCCAGAACGGATCAGACTTCCTCTTGATCTTCAGGAATTCCTCCAGCACCTGGCCCTCGTCGAAGTTTATATCCGCTGGTTTGAGCTTCGATATATCCGATTCCGGTATGTCGGAATAGAGCACATCTCCCTCTGAAATCTGTCTTCCGACGGTGGGGCCATCTATTGCCATTGCAACTTCATCCCCGGCGGCAGCTACCGCTCTTGCCTGCTCGCCGGCACGTATGCTCTTTAGTCTTCCCGCTTCCCGGCCGTCACTACTTATCAGCTTAGTCCCCTGCATCACCCTGCCGGCGAGCACCCTTACCCCCACGATCGCCGGCTTGCTGAGTCTGAATACATGGTTGGGCATGAGAAGCATCTTGCAGGGGAAAACAACGTCCTTCCTCTTCCGTTCAATATCCTCCTCGCTCTTCTTCTCTTTCCATCTGGCGAAATTGTCCAGAAGTGTGTATATCACGTCGCCGCTTATGACCTTGACGTCCGTTTTTGCCAGCGCCTCCTCCGCTTCAGGAAGCAAAGGCACGTTGAATGCGAGTACGGCTCTCTCCAGCACTTCCTGTTTCGATTCACGGTCCACTATATCGCGCCTGCTGACGGGACCAACATAACCGCTCTCTATCTCAATCCCCCTGTCTTTTGCCTCAAGCAGCAGTGCTTCGAGCGAACCCAGGGCATCTGTCTTGACAAGAATGCCACTTTCATCGAAGCTGACGTTTACCTCGTTCTCCCTGGATATCTTGTCCTCTACCTCTGAAGAATCCTTGCGGTAGGCATAGATTGGCGAACCTGCAGTAACTCCCTCAGTGCTGTGCAGGAGCAGCTTCACACCGGCCGCTGCCGACACGCTGTCAAATGGTTTAAACCGTTCTTTCGGATCTTTTGTCTCCCGCAACGGCCTCGCCTTGAATATGCCCCTGACTCTTGTTGTAAGCATGCCGTTGCGGGCGCCGATGGCAACGGTATCGCCAACGCTGAGCGTGCCGGCGTAGATTATCGTGTCTGCAGTAACACCGAATCCCTTCTCCTCCTTCACCTCGATTATGGTTCCTTCAGCCGGACCATCTTCGGTATCCAGCCTCTGTTCGAGGTAACGCTGGGCAAGTCCCGTGAGTACAAGCAGCAGATCAGGAATGCCGTCTTTCGTCTTGGCGCTGAGCGGCACTATTGCAATGTTCTTGGTAAAATCTTTTATCCTGTCATACCGGTCTGACGAGAAGCCCAGTTCGCTCAGATCACCCACGATCTTGTATATTGCGTCGTCAAGTTTCTGAAGCGCGTCCTCACGCTGCTCGTTCATCAGCAGGACGAACGGTTCGAAACTTCTGCTTCTCCATCCTTCGATGAGATCGACCTTGTTCGCAGCTATGACGAACGGCGTCCTGTACCTGCGCAGCAGTCTGAGGGATTCTACCGTCTGTGGCATCACTCCCTCCCTGATGTCTATCACCACAACGGCAAGGTCGGACAGAGCGCTTCCCCTGGCCCTCATCGACACGAACGCATGATGCCCCGGAGTATCGATAAAGAGGAGACCGGGTATGGTGAACGTGCTGCCTTTCAGTATTTTTTCACAGAGTTTCACAACCCTGTCAACAGGTACCTCAGTCGCACCGATGCCCTGAGTTATCCCACCGGATTCTCCCGCAGCTACGTAGCTTCCCCTGATGCTGTCAAGTATTGTCGTTTTTCCGTGATCTACGTGACCCATTACAGTCACGATAGGCTGTCTGACAGACATTGTGGACCCTCATTCTACTAACCACTCGGCATCTATCCTTCTGTAGTCTATGAGCTCGTAATCATTGAATAATAGGTTTATTTCTCTTTTGGCTGAGGCCTGTGAGTCAGAACCATGAATAGCATTTCTGCCGGGGTGAAGTGCGAAGTCACCCCTGACGGTTCCCGGCTGAGCCTCGGCTGGATTTGTTTTTCCCATGATCGCGCGGACAACCGATACCGCTTCATGACCTTCCCATACCATGCAGACGGCCGGACCGGAAGTGATGTAGTTGATCAGACCATCGTAAAACTGTTTCCCCTTGTGTTCTGCATAAAACCGTTCGGCAATGTCTCTGGGAATCCTGTATATCTTCATGGCAATGACTTTCAGTCCTTTCCGTTCGAGTCTGGACACAATATTCCCGATAAGCGCTCTCTGGACTCCGTCAGGCTTTACCATGACAAAGGTTCTTTCCATTGAACATCACTGTTCCGCTTTCAGTTCCTCTCCCTCTGGCGGAGGAGATTCTGTCTCATCTGCCGGGGTCTCTGCCGTTTCATCCTGCTGCTTTTCCGGTGCTTCATCCGCCTGTCGTCTCTGCTCCTCTCTCTTAAGCCTTGCAGCCAGGTCCTTGGGCACGTATTTTCGCGCAACTGCCGGCCTGCTCTTCTTCGCCCTGTCCTTCCATTTCGAAGCGCTCGAACTCAGCGAAGACCACCGTGTATCTCTGGGCACGCGTTTCAATTCCACCAAGTTGACGAAACATTTGTGCCTGTCGAAATAAAATACCGAACCGTCTACTTTGATGTACATCCTGCCCGTCCCCGGTTCGATACTGTTTCCGCAAAAATTGCAGTTTCTTCTCTCTACCATCTTGAAACACCTCTCACCTGATGGACAGCTTCCTTGCTTCCCTAGCTGTTTCACGAAGCATCAGAATATCACCGACGCGCAGGGGTCCCATGACGTTTCGTGTTATGATCCTGCCTTTGTCCTTGCCGTCGAGGACCCTGACCTTAACCTGCGTCGCTTCGCCCGTCATCCCCGTGCGTCCTATAATTTCAACAACTTCTGCAGGAATGCTGTCGTCTGGCAATCGCCATCACCTACTTCTTCAGCTTCCGCAGTTCTTCTAGCACGCCGTCCATCATCTGTTTTGCCCTTCCGGCATCCACCACTGCCACGGATGCAGTAGGCTTGTCCAGACCCGCTGCAGTGCCCAGCTCTGTTTTCTTGGGAACATAGGCATAGGGAATGTTCTTCTCTTCGCAGAGAAGCGGAAGATGTGCGAGTATCTCAGGCGGATCAACATCCTCTGCCATAACGATAAGACTCGTTTCGCCTCGTTCAATAACCTTGGTCACTTCGTTTGTGCCTTTCCTCAGTTTCCCGCCCTCGCGGGAAAGCTCTACAATCTGGTAAACTTTCTCCGAGAGTTCTGACGGAACCTCGAACCTCACATATATCGGTTTTGTCATTTCAATACCTCATTCGGATGCCATGCATCTTCATCATTCACGGGCACCTGTAATGACTTCAGACACTGGTCCTCTCATATATACTTTCTTGAGATGTTTTCCTTAGAATCAGAAGTGCAATATCGGCAAATTTTCTGTCCGGACAGTGCCTGTGGTGGTCCGCACAAATCTCTCTGAGGAATAATGGTTATATGATCGCATGTTCATCATAATATTATCATTTTATACGAATTTAGATAAGAATCTGATGTTATCGTAATATTTAAATATGGAACCAGTTTAGGCGCCTTCAATGAATGAAATCAGGGGTGTGTTTACAGCCACCGTCACTCCATTTGACAGGCACGGTTCGCTCGACAATGACGGTCTTTCTGACTTGCTGACATTTCAGCTCGAATCAGGTGTGGCCGGAATTGTCGCTGCAGGCACAACCGGCGAGGCATCGGCGCTCTCTGCAGCCGAGTACTGGGAAGTTCTTGAGCAATGTATTGGTGCCTGCTCTAGGGGCGGTGCCGTCGCTGTCGCAAGCACAGGGAAGAACAGTACTGCGGAAGCCATGGAGCTGTCGACTGTTGCTGCAAAAATGGGTTTCAAATCGCTGCTCCTGGTTGACCCATATTACAACGCGCCGAGTTCTCTTGAAATTCGTAAGGAGTACGTTGAGCCTTTGTGCCGCTCCCTCCCAGAAGTATCGATCATTCCGTACGTGATACCGGGAAGAACTGGGACGCAGCTGCTGCCGCAGGATCTGGCCATTCTTCATTCCACCTTCCCGGGTGTTACAGCTGTCAAGGAGGCCACAGGAAGTCTCGAGAACATGAGTGCAGTCAGAAAATACTGCGGCAGCGATATGTCAATAATGTCCGGCGACGATGCTCTTACATATGGAGCAATGACTGATCGCAGCATTGCGGCTGATGGTGCCATATCTGTCATTTCGAATCTGTTTCCGCGCGAGGTCACTGAGATGGTGAGTTCATTGCGTGAAGGAAATTCGGCGAGGGCTGAAAAGCTGAGAGAAATGCTTACCCCGTGGTTTGATACGGTGACAGTGAGATCCACAGAAAGCACCAGATATGGAGCAGTGACTCTTAAATCGCGTAATCCGGTGCCCGTAAAAAGCCTCATGCGCCTCATTGGAATGCCATCCGGTCCTTGCAGACAACCACTAGGGAAACTTGGCCCTAATGCCGGGGCTTCGCTGCTGCAGCTTGCGCGGGAACAGCACGCGAAACATCCTGAACTTTTTGAACGCATAGAGGACTTTTTCCATGTAGATGTAGGAGAAAGGCTTCTTAACCACGATATAATCAGGGAGATCGCTTATGAAACGTACTGAAGTCATAATTTTCGGGATCAACGGGAGGCTGGGCAGCGCCATTTCTCTCTGCTCGGGCGACGGCTTCACCGTTGCTGCCGGAGTGTCAAATTCAGTTTCAGTGAAGTCAGAAGTCTCTGTCTGCGGAAGACTGGTGCCCGTTTATCCTGCAGGTGCGATTCCTCCC
>JAKABN010000092.1 GCA_021796895.1 Thermoplasmata archaeon | reverse complement strand
GTGCTGGAATTGGGAATCGGCAGATTTCTGTATCCGCCAGAAAAGGCAGAAATAGAAAGGATGGGAGAAAATGTTTGAAAGATTGAAGAGTGTGTTTGGTCGGAGAACGAAGAACAGCGTTGCTGACGTGTCGGTCGGTGCCGTTGCGGTGCCTTCTGCATCAACCCCGGAGCAGATACTTGCCGCCGAGGAAGAAATAGTGAGGGAACTCGCAAGTGCAGCGTCATTGCCTTCGGAGAGCATCGAAGCACAGACAGATGAAACGCTTGAGAGGATTGCGTCGTTGCTCGCAAACGAGCCTCCAAAGCTGAAACGCGGTAACCCAGGCGGACAGGAGTATGTCGTGAAGCTCACATACAACCAGAAGGAATGGATAGAGCACACATATCCCAACTATGTGAAGTCAAACTCGCTTGCTCCGTTCCAGAGGGTGCTTCAGGCATTTGTCGAAAAATATATCCAGTCGGTGGACTCTGTCGTGAACCCGGTGATGACCGAAGCTGAAACCGGATTTCAAGAAGCCACAGACCAAGAAGCATAAACACCACTTTCCGGCAAGCCGCAGGTCGATTTTTCCAGCGGCTTGTCCAAATTCTACGAGTCCGTGAATCAGCAAGCCGGACTAACTGGCATTGTGCAGTTTTGATGTGAGCGTGGGCGCTCGACAATCACTTATGTGCCTTGCTCCTGGCCTGTGAGACAGCGGTTCCCTTTTTTGCGGGTCTGCTGCAGATGGCATACTCGTCGCCGTCAAAAAATACATCAAGATCCGGGTTGGCCGTCTGAATCTCCTTTATCTTTCTCAGCACGTCCTTGAGGGTCAGCTTGCTTCCCCTGTCTATCTTTATGTGTACCCTCTTTTCTCCTTTATTCAAACCTGCACCGCCCTATGCCCGCTCCTCGCTACATTAAACAGCACGTGGCATTATTATCTTTTGCCGTGCTCGAATGTGTGCGTCCGGCGAATTTTGTCCGGACGTCATACGGCAAACCAATCGGAGACAAGCCATGTCAGAACTGCATAATTTTACATTTGGATCGTCGTTTCGCACGCACTCCGTGAGCCCGCTTAATAGAGAGATGCTTCGACTATGCCAGACAGGACGTGGCCGATGAGTATGTGGCACTCCTGTATTCTCTGTGTGTTTTTTGACGGCACCCTGATGTCCAGATCTGTGGTTCCGGGAGGAAAGCCGGTTTCGCCGGTGAATCCCACTGTTATGCATCCTATGCTCTTCGCCATCTTCAATGCTTCAATCACATTCTTTGATCTGCCGCTTGTTGATATCCCGATTACAAGGTCCACCGGTCTGCATACAGCCTCTACCTGTCTGGCAAATACTTCTTCAAACGAATAGTCATTTGCGATTGCCGTCAATATAGACGTATTTGTTGAAAGCGCAGTTGCATCAATCGCCTTGCGCTCTTTTTTGAATCTGCCGACCAGCTCTCCGGCAATGTGCTGCGCATCCGCAGCACTGCCTCCGTTTCCGAAAATTACCATCTTCCCGCTCCGTCCGTAAGTCTCAGCCAGAAGATTGCCGGCAGCGGCTATCTCTTTGCTGATGGAAAGGAGAGATCTGTGAACGCTTACGGCCTCCTCAATCTCATTTTGAACTTCGTCTTCGATTTGTGATGACAGCGTCTCACCTGCTAACATGGTAAACGCCGCGCGAACTATAAAGAGAGCGATTCCTGGAGTTTGTAATGATTTTCCCCCGGCATCATTTGCTCCCGGGTATTTTCGCATAGTAACTTTCGAACGGGACAGAAGCTGGCATCCACATATCTGCCCAATCAGACAGTTTGTGGATATTGACGCATGGGAATTTACATTCAAAAGCGTGAAACCATATACGATCAAAATCACCGTTTGCCGGATCCTGCATGACTGGCGTGGATGCCAGAAACGTCTCTCATGCATCGCAAGTGCGCCTGAGATCGTTTACGAAAGATTTATTAGTGCAACAATTTTGTCAGCATGTATTCCAGTTGGGTGAATGTTATGGGCAGCACAGTTATATTTGGAGCGGACGGCTACATCGGATGGCCACTGGCGATTCATCTGGGAAATACAAGGAATGACAAAATAATCCTCGTTGACAACCTCTGCACCAGGCGACTCGTCAAATCAGTGAAGTCTGACACGCTTGTTCCGATAAAGTCGATGAAGGAAAGACTTGCCGCATACGGAAAGGCGACGGGAAGGAACAATCTCACATTCATTGAGGCTGATGCCAGAGATCCGAAATCCGTGGATAAGGTAATTGCAAAGTACAAGCCGGAAACAGTCGTTCACCTCGCACAGCAGAGATCGGCTCCCTTCAGCATGGTTGACCAGGAGCACGTGCTTTACACGGAACTGAACAACATTGCGACAAATCTGAACATAGTGTTTTCAATGGTCAGGCATGTTCCGGATGCGCATCTGCTGAAGATGGGCAGCATGGGAGAATACGGAACGCCAGGCATAGAGATTGCAGAAGGCGATCTTGAGGTGGAAAGGAAGGGGAAGAAGGCAAAAGTCATGTTTCCCAGGACGGGCCAGAGCTGGTACCACCTTAGCAAGATATTTGACACATATAATGTTGCATTCGCAAACAGGATATACGACATGCGTGCCACCGACGTTATGCAGGGCGTCGTCTACGGAACCAGAATAGATGAAATAACAAACGGTGCGCTGGCTACGAGATTCGACTTTGACTCCATCTGGGGCACTGTCATTAACAAGTATGTCGTCCAGGCAGTTCTTCTCAACAAGCTGCTGATTTATGGAAAGGGAAAACAGACACGCGGCTTCCTCTCGCTATATGACAGCGTAAACTGCCTGACGCTGCTGCATGACAATCCGCCGGAGAATGGGGCCAACCGTGTTGTCAATCAGATCGACGAGATATTCGATACGCTTCAGCTTGCGGAGAAGGTGCAGGCAATCGGAAGGGAATTTGGCATTGAGGCTGAATTTGAATATGTGGAGAATCCCAGAGTCGAGAGGGAAGAACACGTGTACGAGGTGGAGCATCGTATACTGCCTTCCCTTGGCTTCAGGAGAGAGAAGAAAATCGAGGATGTTATAAGGGAGATATTCCAGGCTGTCATAGAGAACAGGAAGCGGGCGGCGACAATGAAGAAGCTCGTCTATCCTACAGTCTACTGGCGAACCGCAACCCAGCTGTCTGTAAAAGAGTTCTCTTTGCCAAAGAGCATAGTAAACATGAAGTCAAAGTAGCCTGAATGACACCGTCATTGAAATTTTGCTGGCAATGGTTATATACAAACACCGCAGGTATTAAGGCGTCGGGGCAACCGTTTGAATGGTGACGACAGGACGACGCAGCAGACGAAGTGCAGGCTCTGCGGAGGCAATCTCGATGAAGACGAGAGATGTGCCCTCTGTGGCCAGCTTTCAACAAATGTCAGCAGTTTTAATGAGGACAGTGTCCCGGCTGCAACCGATGAAGTTGAAGATGTTGATTTTGACGCTATGGATCAGTTCGGTACGCCCGAGGAGAATAATTCAGAACTGAAGTCAATAGTCAGATGGCTTTCGGACAGCGGTGACGAGCTCATGAATCCTTTCGACGACACCACCGTCGAAGAGGTTCCAGAGGCCGTCGCTACTGAAACGGAAGGCCAGTCACAGGCCGCATATCCTGCAGAAGCCGGCTCAGGCACGGCAGAGCAGGAACTGCGCAGGAAACTCGCTGAAGCAGAGTCGAAGATAATCATGCTTGGCAGCGAGGTCAAGGCCATGGAGTCCGTTACCGTAATGGGCGCCGGAGAAGCCGAAATAAGGGTGACTGAACTCGTCAAGCTCCAGGTTGAACTGGAAGCCAGACTCAGGGACAGAGAAAAGACAATAGAGGAGTATCGCAACGAGCTCAAATTCAAAGACGAGAGATTGAAGGAATTCGACGCGAAGCTGAGGTTCAAAGAGGAGGAGTTCAACAAGCATGAAGTGGATCTGCAGCACAGAGAAGAGGTTATCAGGGAGGAACTGAGGCAGATAGAGTTCAAGAAACAGCAGCTCGGCTCCATCAAAGAGCTTGAACTCAAGAAATCACTTGAATCGCTGCAGGAACAGATATCCCAGAAGGAGGAAAAACTCAAAGCGACAGAGAGATACATTGCTCAGAAGGAGAGCGAAATCAAACAGAGGGAGAATGCGCTTATCGGCAAGGAGATTATCGCCTTTGAGGAATCGGCTATTGCCGAAATCAAACAGGACAGGGTGAAGAGCGGTACATCAAGACTGGACGACCTGCTGCTGGGCGGAATACCTGCCGGCTCACAGGTAATAATTTTCGGACCCTCATTTGTGGGCAAGGAAGTGGCGATGAACTCGTTTGCCGCCGAGGGGCTGAAGAAAGGTGTCCCCCTAATCTGGGTCACGACTGACAAAACGATTCCCGAGATACGCGAAGAGATGAGCAACGTTCTCAACGGATATGAGGAGTATGAAAAACTCGGTCTCGTATTCTACGTCGACGCGTATTCAAGGGGTATCGGCGATTCCGCTGTGTTTGAGAACGCCGCTTATCTGGAAAACAGCGCCGATCTGGAGACAATAAACACACTTGTGGAGCAAAGAGTAAAATCGCTTCAGGATATAGTGGAAAAGAAGAGTTACAGGCTGATTTTCAGATCTATTTCAAGTCTGAGTGCCAGTTACGACATACGCAGCATATTCAGGCTCCTCAGGCCCTTCGTCGCAAAAAGGAAAAAAGACAAGTGCGTCGCGATGTACAGCATCGAGAAAGGAATCATCGGGGAACAGGACGTCCAGATAATCAGTTCGGTCATGGACGGCGTAATGGAGTTCATGACGGACGGCCAGAGTAATTTCCTGTCGATACAGGGCATATGTGAAACACAGACCCGTGACAGGATCAAGTACACGGCGAGCAAACGTTCCCTGGTTATAGGTTCCTTCACTCTCGGACATATAAAGTGAATTGCACCGCAGTCATGCCACTTCCATGCCTTTCGCCGACTGGTTCGGAGAAGGTTTCTGCTGCGTAACATCCACATGCGGCAGAGGAACAGGCGGAGGCAGCTGAAGGTCGCGTGAGACCAGCAGGGCGGTGGGGATGCAGTTTGACATGACTGCATTGTGCACCATATTTGCAAAATCCGGCGGCATGTTGCCTGTTTTCTTCCATTCCTTCACAATGGCATCCGGCACGGATGCGTCGTCAGAAACGACTATCCTCCCGTCCACTTTTATGAAGCCCAGTCCGGTGTAGTTCGCCGTGAATCTGAAATCGATTGCTATGTCGCCCTGTGTGACAACAGCCATGGATGTGACCGTGCTGTTGTGGTCGATGCGGATGTTGGCCAGCTTCTCGCCTACCTGTGAGAATCGTTTTGCTTCCAGGGTGTTGACCTCCCATCCCTTTATCATTATCATGGTTTGACGCACTTCCTTATGCTGCAATGCATACAGACTATTCTGCCCGGGAACCCGGGCAGTGCTGGCTGTTCTGCTGCCTTTCAATAACGTCCGTCGTACTTAAGCGTGGCGCAGCTCCTCGGGCACCTCTGCCATTGTTGGCTGGCCGATGGTACTATCTTTCCTGCAAAGTGAGTCTCCATAAGTCTTGCGAAATCAGGCGCCACGTGCTTCCGCTCAATCATACACGAATCGGACGGAACCGGTACGCATCGGACACTAAGGCGCCTGTTTTTAAGCATTGAAAGCTTTCAGGAAGACGGGAACGACGTAGCCGCATGTCTAAGAAGGTCAGAAACTGCAAACTGTGCAGAGAAAACGTCAGGAAAGACGGATACGACAACCACCTCATGGAAGTGCACAGTGCGGTCGAGATTGGGGGCATGGTGTTCACTGTTTCCCGTTGGCATTGGCGACGCTTCTTCTCTGACGGATGAAGAGAAAAGATATCTTGTGGACATCCACAAGATGGATAAATTAGGACTGGCAGGAGAGTTTGAGCGTGCGGAAGAGGTCAGAAACAAGATATTGAGAGATCATCCCGCCGACCTTCCGTTGAAGCTCGATGCCATCCGCGACTCCATGAGGAAAGGTGATTTCAAACGAGCACGGGAGCTGTGCGGTCAGTGCCTCATCGTCGAGAGGCGCAGGGAAAGAGGCGGCGGCACCGGCATGCTGTGGGACAGAACATGCGGCACCGGTAAATTTGAGCTTGTGAAGTGGCAGATTGACAGACTCGAAGAATACTCCGAAAGTCGCGTGTCCGACGCGACGGAAGAGCATGTCATAATCGCATGCATCGCGAGAATTCGGTCTGCGTCGCGGGATTTCGGCTGGAGCGTGAAGAACCGGTATGACTTCGAAAACGTGATGTCTTCAGTCGCAGAAGAAGAGATGCATCTGCTTGTCGAGAAGGGCGATGCCTGCATTCCATATCTGTACATGGTCATGATTGCGGAAGTGCAGGGCGACATCCTGATGCCCATGATACTCGGGCGCATTGGAAGCGAAGCTGCAATCAGGGCACTCGTGGACGGACTGCTCAGCAATGACGACATTGTGCGCTCCGGGTGCAGTTACCATCTTGCCGGAACGGGCGATGCCGCACTGCGTGTGTTGAGGGAATATCTTTTCGGGGACGCCGGTCCGGAAAACCCCGAACTGTCATCACAACTGAAGAAACTGATAGTATCAAGGATCGCGGAAATGATACATCCGGGTGACACCCGGGAAGGTCCGATACCGCTGATGTCCGAAATAGTAAGCAAGTCGGACGAAAGTGAAATAATAGCTCTCGCCGGCATGGAACTCGCAGAGCCGAATGACGAATCGGCGCTCTCTGCCGCGTTCGAGGCCCTGAAAAGAACGGACGATCTCGAGCTCGAACAGAAATTAATGCATTTCAGACTGAAATCCACCCTCAGCAATCCAGCCGGTAACCCGCATATGGCCGATGCCCAGAAGGATGAATGGAAGCAGGGACTGTGCTCGGTGTGCGGTGTGGAGGTCGATATGCCTTCAATGGGAGAGCACGTAATGTCGTTCCACTGCGGCAAACCCGGGAGCCAGCAGTTTCCGGAAGAATACCAGAGCCTTCTGGATGTCCTCCTTCCTTACCCCAACCCATTTTCCCCTGATGCTGACAAGCGGCACCTTCAGTTCCATGAGCTTCTCTACCTCATCTGCTGTCAGGGAATCATTTCCGAGCGAAAAGGACCAGTCAAAGTCAGCAAGGGACGATATGCCGAATAAACCGGTTGAGGATGACTGCGCTCCTTTCACCGGCCGGACTTTAAGCCTGATTCCGAGCAGTTCTTCGGGCTTTTTCCACCACGGGGGAGCCATTATTCCGAAACCGCTCTGCTCGAGAAGTGGTGCCCGATCCTTCAGAAAGTTGTATGCCTCATCTGTGCTCAGCTCCACCGATGCCGGCTCCGGCTTCTCCAGGCCATTCTCAATCTCCGGGGACAGATTCGATGCCCTTCCCAGGTCTTCCAGAAAAGCCCCCTGTATGTTTCCCCTGAATCTGTTCCCGAGGTAGCTCATTGTTTCGTCTCTCGAATCCCAGACCTTCCGGGCTGGAATCACCAGGCTGGGATCCTCTCTTGCCTGCATCTGAAAAATAAGCTTCCATCTGAGTTCCATGCCTTCCTGGATGTCCTTCGGATCAGGCTGCTCAATCCTGAAACATGTCCTGAGCCCCGTCGACAGTGCATCGGTCCTGAGGTTTCCGAGCCATTCCTCCATCACCGCATGGAACTTCGATACCT
>JAKABN010000091.1 GCA_021796895.1 Thermoplasmata archaeon | reverse complement strand
GTGTATGCGCATCGGGCACCTCGACAGTGAGTACCGCATACCACCTGTCACCTTCACGTTTCACTGTACATGTCCTGACGCTCCCGCCGGGAAGCGGTCTGTGCATCTCTATCGGCAGTTCTCCTATCTTTGAGAGATGCAGGCGCTTCGTTCCGTTTCTTCCGGCGGTGACGGCAGCAGCGCCGTTACCGGGCTGCGGGTATGTCATGGATGTACACTGTCTTTTGAAACGCGGATACCCGGCATGGTGCCGGAAAAATGCCCTGAATGCGATGTTGAGGCGCTGCAGGCATTCCTGCGATGTCTGGGAGAAGACACGGGCGATGCCTTTACTGTCGTTTGCTTTCCACGTGACAAGCGATGATGCCTGGTCTGCATATGTTGCTGAAACTCCTTTTGCCTTCCACAGACACTGTCGCTGCTCCAGCGCACAGTTCCACAGGAACTTCAGCTCGTCGAGTTGCCGCATGAGTTCACGTTCCTGGTCGCGGAAGGGGTAGCGGCGGTACCTGTATGTCTGATACACTGGAAATCGCACATCTGCAATAGTTTCGAGCATATTTGATACCAGCAGCTCGCTTTCATCCCCCCAACAAGTTGAGAAGTGGGTCTTCCCGCTCGATATTATAATTATGTCGTAGTCAATTACCCGGATTAATGCGCATACTGATTACCGGCGGCGCTGGTTTCATAGGCTCGAATCTGCTTCATTACTGGTGCGAAAAGCATCCGGAGGATCGCGTCGTCTGCCTGGACAAGCTTACATATGCGGGTCATCTGGAATCAATCCGCCCGCTGATTGACGACGGAAGAATTGATTTCGTGAGGGGAGACATCTGTATCAGCGACGATGTACTCAACGCGATGCGTGGTGCCGACACCGTCATACATCTCGCGGCTGAGTCCCACGTGGACAGATCCATCGATAGACCGGACGAATTCGTAAGGACAAACGTTCTGGGAACTTTCACCCTTCTGGAGGAGGCGCGCCGCCTGGATGTCCGGCGGTTTCATCATGTCTCGACGGATGAGGTATTCGGCACTCTGTCACTCGATTCCGTCAGGAAGTTCAGCGAACGGACGCGGTACAACCCGAGGAGTCCCTATGCAGCGAGCAAGGCCGCCTCCGACCATCTTGTCAGGTCATACGGAGAAACATACGGCATGACCATAACTGTATCAAACTGTGGAAACAATTTCGGTCCGTTTCAGCATCCGGAAAAAATAATACCACGCTTCGTCACCCTCCTCAAATCCGGGAAAAATGTGCCTGTCTATGGCGACGGACTGAACGTCAGAGACTGGATTTACGTTGTCGATCACTGCTCCGCGCTGGATGCGATTGTAGGCAGGGGGAAGTCAGGAAGCACGTATGTGGTTTCCGGCAGAAACGAACTGTCCAACATAGAACTGACCAGAAAAATACTCTCAATAATGAACCTCGGTCAGGACAGAATCGATTACATCGGGGATAGGCCGGGTCACGATCGCAGATATGCTCTCGATGATTCAAAACTCAGGAAGGAGCTCGGCTGGAAACCCTCAATGCGGCTGAATGATGCATTGAAAGCGACAGTCGAATGGTATCTCGACAACGAGTGGTGGTGGAAGGGTTTTGGCGACAGTTACTCCTTTTCTGCGAAGCGGTGATATTTTCAAATTTCCCTTGACTCGCCGGTATTGACCGAATCGCGAACGCAGGGCCACACGCTTTGGCGGTGGGAGGATGTCAGGGTCTCGTATAAGGAAATCAGTTTCTTGAAGACCGAAATCATAAAAGCAGCTTCATTTTCTCAGCAATTAATTGAATATACCGCGTTTGCATGACCATCAGAGAAAAGTGGTGTTGAAATGGGCAGGATGGAATTTGAAATGAGGCATGCAAAGTTTCCTCCGACAACAAGATATGCAACATACAGGACCGGATCGCCTGAAGGGGGCGTGAAACATTTTGACTATGAAGCAATACTTCAATTGTTTGTCAGAGAAATGGAGAAGGCGGGAATGCTCATGCCTGAAACGATAAAAGTTACGCTGGAATGGGAGGATCAGAACTATCCGGGCTAAACTTCCTGCTTTTCCAATCTTGTATGGTATCCAAAGAATTCGTGCCTGAGCGGATGAGCGTCTCAATCGCCTTCCGCGTGTGGCCTCACGCAGCCTCAGCGGTTAAAGCCCTCAGAACGTCAGCGTCCGGGGGACGGCGCAATATTAAATCGCAGACGAAACGGTTCAGGGCCTTATGATATTCCGGATTTTTCCCGTTCTGCTTACGGCGGCGATATACGCCGCGATCGACGTCGCGCTTGCTGCCGGCGACCCCGGGACGGCAATTCCCAGGCATGCCGCTCTTCCGCTGCTTTCACCGGCTACGCTGATTTCTGTCCCTGTTCCGTCGCTGATGCAGGGAACATGGAGCACACTTGCACCCTGATATTCAGGATGTCTTCTCTCTCACTCGCGTCCCGAGCGCCGTTGCCATTTCGACGATGTCCTTCGCCTTGGCCAGCTGCACCCACCCTGAACCACTGAACGCGCGCAGGTGCCCGTCCTTCAGGTGAAGGAACAGCGAGGTGGGGAACTCACCCTTTTTCAGCGCAGACAGGACCGGCTCCTCCTCTGTGAAGACGAACACCGGTATGGCGCCGTCTTTTTCCGCTCTCGCCACCTTCTTCCTTCTCTCCACCAGATGGTATTTTGTCGTCACCTCCATCTCGAAGTAGAAAAGCATGGAAACAATGCCTCCTGCCAGTTTGGCCAGCAGGTCCGGGCGCTCCTCTCCGAATCTCTGTCTCGGTATGTACGTGAGCAATCCCATGGTCTCCAGCGCCTCCTTCGATCCTATTACGCCGTCACGGTGCTCCTCGTTTCCCGCAAACATGCCGCCCTGAAGCCTCTTGAATTCCCGCCTTCCGCTTTGGGTCAATGAAAGGCGTGATTTCTGAACTAAACCCATCGACTTGGCGGTGTTGAGCACGGCGTACAGCTCATTGACGCGGTACGGGAACATCTGTAGCGCCCCTTCCTCCTGCAGCGTGATCAGGGAGCGGGTTCCTCGTATTTCCGCCATATGAACAATCTGAAGGACATCGAAGAGCTGGCCCTCTATTGAGGCGAATGGAGAGGGAAGGGCGTCGTCCGCCGGCGGATACGCCTCAACTGTCATGCCGATCACCCTGTCACGAAGCTCATCGTTTTCACATGCGGGATCGACTGAAACAAGCGAGACCTCGCCAGAAATGTTGGCGAGGGCATGCATCGGCTGCAGTGCTGTGATTTCGTCTGCTTCGACACCACCTATTAGGGTCTGGGCAATCTGCGCATCCGTTCCGCCAAGCCTCATCACGATCCTGTTACTGAAGTTGGAGCCCGCCGCACCGAGAAACTCCCTGCTGAAGTAGGATGGACTCTGGCTCGCAAAAATTATGTTCACGTTGAACTTCCTTCCCTGGGAGGCTATCTCCTGTATAATCTCCGGCGGGTAGAGCTGGGCCTCGTCCACGACTATGGTCGCACCAGTCTTCATGGCCGACGCAACGACCCAGAACATGGACATGATTATCGAACCGATGAGCACCGAATTCTCGCGCCCGACAGTGTTCATGTCGACGTCTGCGAAAAGGCTCTTGCCGTCTGCGAGCAGATGTGCCATATCTACGTTTCCCCTTCTCCTGCACAGTATTTTTCTTGTGCACTCGTCCAGTATGATCCTGCCAATCTTGTCCTTTATGGACATCCACCAGTCGTCCTTGGTCTTCGACATCTCCGCTGACAGAAAGTTTCTGGATGACTCGTCCTTAACGGTCTCCAGCAGCATCCTAGTGGCGAAGGGGTTGTTCATCAGTTCCATGATGTCCGCAAAATTTGTGCCTTCGGTCTCTGACAAAGGCTTCAGCATGCCCTTGAGCAGGTACTCCATCCTCGGTCCCCAGTAAATATGTCCGAAGGCGATTTTCACCACGTGCCCTATGCATTCTGAAATGAGCGAGGACATCTTCACCGCGCTGCCGTGCATCCTGAGTATTTCGAACGGATTGAGGCCCACGGGCGATCTTGCAGGATCGACATACAGTATGCGTGAAATATCAAAATTGTCCGGGCAGGCAGCGAGTGCTTTGACGGACAGATCTCCGTGAGGATCAATCAGACAGACGCTCCTGTTCTGCCGAACCAGGCTGGAGATAAGCGCCACAAGCATCGACGTCTTTCCCGTGCGTGTTGCTCCGTAGATAAGCGTGTTGCCCGTCAGTAACGACTCTTCGGCCCTGAAGGGAGTGACGCCGGAGGGGGAGACGGAATTCAGACCCCTGATCGCAGTCCTGCCTGTCGCCGCTGCATGCCTCCTGCCTATGCGGGTATCACGCTCCGGAAGATCATCGAACAACGGAATCAGGCTGTCGATGAAACCCAGATCACATCGCATGTAGAGCGGCTTGACCTTCCACGACTTATGGATTCTGAAAAACTTTCTCTCCATGGCAGGAGGAAACAGAGACCTGAGCCTCTCTGGCGAACCTGAGAACAGGATTGTGAACGCAATATATGCTTCGTGGCGCGCTCTCTTCCTGGCAAGCAGACTGAACGCTGGAACCACATCGACAGTCAGCCTCAATTTCTCATGCCCCCGCAGTGAGAGGAAGGTGGATTGGACGACATCCGCTATTCTTAACAGGGCAACCGCGTCCGGTTTCCTAAGGACAGTTCCTGTGGGATAGTTGTCAGATCTGAACACATCCAGCTCAGTTACTTCGCAGTTGTATTCGCTGCTGGCAACGGCATGTTCGAGTATGTCCTTCATTTCAATGTCTGAGGAGACTACCACTTCCAGTCCAGACAATCCGCTCTTTTCCAGCATAAACCGGAACGGCACTCTTGCCGAGGCCACCCTTGCGATGAACTCGGCCGGAGTGAATTCAACTTTGTCAGGGAGCCTGAGCCTGTAGAAATTGATGCCGCCGGACAAGATGTGTTCCCTCTCCGATCGCTTCTGACTGCCAGGTATGTACCGAACGGCATCTTTTCAAACTTGTCATGCAAATGTCAATGTGGGAAAACGCCGTCACCCCCGTCACAGCAAGCGCAGACGGAACTGCATCAGATATGCTCTGTTTTATTCTCAGTTTCTTGTGACAATTTGTTTGCCGCTTGCTAAAGTCGGCGTATTGCTCTGGAAAGTGACTCCTTTCTGACGAAAGGGATTGCCTCTTTTTTTTGGCCAGATAGACTGAAATATATAGATGCCTGTACTGTTGAACGCCAGTGTTTTCGATGGAAACCGTAAAAGTATCCAGGAAGTATCAGGTCGTCATACCTGAGAAACTGCGTCAGGAGGCGAACATCAGGCCGGGCGATAGAATGGCGGTCATAGCGAAGCACGGTATACTGCAGTATGTGCCCGTAAGGGCAATGGGCATGACAAAAGGCATGATAAAAGGGATGGATCTTACCGATATCAGGGATGAGACTGATAGAGAATGATCTCCATTGACAGCAGCGGCTGGATGGAAAGACTCACCAGCGGGCCAAAATCTTCGCGCTACAACAGAATAATCGACGGTGCGGGCCAAGATGAACTGATAACCTCTGTCGTCGTATTTTACGAAGTGTACAGGAAAATCAAGAGAGCAATGGGTGAGGAGACCGCATTGGAAGCGGTAGCAGCGCTCAGTCAGACCAGAGTGGTGGGAATCGACCCGACGATTTCGCTTGAGGCAGCTGATTTCAGTCTGGAATACGGTCTTCATATGGCCGATGCTGTTGTTTATGCAACAGCTCGCCGATATTCGGCGGAATTGTACACCAGTGACAATGATCTGAAGAAGCTTAAGGGAGTTACATTTGTTTGAATTTGCAATTATCCTTGAGTAACTCACCACTTTGGATATGTCAATTTCGTCCTTTGAAAATAGAGAGATCCGACGACATCTTCGACCCCATCACAGTGTTCCGGGTGATCGAGACACTCTGTATGTTCTTCTCAGGCGAGGATACTGCAACCTTCCGACTCCCGATGTCCAACTAGTTTATGCAGAACATCTTTCGCCGACTAACCTTTACAAAGATAAATCCGGTGCCCAGAATTTCACCTGAATGCTGTGGTTCCGTGACTGCTACATGGTCTGCAGGTGAAACCTGCCTGCAATCCCCGGCCAGCTGGTAAAACAACTACGCGACGGAAAGGGCGCTGTCCTTTCAGGCGGCCGCAGGAAGACGTTTGCACCTGCCTGCTTCCAAAGACTGGAGATTCAAACACCATGAAGTGTGCTCTGTGCTCAGAAATTTACATATAATCGTATGACAATATGTCTGACAGGATGGGATGCTCTTGAAATCATTTTTACAATATACAATGTGCATTGATGAGGACGCACGCAGGCAGGAAATTACATGAGCTCACTGAGATGCCCGTCATGCGACGCCCCGTTAATGGACAGGCCGGCCGACACCCGCGCAGTATGCAAACACTGCGGAACCGCATTCATGTTCGACGGAATCGGTTCGCATGTTCCGGAGTATGCAGCGGCAAGACTCAGTGATACCGAGGCCGTCGAGAGGGTTCACGAATGGTCATCGCGCATCAAGGGGGGGAAGGAGTTTTCAAGGAACATCGAGCTCGCAAAAATGACATTGAGACATTTTCCGTTATATATTTTCGGCAAATCGATTACCGGTGAATCCATTACGGTCGTTTCCAGCGCGGTGCCTTCCATGCAGCCAGGCATACGAATCATCGACACCAAATCCGCAGAGCTGAAAAAACTCTCTCCTGAAACAGACCTTTCAGATTTCATGATGCCGCAGACGGAACCTGAATCATACAGCTCGCTGCTTTCTGTTGACGCCTCTTCAAGAAAATTGATCTTTTATCCGTTCTGGCTCACGCAGTATGTGTATCGTGGGAAGCTCAATACAGTAACCGTAGATGCATGCACGGGACGTGTATCGGGAGATCTCAGCATCGAGATTGAAAGGAAGAGTGCTATTCCTCTGGCAGCAGGCGGCTTTGCGGCAATAAGTGCTGAAGGCGTTGTCGCCTACTTCGGTTATTTCTACGCCGTTGCGGCCATAGCGGTTACCGTTCTTGCGCTGATTTACTATTCTGTCAGGAGGAATGAGTGACATGATATCGAAAAGCGGGTGTGTCGAATGCGGATCGCCGGTGTTCTTTGATGAATTTGACTTCATGACTTGCTGTTCCTCATGCGGAACGGCGTTCAGACTCCCCAGAGATACTTCTGGTGCCTGGGTGCTAACCTACTCATCTGAACTCAGTATTGACGAGGCTGTCGAGAGAGGCGTGAGTATCTTAACAGCCAAATTTGGAGGAAAGAGATTTGCGAAGGACATCGAGCTTAAGGAAGTCTTTCCTGTTTACCTCCCAATCTGGAATGTATCGGCAAAGTCTGCCGGCTGGATATCAGGTCCCGAGAGCAAGACGGGCGAGGCGCTGCCGGTTCATGTGCAGAAACAGTTACGGATTCCGGCATACGACGATGTCCAGAACATAGGCATGCCCAGGGAAATAAGCGGAACAGATGTTTCTATTTCAAACGATATGGCTTTCCCGTCACTGCATGTCAAAGTCAGATCGGAAGAGCTTAACAGGAGGGTCGAAGAACTGATGAATTCAGAGGTGTCTGCATTCCGTAATGACGGGCAATCTGCGGAAAGAATCAGTACGACAATAACTGTTCGGACGCTCGTCATGTATCCCGCATGGATTGTCAGATTCGGCACAAGAAACGGCGAGCATGCCGTTACCATTG
>JAKABN010000090.1 GCA_021796895.1 Thermoplasmata archaeon | reverse complement strand
GCAAAAGTGTACAAGACCGACGGAGCGGGAGAACTGGTCTACAACCCGGAAGGTTGCATGGAACTGGGCGCCTGTGTAATCGTGTGCCGTCACATAGGCAAGGGCGCAATTCAGTGGAAATATCCGGAGGGCGGGAAAGGCATAGCGTATCATTACGGCTGAATGCCGGACAGATGCAGTGCCTTCGGCTATTGTTTAATTTTCAAATACGCGGGATTGTGAAGAACATAACATGAAAAACAGCAGGATAGTGATCAGGAAGGGGTCCAGGAAAGACAGCACTGCCTTCACCGATCTTGTCAGGAGTCTCGCGGAGTACGAACGATTGCCTCCTCCGGGCGACGAGCAGCTCCGCAGAATCAGAGAGCATGCATTCGGGCGCAGGAAGCTGTTTGAGCTTCTCATAGCCTACAGCGGGAAGGAGGCTATAGGATATACGGTCTTCTTCATGACTTATTCGACATTTCTTGCGAAGCCCACGCTTTTCATTGAAGATATATTTGTCAGGGAGGAGTACAGACGCTCGGGCGCCGGTTCCTCGCTCTTTCTCAAGCTCATTGGCATTGCACGGCGGCGGAAGTGCGGAAGGGTCGAATGGATGGTTCTCTCATGGAACAATCTGGCCATCGGCTTCTACGAAAGGCTGGGCGGCAAAATGCTCGAAGGATGGCAGCCGTTCAGGCTGATAGAGGGCGATTTCTCCGGGGCTGAAGAAACACTCAGGAGGAGACTCGACAGGACGTCGTCCGGCGCCGAGGGGGAGATTTGAACTCCCGAGTCGCAGAGCGACACGAGCTGACTGTCGCACATGTTCCAGGCTCGCGCCTTACCGGGCTGGGCCACCTCGGCTCCGGGCATTGTAATCTTGAAATCGTATTTAATGAAACTGCCTATTTTCATCGAAAAGAACGGCATGAACGCTTTCGCTTCGCGCCCCCATGCCGCTTTACCTCCTCATCGCGCTGCGGCTCCGGAATGCCCACCGTGCAGCTACCTCGAAATGAATGCTTCCCTCACCGCAGGCGACAATTTTAGATACATTCCCTTCTTACACAGGTTTGTGAAAGAATCGCGAGCGCATTCCTCAGGTCTTCACGCCGGAGAGAGTGTCGCACCATCCCTCAGGGATTATGCATACGACACCATAATCGACTTCATCAGGCAAACCGTAGAGGGAAGCGGCGCCCGCGGCGCAGTCATCGGTCTGAGCGGGGGGATAGATTCTGCTCTTGTGATGAAGCTGTGCTGCGATGCTCTGGGAAACGACAGGGTGGAGGCGCTGCTTCTTCCTGCAACAGATGTCCCGGACATCGATGAAAGGGACGCCGCAGGATACGCGTCATTGCTCGGTGTGAAAACGCGGAGGATTCCGATAGGTGGCCATGTCTCGCAGATTGCGGCTGCCTCCGGCGCCTCCGATGCAAAGACGGTGGGAAACATCAAGGCACGCGTCAGGATGATATTTCTGTACGCGGCGGCAAACATGGGCAGCCTGAGAGTTGCCGGCACTGGCAATAAAAGCGAACTGCTCACCGGCTACTTCACGAAATACGGTGACGGCGCAGTCGATTTTCTTCCCATCGGTGATCTGTACAAGACAGAGGTGAGACAGCTCGCCGTGCAGCTGAAGCTGCCGTCGGCCTTTCTGGAGAAGAGCCCCAGCGCGGGGCTGTGGGAGGGACAGACAGACGAGGCTGAACTCGGCCTGAAGTATGAGCTGCTTGACACAATTTTGTTCTCCATGGAAAATCACATGTCCGCGCCGGAAATTGTCGACAGTACAGGCATCGGGCGCGACATCGTGGACAGAATATTCTCCATGGTGGCCGCAGGAAACCACAAGAGGAGAGCGGCCACCATGCCGAAGATTGGTATTAGAACGGCCGGTCCAGACTGGTAGTGTTAAAATGAGCGAAACCGAAGTGAACGTGGGAAGGGGGGATGTCCTCGAGGCGGAGAAAGTCGTGTACCGTCACTGCATCAGGACGCCGCTCTACTACGACCATTATCTCTCGGGGAAAGTGCACGCAGATGTTTACCTGAAGATGGAGATGTTTCAGCCGGTGCATGCTTTCAAGATTAGGGGTGCCTCCAACAAGATGGCAAACATCGCCGGAAACAGCGTCGTGACCGCATCCTCGGGAAACCACGGCCTCGCCGTTGCATACGTGGCCAGAGCAATGGGGAAAAAGGCAGCAATAGTGCTCCCTGAAAATGTGAACGAGTCGAAACTGAAACTCATACGCGCTCTTGGCGCGGAAACTGTAATGAGCGGCCTGACCACCGATGAGAGAATGGTAACAGCGAAGCGGCTGGGTGACACCAGGGGCATGACAATGATACCACCGTTCGACGACCCGTATATCATTTCCGGACAGGGAACAACAGGCCTCGAAATTCAGACACAGGCACACTGCGATTACGTGATATCGCCTGTCGGCGGCGGCGGACTGATTTCGGGCATAGCACTTTCCTACGACGGCATCGGAGGAACGGAAGTAATCGGCGCTCAGTCGGAAAAATCAAAATCCATGTACGAGTCGCTCAGAGCCGGCAGACCGGTCACCTCTCCGTCGGAGACGGTGGCGGACGGAATATCTGTCACAACTCCCGGGAGCCTGAACGTCGCAATTCTCGCAAGACGCATCAGGAGAATGCTGCTGGTAAGCGACGGGGAGATACTGTCTGCCGTAAAGGAGATGTGGCAGAATTCCAGATTGCTCATGGAGCCCGCGAGCGCGTCGACCGTCGCAGCGCTGCTGAAATACAGGGCGGAGCTGATCGCCGGCGGAAATGAATCGATCGCCCTGATAATATCCGGCGGCAATGTTTCAGACAAGCTGCTGAGATCACTGACGGATTGAAACCCGGAAAGCTAACGCAAAACCACAGAGCCCTTCGGGAATGATGCCGGATGCGTTACAGTTTGTAACCGATTTTCCTGAGGAACTTCTTTCTGTCTTCCCTGTCCTTTTCGCTCTCGCGTCCCAGCGGTGATTCACCGTCCATCACGCCGAGCACGGCAGTCGCCTCCCCTTCCCTGCAGACAACGACTCTCAGTCTGTTTGCGGTGGCACAGAAAATTGTGGTTATTTCGCTCACAGACCTGAGTGAATGCATGACATTTACCGGAAAAGCATTCTCAATCAGTATCACGAGCAGATGCCCCGCTCCTATTCTCAGGGCATTTTTTGCGGCAGTATCCATGAGCGCGGCGTCGTTGCCTTCCACCCTGATTAGTCGCGGTCCTGATGCTTCGTTGAACGCAATGCCGAATCTTATTCCAGGGGCCGACGTGATCAGCGCCTCGTACACGTCTTCCGCAGTCTTTATGAAATGCGATTGCGCCAGTATGATGTTCGACTCGTCTGTTTTCTCTATTTCGACGATATCCGTGATCATCCTGTATGGTTAGCACGCATATGGGTAATATGCCTGTTGTTACACCCATCAATCGTGCCGCTGTAACGAAACTCGAGCAGGGGATGCGGTTGAAAAGGGTTGCCTGGTTTGCTTTCAGTTCATCTGGCCCTGCTGTACAGGCGGCACGCCGCGGCTCCTGTTTCTCGTGGAATCCTTTATCTTCACATATGCGACAATGAGCAGTATGCCGGTGATAACGCCGCCGAAGAGCAGCTGTATTATGCCCAGTATCAGCGCAGGCGTTTCGGCATCCTCGACCCTCTCCTCAGCAAGTTTCTTGTATACCAGGAAGTAGTCAAGCAGTATCCACAGCAGGCCTATGAGGAAAATGACGCCAAAGACAAGGCCAAAGATGCCTATCCCGACGCCTGATGTATAAACTGTTGTGCCGGTCGGGGTGGAGGTCGTAACGCCAGTAGTCATAAGCGCCGCAAAAGCCCCAATTGCAAGAATACCTATGACGAAGAACACAACCTGCAATATTATCGCGACAAGAGTAAGCGTTTTTGCCGTATTTGCATCGCTGTCCAACATGAATCGGCATATGGCCGCGGCCATATAAATTCTATTCGAAATGATTTATAATGCGGTTTCAGATTTTTTGTCCTCGGTTGTTTCACCCGCGTGCCATTGAAAGGAGGGCATTTACTGTTTTCCAGTTGCGCGTCGTCGCGGCAACATTGAGCTTCCTTTCGATGAAACCGTTGTTCAATTTCGTCCTTCCATAGCCGTACGGACAGTATATGTAAATCTCCGTGCCCGCTGTCGAAAATGCCTCTTCGCCTTTTTTCACCCTGTCCATTTCCGCATCCTGGAAACTGGCAGGCGGTTCCGAAAGAAAAGTAACGTGCAGTCGGTCCGTGTCCACGCCTGAGAACGGCATACTGTCGACAATCCTCCGCAAATCCCTGCCAGTTCTGATGATTGCTGTCGTGGCGAAACCGAATTTTGCTGCAAATGCCTTCTCGATTACCGCTCCAATTGAACGTTTGCCCTGCTCAGTTTCAAACACGACATTTCCGCTCTGAATGTATGTTTCAACACTGGTTGCGCCTATGTCTTCGAACATCTTCGCCAGTGCGGCCATCTCTGCTTTTTTGCCGCCCACATTTACGCCTCTCAGCATGGATATGTACATTGCCATGCATAACCATAACGCGACACCGGGAATAAGCCATTCTTCATATTCCTTCAGGAACTCCAGACCACGACTCCTGCCGCGGCCCCGCTCTGACAGAGCTGCGGAAACATCGCTGCTCTGCTTTTCTGGATTAGTTTTATTTACTATTTCGATTGTAGTGCGCATCGGTTTAGCCCCGTAGTGTAGCGGTCAATCATGCGAGATTCTGGATCTTGCGACGGCAGTTCGAATCTGCCCGGGGCTACCTCCCTCGTTTCAGGACTTTCCTGCGGCACAGACTTCGCAAGACAGGCAGCTCCGGCGCAATATGTCAGGCAATTCAGGACCGCTCCTGTCGGGGCAAACACGCCCTCATCTGCAGATTCAAATAGTTCAAATATCCAGTCCGAATGAAATGGCATCGTCTTATGGAGCGCAGTTGATGTCAGGGGATGGAAAGCCGGGTAACTACAAGTGGGTCGTCCTGTCAAACACTACAATTGCGATGCTGATGGCCGCGATAGACACGAGCATAGTGATAATTTCACTTCCATACATACTGCAGAGCGTACTGAGGCACACGTATGGAGGAACTTCCGCGCCGGGGTCGTCCGCCTACGCTATCGCAAGCGCGGACTCATTCGTCTATGTGATATGGTCTCTTATGGGCTACATGCTCATAACCGCAACTCTTCTGATTTTCTTCGGCAGACTAGCAGACCTCAAGGGCAGAGTGAAAATATACAACGCCGGTTTCGTGGTATTCACCGTAGGTTCTCTTCTTGCAGGTCTTTCAGGCATAATCATACCCAACGCGATGATTACGGAAGGACTTCAGCTCGTAATATTCAGGCTTCTGCAGGCCGTAGGCGCCGCCATGTTGTGGTCAAATTCCGCCGCGCTGCTGACTGACGCCTTTCCGTCGAATCAGAGGGGTCTGGCGCTGGGCACTAACATGGTTTCCGGCGTCGGCGGCAGCATACTGGGCCTGGTGCTCGGGGGCGTGATAACTTCGTTTGCAAGCTGGAGATTCATCTTCTTCATCAATGTGCCGATTGGCATCTTCGCGACTGCCTGGGCATACCTGAGGCTGAGGGAAATCTCGTCCCCGAGCCGTGACGAGACGCTCGACACCGCTGGTGCGGTGATGTTCTCATCATCGATCGCGTCGCTGCTGCTCGGTTCGACATTTTACACACTGGGTGGCATGACTGCGGGCATCCAGTCCACAGGTGTGTTCTACACGACCTTTCATCCATATCTGCTCATAAGCTATGTCGCATTCGCTCTTTCGCCAGTTCTGATGGCGGCGTTCGTAATCAATGAGGTGTATTTCGCAAAACACCCGCTCATGAAATTCACGCTGTTCAGAAAAAGGGCATTCTCGACGGGTGTTTTCGCATCGAGCCTGCTAGCCGTCGGCAGGGGTGGAATCATGTTCCTCATGGTCTTCTATTTCGAGGGCGTCAAGGGTCTCAGCTCCTTCAACGCGGGCCTTCAGCTCGTGCCAATGAGCCTCGGTTTTCTACTCGCCGGACCTATAAGCGGCATACTCTCCGACAGGATGGGCTACCGTGGTTTCACGACTGCAGGCATTCTTCTTTCAGCCGTGGTCCTGGTTTTCCTCAGCATACTTCCGCAGAGTGCACCAGCGATCGAAGTTTCAGGCGTCCTGGCGCTCGCAGGCATAGGCGGCGGACTTTTCGGTTCGCCGAACATCGCATCCGTGATGGGTTCTATCGACGCCAACGAACGTGGCGTCGGGGCCGCTACAAATTCCACAATGCTGAACGTCTCCAGCATGATCGCTCTCACAATAGCTTTTGTTTTCATAGGGACAACGGTCAACGTATCCAACTTCATCACTCTGTTCGTTGGAACATTGAAGAATCTGCCCGCATCTGTTGTGCAGAGCGCGGCTTATCAGGCCCAGTGGCGACCGTTTATGAACTCTTTCCACAGCATTTTCGCCATATTCAGCGTGGTCGTGACCGTCGCGCTAATCCCTTCTGCGCTGAGGCCCAGAAAAGTCTCTCTGGAAGCTTCGGGTGAAACGGTGTTCGCGACGGTCGGTGAGTCAGGCGAACTCTGAGCCCGATTCTTCGGCTCTGTGCGATAGTTTATTTATTTATGTCCTGACACGTACTGCTCTTTGCCATGATTGACAGAAAGAAGATGCAGGCTGTTGCTTCGGCTTATGATGCCGGAGGCATTGCAGCGGGAGTAATAGGCTCTCATTCCGCGATCGATGTTCTCGACGGAGCCGCCCAGGAATCAATGAGGTCAGTTGCCGTGCTGCAGAAGGGGCGTGACTCAGTCTACTCCAGATACCTGCGCAGGACCGGAGGGACTGCCGGAAGGGCGCGAAGAGGCATAGTGGACAGCACGCTGCTGCTTCCGAAATTCTCCGACATTGTTTCTGACGCATGCATGAAAAAGCTCAGAGAGGGCAACACCATCTTTGTGCCCAACAGGTCTTTTACGTCATATTGCAGCATGGATGACATCGAGGACAAATTCGAGGTACCGATGTTCGGGTCGAGAAGCATGCTCAGGAGCGAGGAGAGGGAGGAGAAGGAAAATTATTACACTCTGCTTGAGCGGGCCGGCCTGCCTTATCCGGAAAAAGTCAATTCACCCGAAGACATTGAGTTTCTGGCGATCGTCAAACTGCATCATGCCAGGAAGAAGCTGGAGAGGGGATTCTTCACTGCGTCGGGGAGGGAGGAATACGAGCGCAAATCAAACGCTCTTCTGCATTCAGGAGTCATTGACCGCGAAACTCTTGCAGGCGCGCGGATCGAGCGATATGTCATCGGTCCGGTTTTCAATCTGGATTTCTTTTACTCGCCGCTGGAGGATGAGGGAGAGAAGCTCGAGCTGCTGGGCATCGACTGGAGATTTGAGTCCTCTCTCGACGGGCATGTTCGCCTTCCCGCAGACCAGCAGCTTTCGCTGCCGGACTCGCAGAAAATACCCGAGTACACGGTAGTGGGGCATAACAGTGCAACGCTAAGAGAGTCGTTGCTTGAAACGGCGTTCGAACTCGGCGAAAAGTATGTCGCGGCCTCAAAGAAATACTATCCGCCGGGCATTATCGGCCCGTTCACGCTGCAGACCTGCGTTGACAAGGATATGGATTTCTACATTTACGACGTTGCGCCCCGAATAGGAGGAGGCACCAATGCGCACATCTGGTCCGGGCATCCTTACGGCAACATGCTCTATAACACAAAC
>JAKABN010000089.1:7486-7789 GCA_021796895.1 Thermoplasmata archaeon | reverse complement strand
AATAAGTTTGTGCCCAGTTGCTCATCGAGCTCTCTTGCCCTCTTCGGCACCTCTGTCACAATCATCCTTTCACCGTCCGTTATGGCATATACGGAGGAGAATTCCTCGAGAAGGTCTGCCGGCGATACCTTCTCGAGAAGCGATGCCTTCCTGAGCATGTTCTGCATGGTGCAGCAGCCGTAGAGCGACAGGAAGGCGACGAACATGTGGCCGAAGACGCTCTCGTCATCCCTCAGGTACATTATGTCGGAATGCAGTGTGCTCTTGAATGTGACGAACGACTGCTCAGTGTCCACCATGTGC
>JAKABN010000089.1:0-7476 GCA_021796895.1 Thermoplasmata archaeon | reverse complement strand
CGGTGGTAACAACTTCCCGCCACTGAGCCTTGAGCGCGCCTCACGGAGCGAGGAGATGGCCCTGTGCGCGTGCCGGAGCTGAATCTCCTCTCTGTCAGCGCATCGGTCCTTTTTCCTGAAGACGATGAGCCCGCTCGATGACTCCGTACGTTCCGCCTTCGAGAAAGACGAACGCCCGCAAATATGAATAAGGGTCTGATGACCGAATGGCATCGGCGTCGACGGACACGGCAACGATTCGTCCGAAGAGAACTACTTCCTGTCCGAAGGTCAGGTGATGGTCGAGCACGCATTCCAGATGAGCCTTGCACTCCTCGATCCTCGGGGGCTTAACTTTCTTGGAGGGGAGTTAGCCCGGCAGCCTCGACGGGCCGCGGATGGGGCAGGCGATGCGATACCCATACCGTCTCAACGAGTTCGGCGCCAGGCACGTTCACCACGAACTCCCGGTTGGAGAGGATGTTCCTGGCGGTCCAATGCTCAACGTTGCAGCAGATGGTCAGCACGGATGGATCCAGCGCCATCATCGAAATCCAGCTCTTTGGAGCCACGTTACTCGTTCCGTCATCGTTGCATGTGGTGACCAGGACCACCTGCCCGATTAGAGGCTAAGGATGCCAGGCACCCTTGACGGGAGTGATGTCGGTCTCTTCCTTCGTTCGCGTCACCTCAGGCGCGTGAATGTCCGGACAGGCTTAAGGGTGTTATAGCCGGAAGAGACACTTCGACCCTCCATGCTTCACCGAACATGTTTTGGTTTATTAAAGAGCTGCGGGGGGACAGACGGCTGGGACCAGCTCCTTGCCGTCCTCAACGCTGCTGAAGGTGCTCCTCGCCATGATTTTCGGTGCACGTCTGAGTGGGTGACATGTCAGTTTCACACTTGATAAAGAAGGGACAATGATAAAATACGGAGTCCCGGAAGAATGAACGGATGAATTCCATTTACAAAGTGTCTAAAGGGTTATCGTCGGACGATATAAAGTTCACCGCTCTTCAGCCGTCGGTCACCACAATATTCTGGGATCCCGGGGGCAATCTGTGGTCGTTTGTGGATTGGATAGCGTTTCCAGCAGTACCGATATACAAGAGAACGCTGATTATGCTGACAGACATCACCGAAATGGACAGAGTCAAAAGGGACATTGATCCCAGAAACATGAAGTATGTCGAATTCGAAGTCTTCTCGGAGTCTCTGCTGTCGAAGCGCCACAGGACGACCGACATCGAGGACATAAGAAAGTGCGAGAAGGAAATTTTCAATGAAATTTATACGGCGATGCTGAAGCACAACGCCGGTACGCTTCTGCTATTCAACCTGCTGGATCTGATACCCATATCCGTTGCAGCAATGACGGAAAGCAATCTGGTGATAAGGAGCTTTATCAGGGCGCTGTACTCAGATATGAAGAAGATCAACCTGACGGAGAAATCGAAATTTTCCTTCGTCGTCGTGACGGAGGAAATTTCAGACGTGCTCAACAAGATAATACTTGCATCATCCGACAGAGCTATCAGGCTGTTCAGAAAGGAAGAGGAAAATTTCTACGAACAGTTGAGATGAAATGAAAGCACTGAATGTCTCGTTTTTTATTCTGATATTCGTCATACCAATCCCGTTATCGTTAATCGTCAGCCCGCTCGCTTACTATGTGCCGCTGACCTACCTCGTTCTGTTCGGAAGCGAGGTGAGCCTCATCTCCTTCTTTTATTTTGTATGGCAGTACGGAAGAAAGCGGAGTGTTGTTCAGCAGCAGACGTACACGCCAGGCTCATACAGGGTGTGTTCACTGGTCGCCAGCTATAATGAAGATCCGCTGATGGTAAGGGACACCATTATTTCCGTCAAACTTGCGACCGGCGGAGGAAGTGTTATAGTAATGGACGATTCCACGGATCCTTCAAAGGCGGGCGAACTCAGGGATTACTGCAGCATGCTCAACGTGTCCTATGTACACAGAGACAGCAGACGCGGATACAAGGCGGGCGCGATAAATGACGTGCTGATGACGCTGGACGACGTGGAGGTTTTTGCCATATTTGACGCCGATCAGAGACCCGACTCCCATTTCTTCGACGAAATACTGCAGTGCTTTGCCGATGAAAAAGTCGGTTTCGTACAGCTCCCCCAGAAATACTCGGAGAATGACACTCTGATAGCCCGGGCGGCCAATTACATGCAGCTGCCGTTTCTGCACATTGTGATGAGCGGCCGGTCGACAGCGGACTCGACATTCAGCCTTGGAAGCGGAACGGCATTCAGGATGAAGGCCGTGGTTGAGGCAGGTTACTTTGCTGAGGACACTGTCACGGAGGACATTGCCACGTCCCTCAGAATCATAGAGTGTGGTTACCACGGTGTGTACCTCGACAGGGACCTCGTGTATTACGGCATACCGCCCATGGATGCAGAGTCACTCTTCTCGCAGCAGGCAAGATGGAGCCTGGGCGGATTCCAGCTTCTCGGTCCCATGCTGAGAAGCAACATCGCATTCAGGCAGTTCGTTGACTTTCTGTTCGGAGGTCTCTACTGGCTGAAGGAAGGACCCATCGCAATGGTGGAAATAGCGGCACCGCTTATTTTTCTCGCCTTCGGGGTTGCATACATGTCGCTGGGTTTCATGTATTATGCAGCCGTCTTCATACCGTTCTTCTTTGCGACTATGGTCACTACCGTGATCATTGGCGGCAGAGATTACGGGCTGAGGGGAGCCATAATGCATCAGGGCGTGGAGATGCTTAATTTCTGGGTCATAACCGCTTCTTTTTTCACATGGGCAATGAGGAGGAAGAGACCGTTCAACGTGACTTCAAAGAAGGCAGGCAAAGTCAAGCTCCGTTCACTCTCGCCGAACTTCGCGATTTTTGCCATGGTGCTGGTGAGCATCGCAATCGGTTTCCTCAGGATGCTAAACGCGTCAAACCCGCTTCCCTATGCCGTGAACATTTTCTGGGCCGCGTGGATTGATGTGGCAATGGCAGTGGGCATTTACTGCGCGCTGTCCGTGCCAGGCAGAGAAGTGGCGACGACTGAACCTTCGGACTCAGCGACATGAATGATGCATTGCATGAGTATGGGCGTTTCGCGCGGTAATCGCCCGGGCGGAGAATCCTTGATATTCTGATAATCAGGTGGTTTGCCTTTATTACAGATGACGTTTACGCTGTCTGACGAATTCAGAGGCAGGAATATCTGTCTGTGAAATTTGTAACTATCTCGTCTTCATTACGGTGGGAGGGCTCGTCGCCTTCATCATAGCCTCCTTTTTCTACGGTTGGTGGAAGACAGTGTCATTCACACCGCTACTGCCTGGGGGTTACACGGGCATTATCGAAGGGGAATCGCTCGCATTCTTTGCATACTCTGGCTTCAACACGATAGCAACACTTACACCTGAAGTTGAGGACGGTCAGAGAAACGTGCCCAGAGCGATAATGATATCTCTGCTGATAAGCACCGTGCTGTATATTCTCGTAGTCGCCGGGATGCTCGCCATGATGCCCTGGAACCTCTACGGGATTACCGCCAATCCGCTTTCAAACGCTATTCAGTACTCGCACGCGCCTCCGCTGCTCAACGTGCTGGTTTCAGGCGTTGCGATAATAGCGACGCTGACAGTCACGATGTCTCTCGTCGTGGCTGGTTCCCGCACCATTCTCCAGATGGCGGAGGACGGCATGCTGACTCCCTGGGTCGCCGGCCGTCCGGCCGACTCGCTGCGCAGAGGTGTTGTGATTATCGGAGCTCTCGCTGTCTGTTCTCTTTTCATCGGCAAACTCAAGTTCATCGCGCTCGCTTCCAATTTCGGTGTTGTATTCAGCTATTCTCTCACTGGACTCGCTGTGGTCATTCTCAGGAGGAGAGGGGTCGGCGGAAAATTCGAATCTCCCTTCTATCCGGCGCTGCAGGTTGTCTCGGTGGCACTGTCGTTCGTTGTCATGGCCGCACTTGGTGAGCAGGCCCTGTATCTGGGAATACTGATGATACTCTCGGTGTTATAGCCCACGGTTTCATCAGCGGACGTGCGCATCACCTGAACGGCGAAGGTGCTGCATAGCGCTTCCGATGCGTGATGCCCCGGACATCTTTCGAGGTAGTGCTGCGAAAAACAGCCCGGATCGTATTTCCCTCCTTTCCCGCAAGTATGTATTTTATCTATAATGCTTACAACATATCTTTACCCGTCCGGTCATGATATGAATACGCAAAAGCTCTGACGGAAGGCGAACGTAATGAGAACGGTGCTGATAAGGCCCTCGAATTCAAGAGGCAGTCTCTATCTCACGAAAATGGGTTTTCTGCCTGTTCCCGTCGGCCTGCTGCAGCTTGCCGCGTCTATACGTACTGTGCAGGGCAGCGATGCATTCATTATCGACATGGAGGCGGACAAACTCACGCTTGAAGAGACAGTCAGCAAGACACTCGCACTCATGCCGGATTTAGCAGGCATCACAGTTCACGCGACAGCCTCCTACAACAGCGCCAGACAACTCATGCTCAGGCTGAAGGAGGAAAAGCCGGAAATCAAAGTCATCGTCGGTGGCCACCACGCAACATTCCTGCCCGAAAGCCTACTCCGTGACGGTTTCGACATAGTTGTGCTGGGCGAAGGCGACGAAACAATAAGGGAACTGGTATCCGTCCTAGAATCCGGAAATCTCCTGGTAAACGTCAGCGGCATCGTCTTCCGTGACGGGGAGAAGATCGTAAGGACTGCTCCGAGACCGCTCATCGCGGATCTGGACAGTCTGCCCTTCCCCGCTCTAGACCTCGTGGACAGGGAAAAGTACCAGTTCAGGACTTTCGGCAGCAACGAGACAGTTGTTTGCCTGGAGACATCGCGCGGCTGCCCCTACAGCTGCGACTTCTGCTCCGTCACGCCCACATGGGGATACAGGAGGCGCTACAAGTCCAACGACCGGATAATCGCCGAAATGGAGATGGCCGTGAGGGCCGGATACGACTGGATATTTTTCACTGACGATATTTTCGTACTCCCTCAGAATCTCGAAAATAGACGGAAACTCTTTTCTTCCATCATCGAACGCGGAGTGAACATACGATGGCTGGCTCAGATGCGCGCTGATGTAATAGCACGCAACTCCGACATCATCCCATCTGCCGTCAAGTCGGGATTCCGCGTCGCGGCCGTCGGCGTGGAGTCGGGGAGCAGGCGTGTGCTGAAAAAGATGCGCAAAAGCATCCGTGCCGAGGACACCGTAGCGGCTGTAAGTGCCCTGGACGAGAACGGGGTGGTCGTTCTTCTGAGCTTCATGATAGGCGCGCCTTATGAGCGGTTCAGGGACATGCTCTCGACTGTCCGGCTCGCGTTAAAACTCGCCGCTTCCGGCGCCGACGTCGTGCAGTTCACCATATATACTCCGCTTCCGGGCACCGCGATATTCAGGCAGGCTCTCGAGGATGACAGTATTTTCACGCTTGACTGGGACCGGTTTGATTTTCTCACGCCCGTCATGAAGACTGATGTTCACCCTTCCGTCATTCAGGCCGTTCAGTATTTCGCACTTTATTCATTCTACCTGAGGCGGTTCCTGGCCACGGGCGGTGGAGGCAGCAGACTCGCAGGACCGAAGAGTGACCTGCTCCCGACGGCAATAAGGTTCATACTTTCGGATAAGACGGATTACCTGCGGGATGCGTTTGCGCTGCCCGGAGAACTCATTCGCACTGCCCTTCTGTATGCGTCGCTGTCCGGAAGCAGACCGGACGCACGCGAGAGGGAGTCGATGCTGTCAGAAAGCGACATGCCGATATACGCCGGACAGGACCGCCGTCCCGTCCGTCCTCAGGGAACGCGGACAGCAAAGATGAGCTCGATGCGGCAAATGACAGAGCAGAATCCCGCATCCTCAAGGCACTGATTTCGATGCCGGTGTCGCGCTGTCCGCGTTTCATCTGCCTGCAGCGAGTCTCCTGTGGCATTGCGAAATATGCGGGCTGGATCTAGATACTCATGACAAATAATATGTAGTTTCCAGAGATAGTTGACAGCGGCTGCGACACGGCCGAAACTCGAAGGGATTACGCTGGAAAAAGACGTGAGACGCGTTCAAAAACTCGGAAACGCAAGTCTTGGCATATCCATACCCAAGGACTGGGCAATTTCCCGCGGTATAAAGGCTGGAAGTCTGCTGAGCATGACAATAGGTGATGACGGCAGGATAACTCTGGGCGGAGACACGGTGGGTCCTTCGACCTTCCCGGTGAAGTGCAGGATACATGCCAACAACTGTCCGGATGAGAAACTGATCATGAGGACGATAATAGGCTGCTACATCGTCGGCTACAATACGATAGCTGTTTCTTCGGACAAGGAACTCACAGTGGACCAGACAAAGCAGGTCAATATGGCAGTGGATCGACTCACGGGCGTCACCGTAGTGGAACAGACCGACAATAACATGCTCCTTGAATGCATGGTGCAACCGCCAAAGTTTCCCCTCATGTCAATGATCAAAAGACTGTTTTTCCAGTCCTCGGCAATGGTTGAAAGGATGCTGGCAGACGCGATGCATCCGGACGCTGGCGCGCTTCGCGATGTGGCTGATCTGGAAATGGATGTAGACAGGCTTTACAGACTCGTCCTGCGCCTGCTGCTGCTGGGAGCCAGGGACAGGGATGTTGCTAAACAGATGGGAATAGAGGATTCGCGCCATCTCCTGGGAGACAGAGCCATTGCCGCAAGCCTGGAATTCGTTGCCGATCTGTCCGAGGAGCTCGTCAATGAGATTGACGCCGCAGGACTGCATCAGTCCGGGAAGGAACAGTTCAAGGCGGAGACGACTGTATTGCTCTCGATGTTCCACGAACTCTCAGTGAGCACATCCTCCTGCCTCTTCGAACGGGATCTGAATGCGGCATCGGCCGCCCTTGACGGAGCACACGCTCTTCAGAGAACGTGCTGGGAAGGCATGAAGACGCTGCAGAACAGGCAGAGGGAGGAGCACGGTCAGAGGGAACATCTGTCCGTTTTCTACCCGCTGCTCTACAGCGGCATGAGAAACATTGCCAAAGAATACGAGCTGATAGTGCAGGTAATGATGAACAGATTCATAGAGAAACCGAGCGCGAAATTCCCCTATCTGGAGATAGAGGAAGCGGCACGCTGATGAGATGCGACATCATCGCCGGCAACTGTACTCCCGGCACATGCAATTTCACCGTGCCTGGGTCACTTATAAATAAAACGGTCCGGATGTTTTGTGCATGAATGTGGAAGAGGAAATTGCCTCGTTTGTGGTCAATCTCGGTTTCGATGATCTGGATGACAACGTAATTCATGAGATCAAACGCAGAATAATAGATTCTGCGGGCGTTGCAGCTGCTTCCACAGAGTCACCACCCGCCGTTGCCTTTCGTCGTGCTCTCGGCTTCTACAAAGGCGACGCGCACCTGATCGGCGGCGGAAGAGCATCGGCTGACGCAGCTTCCTTCTATAATTCTCTGCTGATAAG
>JAKABN010000088.1 GCA_021796895.1 Thermoplasmata archaeon | reverse complement strand
AGGAGGAGATGGATGATCTGAAGATGATTTCCGAGCAGTTGAACGGCAAGGGGCTGACGCATGTCAACTCCACGCGTTCGGGGGGAGGCGTGGCGGAAATACTGTTCAGGATGGTCCCGCTAATGAACGAACTGGGCATCAGGACCAGATGGGACACGATAACCGGCGATGATGCATTCTTCAGAGTGACCAAGGCGTTTCACAATGCACTGCAGAACGGAACAGGCGAGTTGACCGACAGCATGTTACACACTTATGAGGAGAGAACGGAAATGAATCTGCGGGAGATCATGCCGGACACCGACTTTGTATTCATTCACGATCCGCAGCCCGCAGGGCTGATAGATTCAAAGCACAGGAAAAAGGACAGCACCTGGATATGGAGGTGCCACATAGATGTGTCTAATCCGGAACCCAGGGTGTGGAAGTTCCTCAGCAGATATGTTTCCAGATATGACGGCGCCGTCTTCTCCAGTCCGGGCTTTTCCAGACCGGATCTGAGCCTAAAACAGTTCTTCATACCACCTTCAATAGATCCGCTGTCCGCAAAAAACATCGGTATACCAGAATCCGTCGTAAACCGTACTGTTTCCAAGTTCGGAATAGATCCAGACAGGCCAATCGTCACACAGATTTCGAGGTTTGACTATGCAAAGGACCCGATAGGCACGATAGAGGCGTTCAGACTTGCAAGAAAGCACGTGGACTGCCAGCTGGTTCTCACCGGCAGTCTCGCCATAGACGATCCGGAAGGCGAAGCAATATACAGGAAGACGCTGGAGAAGGTGGAAGGCGACAGGGACATACACATATTGCTGCTGCCGCCCTTCAGCGACATGGACATAAACGCCCTGCAGAGGGCATCGGCAGTGGTGCTGCAGAAATCCCTGAAAGAGGGATTTGGCCTGACGGTCTCAGAAGCCATGTGGAAAGGCAGACCTGTCATCGCGGGCGCAACAGGCGGCATACCGCTGCAGATAAGAAACGGCATTAACGGCTTCCTGGTGCATACTATTGAGGGAACTGCGTTCAGTATAAGGAGACTGCTCAGGAGTCCGGAACTGGCGGATCGTATGGGCAGGAATGCGAAAGAGTACGTCAGGCATAATTTTCTCATTACAAGGCACCTCAGGGATTACATGCTGATGATGCTCAGCCTCAACGGGCGCAACGGCACGAAATGAAATGCCCCCGAAGTCTGACATCGGCTGCCGGGATTCGCGAATAGGTTCGCTCTTTTTAAGTACATAAATAATGATTCGCGTTGCGGAGATTGAGGACTATTTTGCCTGCCTCTGTGTGACCGCATGACGCCATTCATCTATTCGCAGCTGCTAACTGACGAATATGCGGCGAGGATACTTACCGCAATAATGAGGGTGCCGCGCTCAGCTCAGGAGCTTTCGGCAACGTACGGGATACCCATTGCAGCGTGCTACAGGCGCATCAGGATGCTGGAGAAGTACGGACTCATCGAGTGTAAGGAAAGGAAGCTTTCTCAGCAGGGGAAGAGAATAAACTACTACATCTCGTCTGTGAAAAACGCATACATCTTCTTCGAGGGAGGCAAGCTCAGGGTCAGGCTTGATCTGGTTTCCGGAGCAACTAAAGAATTCGGCGACGACTCGGACATCGGAGAGCCTTGATGCGCGCTTAGTTGGCGTCACCTTGAGATGCCTGAGACCCGGGTCCGCGGACAGTTTTGCATAGCAGGATGATTCTACGGCATAGGCGGCAGTCCTGCATTCCGCATTGAAATGAATGCCCATCCATGACGCCCGGGTGTAGCTCATGATTGCAGACGTGCGATAGCAATAGCGTTGTATGACTTCCATTTGAAGCACGGACCGTAGGCTCGTGCAGGGTCGTGGTCTGGTACCAGAACCGCAATAGGAGGCTCCTGCCTCGACGACCGGACTCGCCGCTCCTTACTGTAAGGTGGAGGTCCAGGCTCCACAGGCGTGAATTCGGTTATGCCCTTGCCTCGAGTATAATTTGCAATACCCGATGAGCGTGATTGAAACGACAGATTGGCCGGTGACAAACCGAATGATGAGCTGTGCAGCACACAACCAATGGAATCAGTTATATATTGTCAGCAGCTTCAAACCGTCGCCAGGCTTGACCGGGGCGCTCGGCGTGCCCTTTTACACCGAAATCGTCGACAGCGGGGGTGACAGCCTGTGGAGACGTAACCATGACACGGAAGGCGCAGTGCAGGACAATGAGGCAACGTCCTCCGGGGCGCGAGGAGCCGGGACGACATGCCTGGAGGGGCGTGACTCCCGGAATGGTCGCGGGCAACAGGCCAGGCCCTGACGGGAGCATCCTTACCGCGGACTACGTGCGCTCGGTGGAAAGCGGGGCCGAGGACTGCACTGTCAAACCTTTCATGAAGTGGCCGGCAACACAGGCGGCCTGGTTTCTGTTCACAGCGTGAGCTGCTTCGTATCGAGCGACAGATGCGACAGCCTGAATCCTGTGGAGACCAGCGCAATCAGTATCGTTCTGAACTCATTCTCATAGCTTCCTTCCACTAGGTACGCTGGTTCATTGTCCGGGAGCCTGTATCCGGATTTTGAAAGAATGCGTCTTGCTTCCGCAACAACCATTGCCGGTGCCAGCTTCAGTTCGGGCGTTTCCGTGAGCTTCATCTCCAGAAGCTCACGCTTGAATACTGGCCTGTGGAATAATCTCTCGAGGGTGTATACGGCAACGGCGGTTGAAGTCCTGCTGTCCAGTCTGCTCTCCTCGCAGGCTTTTGAGACTGCCTCATATATCGTAGGATCCCTGCCGGAAACCGGAGTGAATATCTTTGATGGAGGTATGGGCTTCTCGCGCACTATGCCCATGTCGGTGAGTGCACGCAGGTAGCCTGTGAGGACAAGACGGTGCATGCTTATGCCCTTGGATTTCAGCTTCCTTACAAGACCGCTTATTGAGATTGGCTCTGACCTGAGCTCCTCGATAATGATTTCACGCAGCTGCTTGTCAGGGCTGAACAATTCTATCCCGGTTGGAATACAGACCTGATAACAAATACTTTTCCGCACATTCTCAGAGATTCAGGAGTCTCGGCCCAAGTATCTGCCAGAGAAGCAGCACTAAGATCAGGACAGAGAAAAGTTTCGTCGCGATCCCTGCCATCCTTTCCCTGTACTCTTCGCTCTTTCCCGACATCGTTTTCTTCAGCAGCAGTCTGAGGTTATCCTTGAAAAGATAACCGCCATCGAGCGGCACGGCGGGAAGCATATTAAAGAGCCCTACCCACAGGTTGATCCAGAACAGCCAGTACAGGCTGTTTGCCGTCAGCCAGAACAGCTGTAATCCTGCGCCCGACAGCCCTGATACTCCGAAGAGGGACTGCAGACCCTGAGGAACGGGTGAAAGACCTTCGAAGGGAAGGAGGACATACTGCAATCCGCTCTTCGGGTAGTCGGAGACGGACGATGCACCGTAAAAGGGATTACTCAGCACCGACAGAATGGTCGAAACTGATGCCGCACCGATGCCCAGGTATGCTGGATATATTCCCAGAAAACCTGTCTGCTTTCCATGCTGGGTGATGCCTTCAACTGCCTGCACGCTCGAAAGGGTTATGTTCTTCGCGATGACGTTGCCGCCTGGCGTAAGGAACGTGAAGGGCACCGCTTCGTTGGGAAAAGTGCTGTTGAAATTCTTCAGCAGTCCACTGGTGCTGTAAACAACGGAATTGTTCATGCTCAGTATTATGAGACCGGGTGTAAGTCCAGCCAGCTGGGCTGGGGACGAAGGCACTATGGACGTTATGACCACTCCTGCCGTAACTGATACATTGTGGAAGCTTCCATCCCTGAAGTAGTCCACAACGACATGCGAACCAGGATTGATGCCGCTTATATTGGTGAACTGCTGTATCGCAGTCATAGGATGGCCCCCTATCGAGAGTATCTCGGTCCACTGCCTGATGCCTGCAGAATAGGCGGTGGAACCGTCATATACAGACACGGCCGCGAGTCCTGTATGGAGCGGCGTCACGGCTCCCATCATCGGGAAGATAAGAATGAGCAGGAATACTATCGCCAGAATCAGGTTTGTAGCCGGGCCTACGCCGTAAACCCTGATACGCTTGAGAGGCTCTACCGACTCCAGCTGCTCCTGATCGGGTTCGACGAATGCGCCTATCGGCACGATCATGAAAAGGACGCCCATCGACTTCACCTTGATACCCTGAGCCCTGGAGAGAATGCCGTGAGACAGCTCGTGCAGGACGACGCCGACGACCAGCGCCAGTATACCGTAACCGACTGGAACAAAGGGATTGATGCCAGGCAGCAGAAGGTAAGTCTGGGGAGCAGGTATGCTCTGCTTCGGAATCTGGAAAACAAGCGTAGCCTCCCAGAGCAGCAGCAGAACCATGCCCGCCATGCCCGCGACAAAGAGCACACGTGATGCTTTTGCGTATGTCATCCAGAATCTCAGCGGTCTTGCGAGATAATCCAGGAACTTTTTTCCCCGTTCAGTCCTGACCATTGCGATGGGTCCGGCGAAGCTAATGTTGAATCTTGCGGCAAGGCCCGATTTCCACAGACCTATGATGACAAGGAAATATGCTGCGACGACGTAAAGAGCGATGAGCAGTGGGTTCAGTGCATCTCCTCCTGTTGACAGCGTCTATACATTTACCTTTTTATTCGTTTCCATCAGAGACACTGATTCACTGGCACTCAGGAGCGTGACGCCCCGCTCACTCGCTCCCTCCATGATGGATTTTGCCCATCGAAGCTTCCTCAGCTTGATTTCGCGTTCACGGCCCTGTTCGTATGGGGAAAGAAAGTCAAATCCGGCCAGCACTACGCTGCGGATGCCAAATTCCTCAGCCAGCAGAACCGCTCTGTCGCCATCGGTGAATCCGCCAAAGTTGAACACCCCCTTTCCAGGCATCGACTGCACCGTGATAATGAACGGCCCGCCCAGGCGCATGGATATCTCTGAAGCGCGTTCAGCATTGTCGCCGTGAAAGTGCAGAAGCAGCAGCGTTCCCCTTGCGTTCTGCCCAATCTCGTCCTCCGTTTCTCCGTCCATGTCCGTGACGATTATGTCTGGCACTACTCCAATGCGTCCTATTCTCGGACCGGCAGCATCCGCGGCTATGATTGTATTGTCCTGAACGGCTCCGCATTTAAGCAATATGCCCATGTCATGCTCCAGCCCCGGGCTGTTTCCGCAGACAATGCAGCTGTGACCGATTCTCCGGCGCAGTTCCGCAAGCGCTGCATCATCCTTGAGGCAACGGGTAACAGAGGACGCACGGACGGCTGCTTCCAATGCCCTGGCCTCCAGCTCACGGTTAAGAGACATATCGTTTAGAATCGTGTCGTAGGTTGCTTCCCAGTCAGCCCATTTCATTTGAATGCCCTGGTGGTAAGCTCGGCCGTTTCGCCGCCCTTCTCTTCTATTTCTGCAGTTTCATGACCCCGGACGCTGGAGTTGAGCATTCCACCGAACATGGCGATGAAAATACCCGATGCCGTTTCCACGCCGATGAGCACGGGGTTGACATGGCCCAGACCGTATATCAGATAGATGGCGTCCAGCGCTCCCTGGAGTATCATGCCCAGAGCCATGAACATCAGTCCGGCAATTATTGACGACCACGATATCTGCCTGTCGCTGAAGTACACATTTGCAAAGCGCCCGGTTTCCAGTACAAGCGATGCGAAAACACCTGTCCAGAGGAAATTATAGACAAAGACGAGCAGGAGTATCTGAGGAGGCACGTTCCTGGCCTGAATCAGCGTGGAGGATGCGTAGAGCACACCTACGATTACGAGAACCACTGAAACTATTGCAAACGGCAGCAGCTGGCTTCCTGATTTTATGGCTTTCCACAGCTTCCTTGAGCCTGTCCGCATGCCCTCTGTCACATTGTAGGCATACCATGCCATGTAAGCGCCAGTCACGAAAGCGATGATGCCTGGAGCGACACCTGATACGTATGCGAGACTGTGCGTGTTGCTGAGCATGAGCAAATCGGAGAACATCAGCAGGAAACCGTACACCATCAGTATGGCGGACACAGGTGAGAGAATCTTTCTTCTCAGCTTCGGGTCCTTCAGTGTCTTGATCATGATATAATATGTGCTCTCAGCAGTCGGTGTCTGTTTTATGAACACGCGCTTGACGGAATCGATCTTTATTCTGGACGCAATGACCGGATAAAAATATTCATCCTCCGCGCCATTGCTCACGAGTATCGCCCTGTCTGGCTTTACAATCTCCATTACTGTTTCGAGCTGTTCCGAAAGTATTCTGTCAGACTCGAAACCAACATTCTGGCTGCCGCAGATTGTGGCGACCTGCACATCAAGTCCTCTTTTGAGCAGTTCATCATAGATACCTACTGCTGAATGAACCGTGTTAGAATCAGGATCTTCAGGATCGGCCAGCGCGAGTGCGGTTGCAGCCTCAAGATTCAATTCTCTGCCTATAAACGGTCCCCTGAGTGATGCCTTTGCACCTATATCGTCATCTCTGTCCACACACAGGACTAGTGTCTTCATTGACAGTTTAATTCATCGAATGCAAGCTATTTAAATGAATTGTTGTGCCTTTTCAAACGCGTTTTTTGTACAAGGCTATGAGCATTTCGGCCGAAGACGCTGCCCGGCTACAGAAGCCATTTTCCCTCACAAGTTTTTTATTTCATGTTCTCTTTGGATGTGCCGGATAGATTGGTTAATGCATTCTCAGGAAAAGAGTTACAGAACAATTTACATGACGCTTATCGGGGACATATTTCTCTTCGCCTTTGCACTTGCAGTCTCTATTCTGGGACACAGCAAGGCAGTGCTGTCCGAATCCATCTATCAGCTCAGCGACGTGCTGAGCGGCACGATGCTCCTTTTTGCAGTCTGGAGCTCGCTCAGACCTGCGGATGATTTACACCCGTTCGGATACGGCCTGGAGCGATTCTTCTGGTCGTTCGTAAGCGCCGTCTTTGCGTTTTCAGTTAGCGGCGCAGGCGTGATGGCCTACGGCATATACGGCTTTCTCCAGCCTTATTCGATCAACGACTGGCAGTACAGTGTGCTGGTTCTGATGGTCACGGCGATCGTGAGCGCCATCAGCCTTGCGTATCTGCTCCACAGGATCAGGCACCATTATGAGAGGACCGCCAGCATAATAGACAGGTATCACCAGGGTGTGAGAACCGTTATGCTGGGGGACGTGATGAGCATCGTTTCCAGCCTGGTTGCCATCGGTGGCATTTCAATGGCTGTTTACCAAGGTAATTCACGCTTCGACGCCATCGCGACCATAGCAAACGGCATCCTTCTGCTGGTGACAGGCATAACGCTCGCTGCGGAGGGCAGGGAGCTGCTAATAGGAAAGGGACTGTCAAAGGCGCAGATGTCGAGAATAACGCAGTCGATAACGAAATTGCCTTCAGTCAATCTTGTAAGGGACGTCAAGACAGTGTATATTGGACCAGAGAGCCTGATGATGTTCATCAGGATTAACTTCGCCGACGGCCTCACGACGGATGAACTGGAGAAGGCAATAGACAACGTGCAGCATCATCTGAAGAGCAGTGTGCCGGAACTCAAGAATGTCATAGTCGAGCCGGAGAGTTAAGAACGCGCCGCCACCGGCTTTCATGAGGTTCCGAGCGGTTTGAGACGAGGTAGCGTTTCGTATACTGAGATGCATTGCATATGCGGTGTAATTGCCGGAATGGGCGCGGGCATGAACACTCTGGCCGCACACTCTGACGACACCTTCCAGGGAACCAATATCAGGTGGATGGTCGCCCAGATCAGACGGTAAGTGTTATCTATT
>JAKABN010000087.1 GCA_021796895.1 Thermoplasmata archaeon | reverse complement strand
CGTATCCATTATTCCTATACGACCGAATTCTCCCGAATTTGAGGAGAAGGCTATGTGTCTACTGCCGCGGAGCCAGCAGCGGCTGCGCGCGTCGACGGGTTGGCCTTCGTGCAGCAGTTCCATACTGTCGGAATCATCCCCGGTGCTGTAAACGGTTATCGCACTGTCCTGGCCGTATCTGCCGTAAGATACGGCAACCTTCTTCCCGTCGGGCGAAATCACCGCCGCATCGTCCGAATAGCCGTGTCTTGAGATTCTCTTCGTTTTTCTGTCGGTTGTGTCCAGAAAATATGATGCGAAATTTCCGTCCCTGTTGGAAACAAATGCAATTCTTCTTCCAGTCTCATCCTGAGAAATTCCGCGAAGAATGGAAAAATCCGTATCCGGCGTGAGGTTTATTTTGTCCGTCAGCCTGAACGAGCCACCGTGCTCTTCGATTCTGCACGTGAATATGTCGAATTTCTCGTCGCCGTTGTTATCGCGGAGGTAAATCAGTTTCCTTCCGTCTCCAGTCAGCATGAGAGACTCGTACGTACCGTCTTCTGCCGCAACCGTGTGATCATCATAGGTGGCAGAGGTGTTCCTCAGAAGCAGGTGAAGGCTCCTTCCGTCCCTGCTGTTGCGGGCGTAGACAATGCTGTCTCCCGTTCGGGAAATGTCGAATGAGGAGACGTAAGAGGCGGATAACAGTTCATTCATCATATTTTCTTGGATTTCCGTCATCCTGCACAGCTCCTGCCTGCCGTGGATCCGAGGGCACCATCAGCATCGATGATATAATAATTCGGAGACGCGGAATCGGTTGTCAGCAGCCCTGAGATCCGTCGCAGCAAAGCGGTTTCATATATCCCGGATGTGTCGAGTCCTGGGAGTTTATATATAATCCGTGAAACGATCAAAGCGGCTGGAGCCGGAGAGGGGAAGGCGTGGGCAAGCTTGCATCGATCATACTGGGCACGATCTCGGTTCTCGCCATTTCCTACTATATCCTTTCCCCAGCATTCTCGCCTGTAACCAACTGGTTCGGAACACTGATAGGATACAAGCTGACAATGCTGCTTGGCCTGATGTATCTGTTCGCGGGCAATCCCTTGCATCATCCCGTGCTGATCCCGGCATGGGCGCTTGTCGCACTCGTCGTTGCGTTGTCCTCGCGCAAAATACTCCGCGCAATTCTGTCTGCCATGCTGGTTTACTCACTCTCGCTTTTATTCGCAGTGATGGCTGTCATTTCCCTCCTCTTTCAGTTCATACCGACAACACTGCCTGGTGCAGGCTCTTCCCCTATATCTTCAAGCTCAGCCGGGTTCCCTTCTATGTCTATGCTTCCGCCTGTCCCACCTGGCTCGGACATAATCTCAATACTCAATGAGCCGGTTATAGGGACGTTCATAAACAGCGTGCTTTCCGCGCTTTCAAGTCCTGTCAAGCAGTCGGCCGGGACGGCCGGTCCATCATCTCTGATAGGTCAGCTTTCATTTCTGGATCCGCTCATACTCCATATTGCAGAGAATGCAATCATTTTCGTGGTCCTTGCGGGCCTGTTCGCCTACCTTCTCAGGGAGGTGGTCCGCAGGCTGGGAACACGGGGGCTCAAAACGGGTACTGCGCAGAAGGCGGTTTCCTGCTTCATCATTGCGTCGCTCGTCATATCCGTGCTGCTGGCTCATTCCACTGTCGGTTCTGCGTATCCTTCATCCGGTGGGCCTCTCAATCCGGGCTCAATGCAGGGAGCAAACAGCAGCTTCGGGCTGCGCACCAGAGCCACGGAATCCACAGCATACATGCCATATCTGAATACTCTTTCGAGCCTGCTGTCCCGGTACAGCGGTCAGGACATATTCCCTCAGTTCCGCCCGGGTTCGGATACACCATATACCGCTGTATCTGACGGCGTCACGCCTGATCGGTTTAACTCATCTGCTTCATCGATGTCCACCAATTTCACATGGTCTGGTGGAAGCTACGTTGAAATGAATGCCGCATTTGCGTCGAAATCCGGAAACTCAAATGACATATACCTGTTTGCCAGAGGCACAGGGCAGTCAGCCGGCACGAACGGCACGCAATGGTATTCCAGCGGCGCGGTATCACATTCCATGTTCACGGCGGTTATAGAGAGCGCCGGACTGCCGAACTTCTTCCTGGAGGGCGGACTTCCTTCAATCAGCGCAGGCGGATTCAATCCTGGCTTTGCCTATTCAAATGCCATTCCACCCCTCCTCATTGTCGAGGCATTCCAGGGGAGTACGGGCGCCACAGGCATTGAGGCAGGCTACGAAGTCGCATTGCTTGCTCACACCATGCACATTTCTCAGCCGATGCTTGCTCTGCGTCTTGCGCGCTCCGTTTCAATCAACGGATCGGCGACTAATGTGAGCATATACATTTATGGCGGCGACTATAATTTTGCAAGATTGGCGGCGGGTTATCTGAATGGAATGGTCTCCGGCTTTCAGTCTTCCGGCCTGATCGTGCCGTATATGGAGATGATCCGGTCGGGCTACTTCATACCTTCCGCGACGCGTGATTCCGTGAATGGTTCCGTGATGGTTGCGGCCTACGCCAGTCCCCGCGGGCTTGCTCTGCTGCCGGCACAGGCGTCTTCATTATTCGGCAATGCAACCCGCTCTGCCGGTATAGCACTGATCGCGGGAATAGGCATCAGAAACTCTGTTCTTAATTTCAGCCAGACAGGCAATATCACTCTGACGCGTTTGACGGATTATTCCAGAACGATCTATTTCGACAGCAGCGCAAACCTGTCCGTGCTTGCGATAGGGGCTCCCTCCGGAAATGCCAGCACATCGACCGGAGCCACATTCAGCGGAACTGGTTTCAAGATTTACACATCCAATACGTCTTACGGCAGCCTGTTCGGTGTGGCACCGCAGAACAATTCCAGCGTCAGTCTCGTCAGCGGCGCAGGGATAGACCCCGGGAATGTCTCTGTCCACGCTTCTTCCGCATTTCCTGCGGACCTGAGAGTCAGGACAAGCGTGATGAACAATGGCGGCCGGGAGAACGTGAAAACAGTCGTTTACAACGGCGGTGTGGATGCAATAAGCAATATTGCGGTTAACGAATCGAGCCTGCTTGAATATTACGGAAACCAAATAGCTGTTATCTCCGGAAAACCGGATGGTTTCTATCAGACACTCTCGCCCGGACAGTCTGTGACACTTTCATACACAATAGAACTGAATGGCGTCGGTCTCTATCTGCTGCCTCCTCTGGTATCGGTTTCCTATCAGCTTATGCAGAACAGCTTCAATATGTCATATTCGTCGTCCAAGTTTTTCCGCTCCGGCAATCCTGACGTATTTTATGCGTCGAACAGCGTAATCGAGAGTTTCCTTCACGGCGTTTCACGGTTTGTGAGCGTTCTTCGGCCCCTTGCGCAGCCCATCGTAGGCGACTTCTACGTCTTCGACACAATCATTATCCTGTTTTTCATCCTTGCATTCTATATCGAGTACCGGGCATTCATGAAATGGAAGCACCTCAGAGAAAGCAACAGACAGTCACTGGAATGAGCCACGATGTCGCTGCATCCTGTATAATGCGATCATCGTCTGGCGCGGAAGGCTTCGAGAATCGCTGCCGAAAACTCATCCTTGGTTTTCTTGTGCTCTTCAGACGGTGGTTCGAACGTCACAGCAGGAGCGGGTTTCGCATAGAAATTTCCCGAACCCATTGCCGCCTTCCCTCCACCCGTTTCGATGAAACAGTAGCCGCCTCCCGCGAATCTCTCCTCCTCGCCCAAACCTAGTCTTGAGGCGATGGTCGCGGCGACAACAGCACCCTCCTGCAGGGCGAACACGCCGGCCATGGGAAGGAAAACACCGTTGTGAAGCCTGATTGACACTATATCACCTATTGCAAATATACCATGATGCTTCGTTTCCAGTGTTTCTGCATTTACAGGCAACCATCCAGTCGAGTCTGTAAGGCCTGCCTGGCGCACCGGTTCCGGTGCGATGTGAGGAGGTACATAGGCCATTATGTCATATCCTGCATCGTCAATTTCAAACATCATGTTTCTGTGTTCGTGGTCCACCTTGAGGACCATATGCTCTGTATGGTATCCTATTTCCCGCTCGCTCAGCAACCCGACAAGCGCATCTCCCACTGCATCGCCCGCTGAAAGCATAGGCTGCCATTCGGGTGTGTAAATATCGACTGTGCATCTGTCTCTGATTCCCTTCTGCCGGAGCACCGAGTCTGTGAGGAATGCGGCCTCATATGGTGCAGCGGGACACTTGAACGGCGTTCGTGTGATGAGAATGGCAACATGGCCACTTTCCATGCGCTCGAACTCATGGCGAAATGCCACGGCGCCGTCCTTTTCATAAATATTATGGCCACCCTCCGCGAGGCCGGGAATTATTGACGGTGACATCTCTGCACCCATCGAAATTACAATGAATTCTGCATTGAAATCTCCCTCTGTCGTCTGGACGGTCATTCCACTGACGTCAATGTTCCTGATTTCGGCGTGCACAAATTCAATTCCTGCTGACGCGATAACGGAAAAATCGCCTTCCCCGGCAGTCGGATCGCTCAATTCACCGCTGACAATTCCGAGGTTATAAGCGCATTCGTAAAAACGGGGCTTGCGATCTATCAGTGTTACGGAATGTTTTTCTCCGAGCAGTTTTGCCAGTTCAGTGGCAACTGAGAGGCCGCCGATTCCGGCACCCAGAACCAATACGGTTCTCTTCTTCAACCGAAATTCACCACTTTGTCGGCATCTTCGGTAAGAGATACCAGCGTATCCATCGTCGACATTGGGCACGCCTCACTTGCCCCAGCTCTGCGCAGTCTGAGGCACGTGCCACAACTGAGCGCTTCTCCGCCGAGATCTGTGAATCTGTTGAGTACTTTCCGGACTTCGAAACGGCTGTTGTCGACAGAATCTATTTCAACCGCAGGGCCAAGAAGAAAGACTGAAACCTTGTGCCCCTTGGATAAAGCGGTACTTGAAAACCTGAATGCGTTCCACATCGTTTCCGGCTCTTTTGAATTTATTATCACTGCATACTTCATCTATTTTCGGTCTCCTGTACTGATTTCACTTACCAGAGATTCAGCAGATGGTTGAAACTTGTTTTCAATTCCTCTGAAAACTTTTCCATGCCAATCGTGGCTTTCTTTCCTTCTTCAGTTAAAGTGTAAACCTGCTTTATCCTTTCGCCCTGACTCACCTTATGTCTTTCCACATAGCCCTCTTCCTCAAGGGAAGTGAGTGCCGGATATATTGAGCCGGCGGTTGGTCTCCAGTATCCGCCGGTACGCAGCGCGATATCCTGCATTATCTCATATCCATGCAACGGCCTGTTCTCAAGAATCTTGAGTATCAGAGGCTTGAGAATTCCCGGCGGTATGAGACTGACCGTAAAGGGACCGCACCTGCATGAGCAGTTTCTAGTCACTCTGCTTTCCGACCTCCTTCATTAATAATTCCTTCTGTGCTTCTATCTCCGTCAACTCCCTCTTCTTTGTCTCCAGGGTGGAGTATAGTTTCTCTATCATCTGAACCTCAAGAACCTTTGCGTGATGGAGGGCACATAGCGCACACCCGTAAACTCCGACGTCGCCGTTTATTTCAAACGGGAACTCCTTGCCGGGTGCAACATCTTCGCCGCAATCAGCGCACTTCAGTGTCATTAGACAATCTCCCGCATGATGAAGTTTCAGTCAACTTTTTCTGTTTTTGAGGTTTTGATGCGCGCGAGTTTCTTCTCCAGCGCAGCAATCTCGATTTCCAGTTGTTCTTTGTATTCCTCGAGGTCCTCGGCGACATCCCTGCCCGGATGGGCCATTCGCGTTCTCGACATCCCCGGACCGTCACATCCACAATTGCATCCGCATCTGTTCATATTCATTCCACGCATGTTCTTACCCTGTCAGCGTATTACTATGACAACTACATATAGATATCGATATATTGGACACCGACTAGAAATTGTGTCTGATCAAAGCCTGTTGGTTCGCGGACTCGAAGTCGATTTTGCTGCGCAATGTGAAACAGAGAGTATTATCTTCAGATCGCGCTGCAGTGTATCTCTTCACTTGACCGGTCGCGTGGCTTGCATCTGCGACCTGAAACCTTCTGCCGGAAATTTGATCAGATATTCAGGTCAGGAAAAGCAAAGACCAATAGCCGGTAGGCCTATCACCATTCATGGAAGAAACAAGAGTGGTTGTGATAGGCGGTGATGCCGCAGGAATGAGCGCAGCGTCAAGAGTGAGGAAACGCCTCCCGCACAGCAGCGTTGTTGTATACGAAGCTGGTAACTATGTTTCATATTCCGCGTGCGGAATGCCTTTTCACATCGGGGGCATTGTGAAGGATTTCAACAGCCTGCTGCATTACACTGTGGACAAATTTGAAAAGGAGAGGGATATCGAGATCAGGCTCAACAGCAGGGTCATATCGATAGATACTGCAAGACATGCCGTGGTGTTTCAGAACAGCCGTGGAGAAGGCAATGACAATTACGACAGACTGATAATAGCGACGGGGGCAAAACCAAGGATTCCTGAAAAACTGCACGACGTAAAGGGACTGCACACACTCAGGACGCTCAATGACCTCCCACGGTTAGAAAGTTCAGCTGAAAAGGCGTCGCATGTGACAATCGTCGGCGCAGGATACATAGGACTCGAGCTCGCAGAGGCGTTCAGGCTGAAGGGAAAGGACGTCCGTATCATACAGAGATCGGAAAACATTCTCAGAGGATACGATACCGTGCTTTCAGAAAAGGTAACGGCCGAAGTGATGGCAAACGGTGTAACTATAGATTTCGGAACCGAAGTAGAGTCTGCAGCGGAGAATGGAAATGGCTTCCATGTCCTGACCAGTAGTGGAGAAAAATTCGACACAGGGATGCTGGTTGTTGCAACAGGAGTCGGACCGAACAGCGAACTCGCCGCCGGGGCGGGAATCAGGCTTGGTGTTTCCGGCGCAATACAGGTCGATGAATACATGCGCACCAGCGCTGAGGACGTTTTTGCAGCGGGAGATGCTGCGACAACTTTCAACAGGATTACAGGCAGGAGTATATACATGCCTCTTGCGACAGGTTCCAACAGGTCAGGCAGAGTCGCCGGCGAAAATGCCGCAGGCGGACATGTGAGATATACGGGAATTACGGGAACAGAAGTCGTGAAAGTTTTTTCTCTTGAGGCAGGCAGGACAGGCATCGGTGAAAAAGAGGCTGTACAGGCAGGCTTCACGCCCGTTTCAGCACTGATTACCTCGACATCGCGGTCTTCATATTACCCTGGCAGCACGCCCCTGTCTGTAAAGCTCACGGCAGACAGGCAGACCAGAAGGCTTCTGGGAGGGGCAATAATTGGAAACGAAGGCGTTGCGAAGAGAATAGATGTGGTTGCTGCTGCACTCGCAGCGTCGATGACGGCTGACGAAATGACAGGCATAGATTATTCCTACTCTCCACCCTTCGGACCGGCCTGGGAGCCATTAGGCGTTGCCGCGGACGTCCTTGCAGGAAAGCTCGGTTAAACGAACATCGCTGATTCCGACCTGATCCGACATCAATGAACTGCTGCATTTCGTCATCGCCCGTAAGGAATAACAGGTACTGTCAGTAACCAGTTTCATCAGCCCGGATGCACTCCTGAGGGAAATAAGACACGCCGTGGACCAGCGTGAAGTGCAAGTAAATCCAAAAAGTTTCGCATCCTTAACTCTCTGGACCAATAGTGCTTATCGGGCAGACTGGAGAAGAGAATGAAAAGATAGTCCTTCACCGATTCGATACGTCGAAACCTGAGGTAAAGACCGAGGTTTCTAAGTTCACGAAACAACAGTCTGGACATCTGATACAGATCGAAATCGTTTAAGAAAGTCTCTTGTAGAATCGTAACCATAATGATTTTAGTGTG
>JAKABN010000086.1 GCA_021796895.1 Thermoplasmata archaeon | reverse complement strand
AATCCAGCAATTGCCTGTCAACCGTCTCCACTGAGCAATTGTCTATGAAATAGTCATAGAGCATTCTTGCCGCTTTTCCGCCGGCTCTATAACCTATTGCGGTAACCGCTTCAGATATGGTCAGTGTTGAAATCTTGAACTCCTGTGGGATTCTGCCTTTGACGACCATAGCGTGTTTGTGCCACTGATCCTTCTTGTCGGCGAGGGCTATGAAATATGAAGAGTCAGCGACGATCAAGCTTTCCCACCTGAATTCCCTTCTTGGAAACGACCGCATCCCCGCCGTGAGATGCAATGGCAACAATGTCGTCAATACACACTTTCCTGTGCGGCAGGACAATTATCGATTCTCCATTGATATTCCATTCAATTGCGTCACCCTCTTTGAGACCAACTTTTCTGCGAATCTCTTTTGGAACGACAGTCAGGAATCCCTTGGATATCTTGCTCTTACTGGACATACCAATAATAATTATTGATATTCACATATTTAGTATTTTCATTTACTAAGTGGGCACACACCTATGGAGGTTGCAAATGGACACGAAACAGGACAGCATATTATCTGGGGCCCGTTGGATTTGCACTTAAAGGTTCGATTTTGAGTAGAGTGATAGGGATGTTCCGCCCAGTTCAGGTTCGAATCTGGCGCTCTATCAAACTGTGTGCGGCTTCAGGGATGCATGCATCGAGGTTCGAAATCAGGACGGAGTATAATTGCAGGAGAGAAAAATCAGGATTGGCAAAAGACTTTGAACATCCAATAGCAGCCCTGCTCACACATTTGGTCGCTGTATTTCGAGACCCTGAATTCTCCCGAATTCGTTCGCATTGTTTGTAACAAGTGGAACGTTGAGTGCCACTGCTGTCGCTCCGATTAGCATATCCAGCGACCTTATTGGTCTTCCGCCTTTTTCAAGGCCGGCCCTAATCTTTCCATAACAGACTGCGGTGTCATTGTCAAATTCAGCCACCTCCAGAGGCAGGAGGAATTTGTCCAGGGCTCTCTTGTTTCTCTCCTGGTTCGAACTTTTCTGCACACCAAATTCCAATTCGGCGAGAGTTATCACTGAAATTCCCAAGTCGCCCGCTTCATGTGCTCTAATCCATGGAAGGCTCCCGTCTCTGAATGCCCTGTTCCTGATCAGGTCAATGCAATAGTCTGTGTCAAGCATGAGGATCAATCGAACAGCTCTCCCCTCTTCTTCTGTGAAGGCTGTCTCCTCGATTCCATGAAATCGCCGGTGAACAATGACAGGCCTTCGACAAACACATTCCAGACATCTTCCCTTGGCATCAACACCAGATTCACCCCATTCCTCTTGACATAGACTTCCCCGGCATCTATTCGGAAGCCAGCAGGGAGTCTGACCGCCTGGCTATTTCCACTTCTGAAAACCTTAGCAGTCTTGATTTTTGACACGATAATGTATATATGAAGTTATAACGCGGGTACTCCCGCCGCCATTTGATCTGGAAAAGAGTGTGCGACAAGAGGATCGCACAAACCAAAGAAACAAAGTAAGCCAATAATGTGCGGATGTCTGCATATGCACACTAAAATTCAAAATCACTATTCAAACCTGTCAATAACGTGTTTTGAATGGGCTGGCATGTCAACACAGAGCTCAGTTAGAGCTGTGTTCTAACAGAACAACCATCTGACCTCGACGGCACGGGCACTGTGTCTTCAAACACACCCTCTGAGTCATGGCGACATGCTGAGCTTGCTTGGCCTTGACATTGCGTCAGCCAGTTTCTCCACTACTTTTCCATAGCTCCAGTTCGATAGGTAAGACTAGTCAGAAAAGTATAACTATCTATACAATCATGAAGTTGTATGGCTATCAGCATCAAGGATGTAGATGAAGCATCCTTCAGGAATCTTAAGGCCGAAGCTGTGAGAAAAGGTCTTAAGGTGGGACAGGCCGCCAGCGAGGCGTTCAGACTTTGGGTGACAAATGAGAGTAAAAGACATATGAGGGACGTCAGGCGGATGACAGCAGCAGCAGTGGATATGGACAGGTTAAGAGAAGAAGTTGGAAGATCTGAGTGGTCAGGCACCCGGGAGATACGAAAGTGGCGCCGCAAGAGAAAGTAGTCGATGCTTCAGTGGTTGTCAAATGGTTCTCGGACGAAGAGGGTTCTGATAGGGCACTGAAGCTCAGAGATGGGCATATTGGCGGTGAGTTGTCATTAGTGGCTCCGGAATTGATACTTTATGAAGTCACAAATGCTTTGCGATACAAACCGTTATTTGATAGTTCCAAAGTATCGAGGGCATTTCATGACCTGATTGAATTTCAGCTGGAGCTTGTTCAGCTTACTGAGGATTTGCTTAAGGCATGCGTTGATTTTGCTTTCAGGCATGGAACAACACTTTACGATTCTGTTTATCTGGGGCTGGGTAAATCGATGGACATCGATGTTGTCACGGCAGATAAGAAATTCTATTCGAAGTGCAGCAAGCTCAAGGGAATTTCACTGCTCTGATTTATTTCGTGTGCACTCAGTCGTCCTCCGGCATCAACCGGCGAACCGGAACTTCGAGTCCCCAGCTCCCTGAAGCCGCTAGTTTTTCCGTGTGTATTTCGACGCGTGAACGACGCTCTGATCTGTATCCATATGAAATCAAGTCTCTGAACCTGATTCTTGCTGAAGTGATTGTACCGCTCTCTTCATTTGTGATGCGAATCTTTTGCACAAACTGACTATGTATGGATGCCGGGATTTACGCATTAACTTTCGAATCCGGTGTGATACCCGGTCCCTTCAATTTCTCGCCATGTCCTTCATTCTTTCCGGTTGCCCATGACACAATCATCGTGTATTGGCCCAAGAGCAAATTGCCCAAGAACATGGCAAACGGTTTGTGATTTCCTGTATCCCCTTTTTCCAATTCGTTGTAGTACTGGTGCCTTTCCGTCTCTTCCACTATCACAGGAGGGAATTTTGCCTTGATGAGTATCCAGTTCATCACAAGTCTGGCTGTTCTGCCATTTCCATCTGTGAAGGGGTGAATGTTCACCAGTCTGTCATGCACATAAGCAGCGAGTTCAACAGGATGCCTGATCTTTCTGCTGGAGACAATTTCCGCCGCAAGCAGGTCAAGCAAATGCGGTACTTCGGAGGCGTGAGGTGGAATGTGGTAAGAACCTGCAATTCTGACTTCTCCATCCCTGAAGTCTCCCTGTATTCTGCACGATGTGTTCTTTGTCACCTCGTACTGCAGTTTCCGCAGAAATCTGTTGTTGAACTGTCCTGCGTACTTATTGACAAAATTCCAGGCATCAGCAGCATTCAGGACCTCTATCACATCTTCCGTCCTGGCACCCGCGGGTGACACTCTGTCACTGAGGACGAGGGCAGTTTGACGCAATGTCAGTCTGTTGCCTTCTATTGCGTTTGTGTTGTAAGTGTATCTCACGAGAAAGTCCTTGGGTATTGCTGCAATTGGCTTTCTGTGCATTGTGATAAGAGATGCTCTAATGTCATCCAGTTTCTCTATCATGTCCTTTGGCAACCAGATGCTTTTGAATCGGCACATTGACTTCTTCTCCAATTCAAAAAGGTGTCTGCGCAATTCTTCCGGCGGAGGCATGTCACGTCCAAGGAAGATTCTATGCTTTTTCACCGTTGTAGCATCGATTCTCACGTTCTTGACAAGATAATAGTAATTGTGGTTTCCGTGTCTTTGAGTTTCGATGAAGGACATCTAGTATGACTACGTTTTACATTGTATTAAAGAATGTGGTCATAATGGCCACTTTATCCCAGTCAGGAAGAGAAGTGGCAATACAAGCCGATCTTCAACTATAGTCCTAATCCGGTCATGATGGGATGTCTTTACGGGCTTCAAGCGCCGGAAAGCTATCGAATAGCCAGAGAATGAGTCAATTTTGGCGGATAAAGTGTTTTTCCGTACGGATTCGAATCTTAAGAATAGATTGCTGGTGAGATGAACCCATTTTCCGTTCATTCCAGATTCGAATCTGGCACAAGAACAGTCTGTGTGCGGCTGCCGGGACTTACGCATTAACTTTCGAATCCTCCACATCGTTGTGAATAAATTGCTATCACCACTTCTATTGACAATTGTGAAAGATCAGGGAAAATAAGCCGCTGGAAAAGGCACATTCTGTGGCGGCAATACTGTGCGCTGACCTGAGGTAAGAAGCGCTTCTGTTCAACAAGCACGTTGTATCTGTTTGATCTTGTCGAGGTCGCAATCAGAAAATACAATTCGACTGATTCCACCTCTGCTCAATATCGTGTCAGAAACTGAGTCGGCAACAGAGAGGATTCCGTAAAACACAGGGTTAGCTGTCAATTGTCTGTCCTGGGCATCAGAAAACATGAGAATGCAGTCACTCTCATCTCAATTGCCAGACAGCTAATGATTTGTTAAAGAATCAGCTGTTTCTCAGCAGGACTATTCTATGAAAGACGAGATATCAGCGATGAAGGGGTTCATCCGACTCCCCATTCGATTTCTCTGATACTTAGAAAATAGTCAGATGGAGCTGGAATGATACGATTGCAAGGAAAACTGAAATATCAATATAATCATCTTTACTCAATGAAAATACTGTTCATAGCAGGATTTGGACCCATTCCCGATGACTTATCCCTGTCCAGGAAATTGTACGCTGAGGATCTGGGGATTGAATTTAATGAATATGAGGGGGGCTACATGCACGGTCAGAAAATTGATGGTTGCAAAGGTTTTGCTATATGGCCCCTTTCATTGGCGGCAGAAGATTGCTTTGGAAGAAAGACTTGGCCTGATGGTATACTAAGACCACAGGCATGGCTGGAGTTTGAAGTAGAAGATGTTAAAGAGGCATCTGAAGAAATGAAGGGAAAAGGGTACGTACTCCTCCTGGACTCATATAAGGAGCCTTACGGTCAGATAGTCTCCAGATTCTTGAGCCCGGAAGGAATCCTCGTGGGTCTGGTGTATACCCCTTGGTTGCGAGAACCCGGCAAGCAGCCTCCCTGAGGAGGTATGACATTATTTCAATCCCGCAGCTGATTCCCGAATTTTGGCATTGCGAAAGATGTCTTGGACTTTCAGCTCGTTTTTAGGCCCGAATCTCAGGCCTGCATTGACTGTGTGCGGCTGCCGGGATTCGAACCCGAGTTAGAAGCTTGGGAAGCTTCAGTCCTGCCACTAGACTACAGCCGCTTGATTGCAACAATGGTCCAGTAATGAACAAACGCATCTGTATGCTCAGGGACAAAGAAAGTGTAGGATCGCAGCGTATTTAAAGGCAGGCAGTACGACCGATTCAACTTCATCAGCCTGGCGGATGCCATTTTGTATGGCAATGCGATTGAGTTTCCGGTGTAAGATGCATATCAGGCGCTACACAGAGAGCGATTTAGAATCGGTCTGGCGTCTTCATAACGAGGCTCTTCTGTCCACCGGAGCACATTTCGGCAACGGACCCTGGGATGAAGACCTGAGAAATATTGAAAAAACGTACATCGAGACAGGCGGAGAGTTCCTCGTCGGTGTTATCGACGGTGAAATGGCTGCTATGGGCGCCCTGAAGAAAACGTCGGAAAAGTCGGCAGAAATCAGGCGCATGAGAATTTTGCCTGCTTATCAGGGCAGAGGACTGGGAAGGGAAATGCTGTCAGCTCTCGAATCTACTGCCCTCAGACTTGGTTTCACTCACATTCATCTGGATACCTCGGTTCGACAAACTGCGGCCGTGGCGTTATACACGAAACACGGTTACAGGGTGACGGGGAGAGGAAGAATCAGAGGTCTGGATATATTATACTTTGAAAAATATTTGTAGTATCAAACCGCAGGGTTTGGTTTACCGCGCAGTGAATCAGAAAGTCCAGGGATTCCCGACTCACATCCGGTCATGGTCAATGCAATGTGTATGATCGATTGCAAGGATATACTCTGTGTAACATGATATGCGCCCGAATACGTATGTATATTTCGACAACGGTTAAATAAACACAATGTGCTGTTATGGTGGTCTGTCAGAAATGCACTATATTCTCTTTTATGACACTGTGGACAATTTCATAGAGCGCAGGACGCCGTTCAGGACGGCCCATCTGAAACTTGTTCAAAAGTCATTTGATGGCGGTGAATTAGTTCTTGCAGGTGCTCTTTCAGAACCGGCGGATGGTGCGGTACTTGTGTTTGCGGGGAACTCTCCGGGCGCTGCGGAAACTTTCGCCAGGTCCGATCCATATGTCGTCAACGGTCTCGTCAGGTCATGGCATGTGCGCAAGTGGATGACGGTTACGGGTGATGGATCGGCAACCTCTTGAATCTGCACTGTGTCCGGTCTGGAACCTCCAGCGCTTTTTCCGTCAATTTCCATTCACCTTTTCTGTGATGCCGCGATAATGCTCATTCTGTTTAGAGCCTTTTTTGGACGATCATGCCGCTCCTTTCCGGCCCAATTCTGCAGTTAGACTTGTTCGGGCAGACAATCCCTTGCCGGCTCAATGAGCACCTACGGTCTTTTCTTCGGAATCATCGGCCGCGGCTCGGGTCTCTCAGGCGCTGGAAAAGGTCCCGCCGGATCCGGCGCATCCACACCGTAACTCCAGCATATCGCACCCGGATGTCCAGGAAATTCGAATTCCGGCCCGTGCTCCAGATCCTGCGGCTCATTATATTCAAACATCACCGGATTTCACCGCATGACCATCTGTCAACGCATACTTGTTGAGGGAGTTTTCGGACGGTCAGTCACATCAGTTATCGTCCGCAGACACTGCTGCAATACTGTACTCTTCGGGACGTCCGTGCCTGTGCGCATAGAGCCCGGATATGTGGCCAACCAGCCTGTGAGATGCCTCTATCGCCGCTGATATGTCTCCGCCTTTCCCCGCTCTGACATTAATCGTGAGAGAGCTTCCTTCAAACACTGCATCCACCTGGGCATGTCCGTCTTCGGTTACCCATTTCAATACAGTTGTTCCGCCGGAACCCGAGTGGCCGAACCATCTCAGGTTTCCAAACCACCTGCCTAAGAGCCCCGAAACAACCATGCGGCTGTCCTGGACCGGTGGAAGAATCGTCTTCAGTATGGTCACACCTGTGTCATAAGAGCAGGCGCGCAACGGCGCGGCGACCTCCCTGCCCCTGTCTGTGACGACGTAGCCGCTGTCGCTTCTCGCGACTATGTCCTCTTTCTCGAGCCTGCCGATTATTCTCGAAAGTGTCTCCGAATGCGCCGACAGCCTCCTCCTAAGTCCTTCGAAGGTGAAACCGAGGAGCTTCTCCTCCCCGATCACCTGGAGTACTGCCCTGTCTCCATCGCCGAAGGCGGCAGCATCGTTCTGTCCGGATTCAAAAGCGCGGTCAATCATCTGAGTTATTCGCTCTAACGGTATCAAAGACTTTGTGCGATATATACGATTGCACTCCGGCTTTCCTTCCCGCAGTTATCTCATTTCAGTGTTTCAAGCTGACTCATTATATTCCAGATTATTGTCCGTCCGTGAAGAGGTATGTTGGGGTCATTCGCGAGTTCGTCAAGAATTATGTTGGCACTCGCGGATCGAACATCCAGTGCACCGCTTTTCGAAAGCAGTTTGTTTATTGCCTCCGTCGCTCCCTTTCTGATATTCCGCGGAACGGAAGTATCTTCAGCCAGCTGACTCAAAACATCGATTATCTGCTTCATCTTCTCGTCGCTTGACATGACCAGTTCACCATCCATGATTCTTCTCCCTCTACTCGTTTAACTCAGCACAACCCTGATATCTACTTTGCTGTTGAGCCAGAGGCTAACCCACCGTTCATAACGATGCCCCATAAATTACTTGCGGGAGGTTGCCGACTGTGCTAATTAGTGTCTTCACCCATGCGCGAAAGCTTGAAACATCCGATTTCAGCGGATCACGCCAAGGTCCTCCAGATGCCCGTTCTCCTTGAATGCCGTGA
>JAKABN010000005.1 GCA_021796895.1 Thermoplasmata archaeon | reverse complement strand
ATGACCCGCACGTTGCAGAAGAAGCTCGTCATTTCCAGCTCGTCTATCTTCCTGCCGCTCTGTATGAAATGGAACGGCGCATCCACGTGCGTTCCTGTATGGACGCCTTCACTCAGGCGCGTAAGGTTGACCTGATCGCCGCGCTCAATGCTCATGGCCCATTCCATCGACAGCGGAGGATTGCCGTCGTAAATCGGCATTCCGTCCCGGACCGCCACCGACACATCTATGATCCTTGAAGCTATCCTGCTCATCTTGCATCACCGATCCGCATGGCGCTTTCAAGATATCTGTCCACCGCATCCACAAACGCCGCATGACTCCATGTGAGCGGAGAAACAGACAGCGGTGCGCCGGTGACAGGATGAATCTGCTCGGCGAGTATGCCGCTCGGAAGAGCATATTGTGCTGTCCACTTGAGCAGATCGAGCGCTTTCGACAGCGACTTGACGTCGCGGGCAACAGCACTGTACCAGTCGGCGAGCCACAGCGTACATATGAACCATGGATTACCCTGCACATCGCCGCTGTCTCCCGCGCGCTGGTACATGTCGCCATCATATCTCGCAATTCCACCTGTGCTGCCTCTCACCCACAGTTTGTCTCTGATCGCCTTCATGGTTCCGGCGACCATGGGATCATCAGGCTCAAGCACGCCGAAGAGAAAGACGCCGGAAAGACTCGCGTCTACCGCATTGTCCTTAATCGGCACCGGACCGTCACCACGCACGAGCCCCCTGAGAAACCTGCCGTCCTGACGGCTGTAGAGATTTGCGATTATTGCCTTTTTCAGCGATGATGCGGCGGAGGAATATCGCGCCGCCACATCCTCCTCACCGAAGCTGCTGCAGAATTTCGATGACGCGACCAGACCCGCATAATTGGCGGAGCAGGTGAATGTGAACACACCGCGTCTCTCCTCCCAAAGGTCGTAGCTGTCCACCGGCAGACCGGTGACGCTGTCGGTGTACGACACAATGAAGTCTGCCGCATTCTTGATGAGCCTCCTGTACAGCGGCTTGAAAAATTCGACATCCCTGTAACGTTCGAAGTGGTTCCAGAGGGCATGAAGCACGAGAGATGTTTCGTCTTCCTGAATCGGCAGCGACGGTTTGCCGTTGAGCGCCCACGGATGCCAGCTGCTGGCAAACGAGCCGTTCGGGTTGTACTTCTGCAGAAAATAACCCCTGTGGCTTATCGCGCCGGCGCAGAACTGATAGAACATCGAGGAAGGGTAGGAGTAGCCTGCATTGTCCAGAGCAAGCGATACCAGAGCACCGTCCCTGGGCCAGATGTAGCTGTATGTATCCCTGTTGAAGCGGAGGAGATCGGTGTCGTTCGCCGCGACTATGCCGCCCTGGCTGTCGATGTTTGTTGCCATTGCGAGCAGACTTCTCCTGTACAGAGACACAATCCCTGCAGGCAAATCAGCGAAATCCCTCTTCTCCTTCGTGCACCAGAGCCGCCAGTAGTTTGCTGTCCGCTCTATGAACCTGGCGACGCCTCTGGATCTTACCAGATTCTGGAGCTTGTCTATGCTGTCGTAGTTTTCGCCGGCAAGCATGTAGTAGTAGCCGCTCCTGCTACCGTTTGCAGGCACGCGGAACGTGACACCTATGACCGAATCCACGGAACCCTGCGATATCGCGTTGCCCGACAGCACTCCGTCTTCCGCGTCGCGCCACGTACCTTCCCTCCCTTCCATTTCCTTCTGTCCGCACGCGAACATGCTTATCCCCTCCCCTTCGTCGTTGCCCGCGTCTGTCAGGAAATAGCGTTCGTCCTTGTAGTGAATGACCACATTCAGCTGAGGATCGAAAAAGGCGGTATCGCCTATGTCATTTCCATACAGATGGAAATCATGGTGAAAGAACAGGCGTATCTCGGCATCGCCCCCTGCCACTCTCCTGACGTCAATCTTCCTTACCATGGCATCGATGACGAAATCCACCGCATCACGGAAATGCAGCTCGACGCCGAGCGCATCGTTTCTCAGCGTAACGTCCGATACCATGGTGTCCGGCACATAGCGCAGTGATTTCTTCCACCCTGGCGAGCCTGTCCAGCTGAACGAGCCGTTGACCCATACTCCCACCCTGAATGTATGCCCCACCGAATGGTTTTCACTGCCGACGTGAGGAAAGTAAATGTCCCTTACTGTGTAATCCCCGTCGAAGGCTATTAGCAATCTTCCGTTGCCTAAAGGCAGATCTCTTGGCATTCATATCACTGCTTTGTCCAGTCGATTACGACCTTCACCGATTCATCTCCTCTCAGCGAGTAGGCTGATGAAAAATCCTCAGGTGCAAACCGGTGGGAAACCATCTTCTCGAGTATACCGGGATATCTTCTGTTTATTTCAACCATGTCATAGAGCGCTGCCTTGAAATAACTCAGGTTGGCATTGACGATGCCGACGACAAGCGCGTTGTTGAGAACCAGCGAGCGCATAATCTGCACGGCGGGCATCTGATACGTCTGAGCACCGCCCGGAATTCCCGTCAGGGCCATGATGCCGTTCGGCGAGAGGGCCGGGACAGTGTCAAGCCCGACTACCGCATCTCCCGTCGCTTCGATAATGAGATCGAAATTGCCTATGGTCCCGGCAAACTCGACGATGCCCTGACTCCTGCTGTCTATGTGCGCTATGCCGGCACTCTTGAGTATGCCCGCACGCATTGTGCTGTCATCGTGCCTGTCCGCTGCCCAGACCTGAAATCCCCTGATTTTTGCTGCAAGTGCTGCAAGCAGGCCCACCGGACCGGTTCCCAGCACCAGAGCCTTCCTGCATGAATAGTCGCCGTCGCATTCCCATCTCACCCTCTGCTGCAGTCCCACAGCCTGTATTATTGCCTTTTCGCCAATGGTCATCGGTTCGGTAAGCACAGCAGCATCGCCTATGTCGGAAGGCACTTCGGCAATGTACTCCGGCACTTCGGTAATTACTTCCGAATTGTAACCATCCAGCTGCTTGATTCCACGCTCCCTGTATTTGCCGGTGAAGCACATATCCGACTGGCCATGGAGACAACTCCAGCATTCTCCGCATCCACGTCTTACAGTAGGGACAACCAGGCTGCCCTTGCGCAAGGGGCTGCTGCCCGGATCGGCGACGGTGCAGAGAGACTCGTGTCCTATAGCCAGGAACTGTTCGCCTGCAGGTGCCTCGCCGTAATACGCAGATATTATCTCTCTGTCTGTTCCGCATATGCCTACGAACCTGGGTTTGAGCAGAACTTGGCCGTCGTTTATGGAGGGCTCCTTCTTCTCGCCGAGCATAACTCCGGGAACCCCTGGTTTTACTACGATTGCTTTCATCTTACGGTGGCAGCACGGCGTTTACCTTAAAATCTATTTTGATGACTTGCCGCTTACGCAGGAGCGATCTGTCCGGAAAACATATCTGTCGAGAATCCTGTCGTGTTCCCTCTCATTGATGCTTTCCGCGGCTGTCCCGGGATAAGGTGATCTGAGCGCAGAGAGTCTGATCGCAAGTGTAGTGTTCTCGCTGAACAGTGTGTATGATTTGAAGTGCAGACCGGAACGTTCGGTTTCGACATTAATGAGTTCACCCTTGAGCTCACGCAGCTCTCTCTCAACTGTCTGCTTTCTTGCAAGGGCATCCTTCCTCTGCTGCATAATCAGTGAGAGTTCGCGCATGAGTTCGTTCCGATTCGGTGGATACGCGATCCCCCTCCTGCGACTGACAAACAGAGACAGACAGGTTGCTGCGGCTTGCTTCGCCCCTGCCCTACCGCGCATATTAGTCCGCCCCTCTCCTCCGTTACTCCTCAGGGAGAGCATTCTTGAGGAACAGGTTGTCATTGGCGTATGTACGGAAGAGCAGTCTCTCCTCATCGAGCCTTCGCCTTGAGTCTATCAGTCTGCGTTTCACGTCCTCGAGTTCACGCCTGCTGTCTTCGATCTCTCTTTCGATGGCCGACAGTTCGCAGATGACGACTGCCAGTTCGGCAAGCGCCAGTTTCTCCTGTTCGTTGTTGATTTGCACCGGAGTCAGTTTCCGTATTTCATGAATATCAGGTGCATCTACCTGCCTTGACACAGCATCAACTGCCGCGGAAATTCCGGCATCACCCGACTGCGGTGGAGTGTGACGTGAACCGTGCATGATTCCTGATTCCGGTCGTACATATTAACATGTGCCAGACAGAACGATTGTGTCACAGTCACGCCGCACATTCTGCGCCTTATGCGAACAGGGAAGTGAGAGTATCCATATCTTCCCTGTCAAACAGATTTCCGCCCAGCAGGGAGTTCTCCGCCACATGCTGCGGATTCGAAGCACGTGGAATGGGAAAAACGCATCTGTCGGATGACAGCAGGTAATTCAGTGCGACCTGTGCGTCCGTCCTGAGCCCGTACTTTGAGGCTATCGCCGCCGCAGCTTCGGCCTGGCCGTGCGGGAGCTCCGCCAGTTTTCCGTGACCCAGGGGGTAGTATGCCATGAGTGCAATTCCGTTCTCCCTGCAGTGAGGCAGAATGTCCTTCTCCACACTTCTATGATTAAGGTTGTAGTGCATCTGAGTGGATGCGAGGGAATGCTTCTTCAGCGACTGCTCTGCCTCAATCATCTTCGGAAGAGAGAAATTGCTTATGCCTATGTGCCTGATTTTTCCATCATCCGCCAGCCGTTCCATAGCCTGCATCGTTTCACTCACTGGAACTCGGAAATTCGGGAAGTGCACCTGATACAGATCAATATAATCTGTCCCCAGGAGCCGCAGGCTCCTGTCGCACGCCCTGATCAGCTTTTCCGGTCTCAGGTGTGTCGGAAAGACTTTAGTTGCAACAAACAGTTTTTCCCTGTCGTAGTCCCGAATTGCCATGGAAACAACAGACTCGCTCCTGTAGAATTCTGCGGTGTCGATGAGATTTATGCCTGCCTCTATACCCTTTCTTATTGCGGAAATCTTCTCCTTCAGGTTTATCTTAATTCCAAGTGCGGATGCCGCAATCCATCCGATGTCGTAATATGTGCCCATGCCAATGGGAGAAACACGCACGCCAGTTCTGCCGAATTCACGATACTCCATGCTCTGAGGCATGGCTCTCCGGTATATCAGCAACTTGCAGAAGGGGCGATTGGCTCCAGTCCCGTGATGCACTCAGCCTATCGTGTCTGTTTACCGGAGTAGAAATACACTCCCCAGACGAACCACATGTTAAAGAGAATTGCCCCGAATACAACGCCCCACATCAAAGCCATGCTTAACGACATATCTATTCCTCCCCTAAATTATCAATATTGACATTAATGAGATAGATGCCAGTCCTTAAAAAAGCTTCCTACGGGTCCGCCAGTGAGCGCCGTGCCGAAATAGCCCGTCGCCGATGCTCTTAAGCCTGGCTGATATGAACGATGTTATACTTCGTCATATGCCGTATTTTCTTGATTATCCTAACCATGCTAATTCGTCACAAGATATTTATAGAGAATGTTGTCTGCGAACTCAGGATGAAAATCGGAAGTGCCTCCGGAACAATGACGCTCGGCATTATTGTAGACTTGTTGCACTTCATTACCTGAAACGACCAACTTTCTGGTTTTGTCGTTTCAGGGAGATGGTAGAATGAGAGGAGCTAAACTGTTAGTTAATACACTCGCGGAGCACGGCGTGCGGACGATCTTCGGCATACCGGGGGGTGCAAACCTCGCCATATACGACGAGATCGGCGCAAGCAGCATCACGCATGTGCTGACCAGACATGAAGGGGGAGCGGCGCATATGGCCGACGGCTATGCGAGAGTCAGCGGAAGACCCGGAATATGCCTGGGAACCTCGGGACCGGGCGCAACAAATATGATCACGGGCGTTGCCACAGCCTATCTCGATTCATCGCCGGTTGTGTGCCTGACAGGTCAGGTTTCGACAAAAATGATGGGCAACGACGCATTCCAGGAATCCAACACATTCGACATGATGATACCTGTCACGAAGAGCAACTTCAAGGTCAGGTTTCCGGAGGAAATACCGTATCTGGTCGGAAAGGCGTTTGCCGTGGCCGTGAGCGGCAGGTTCGGGCCCGTGGCTATAGACATACCTTCGGATACTGTGGCCAATGAACTTTCCGGCGAACCTCATCTGTCATCGACGACGGTGACGGCCCCGTCTGACCTTTCTAATCTTCAGCCGGCGGTGTCGATGCTCAATGCAGCGCAGAGGCCGGCCATACTCGTCGGCGGCGGCGCGAAATGGGCCAGATGCGGCGAGGCCGTGCTCGAGCTCGCCGAACTTCTGGGAGCTCCGGTGGTCTCCACGGTTATGGGGAAGGGAGCCGTCAGGGAAGACCATCCTCTGGCGATGGGCACAACAGGCATGCATGGGAGGCGCTCCTCCGCTCTCGTGCTTGACGAGGCAGATGTCGTGCTTGCAATAGCAACCAGATTCAGCGACCGGACGACGGGCAAAACCGGCGAATTTCTGACGAAGACAGGCATAATACACGTGGACATAGACAACGCCGAAATAGGAAAGAATGTGAAGAATATAGTCGGAATCACAGGAAACTGCGGCGAGATAATAGAGCTGCTGAAGAACAGCGTGGACAGGAATACGGAAAGGCGCACTGAATGGATGACCAGGATCATGGCAGCGCGTTCCTTCTGCCAGTGTGATTTCGATATTAACGAGTCGCCGCTCAAACCGCAGAAGGTAATCAGTCAGCTCTCGAAAATGCTGCCGGACGATGCAATCATCACAACAGATGTGGGACAGCACCAGATGTTTGCCGCGCATTTCTTCGAGGTGAGGGGACACAGAAGATTCATCACTTCAGGAGGACTCGGAACGATGGGCTTCGGCCTTCCCTCGGCCATAGGAGCAAAAGTGGCGGAACCCGGAGCAAAAGTCATATGCCTCACGGGAGACGGCGGATTCCAGATGACATTCGGCGAATTCGCGACTGCGGTGGAAAACCGCATACCTGTCTTTGTCGTAGTGATGAACAATGCAAGCCTGGGCATGATACGGCAGTTTCAGAAACAGTTTTACGGCAATCACATCTTCGCTGCAGATTACGGGAGATCGCCGGATTTCGTCAAGTTTGCGGAGTCTATGGGCGGTGAAGGTGTGGTGGTTGAGAAGGCAGGCGAAGTGGCCGAGGCCATAAGGCGGGGCCTCGCAAGCGACGTGCCGTTCGTCGCGGACATGAAGCTGGACATAAACGAGGACTGCCTGCCGATGACGCCTCCGTGGGCGGGCAGGAACGGCACAATATACGGGCGATGTAAATGGAAGGATGTGAATGACGGCCAGATTAAGAATTTCGGCAGATGATCAGGAAGGAGTGCTACAGAGAGTGATATTCGAATTCAGCAGAAGGAACATCAGTATAGAGAAGCTGATATTCACGCGCGGAGGCAGTCCCTGCACGATCAGTGTGGATGTGATGAGCGATGCGGACGCCATGAGGGTAGTGAAGTCAATAAAGAAGATACAGGGAGTTCTGTACGCAGAACATCAGCTGGAAGGCTGCGAACCTCATGCAGGCACCCCGCAGACCAGAAGGGAAATGAACCCGCAGGAGATGCTCGGCTGAATCGGATGTGGCATCATGGTCAACGCATATTACGACAGGGACGCCGACATGGACGTTCTGAAAGGAAAGAGGATTGCAGTCATAGGGTATGGCATACAGGGAAGGGCACAGGCGCTCAACCTCAGGGATTCCGGAGCGGACGTCACCGTAGGTCTCAGGAAGGGCGGCGAGAGCTGGAGCATTGCGGAAACAGACGGATTTGCGCCGGTGACCGTGTCCGAAGCCGTCAAGTCGGCGGATATTGTGATGATGCTCATACCGGATGAAGTTCAGTCGGACGTCTATGCCAACGACGTTGAGAAGCACCTCCGGAAGGGAATGACGCTGGAATTCGGTCACGGATTCAACATACATTTCCGCAGGATACAGCCGCCTGAAGGAGTTGATGTAATTATGGTAGCGCCGAAGGGACCCGGAGCGATGGTCAGGAATACGTATCTCCAGGGCTTCGGCACGCCATCTCTGGTCGCCGTCGAAAAGGATTATTCGGGAAACGCATTCGGCGTGGCTCTCGCGATTGCCAGGGGCATCGGTTCAACAAAGGCGGGCGTAATCAGAACGACCTTCAGGGAGGAGACGGAGACGGACAATTTTGGGGAACAGGTCGTGCTCTGCGGCGGAGTAGCGGAACTGATAGGCAGGGCGTTCAAACTGCTTGTGTCGAACGGTTATCAGCCGGAGGTCGCGTATTTTGAGGTGCTGCATGAGCTGAAGCTGATAGTCGATCTCATCCAGACCGGCGGCATAGAGAACATGTGGGACAATGTGAGCAACACCGCTGAGTACGGCGGCAGGACCAGGGGGTCCAGGGTGATTGACGATCACGTGGTAGGCAACATGGAAAAGATTCTGAGCGACATCAGAGACGGCAGTTTTGCAGAAGAATGGATGAACGAATATTACAGGGAGATGCCCACACTCAGGAAGAAGAGAGACGAAGCGCAGAAAGAGCAGATCGAGCAGGTGGGAAAGGAGCTGAGGAGCCTGTTCGTGAGGAAACAGTAAGCGCTGCGGAGCGGCAGACAGGCGCGGGTCCAACGACAATCGAAATTACCGGACGAAAAGGTAAAATACTAGAGTATGCTGCCATCTACAGTCTTGGCAAAAAATAGCGTGGTAATCAATAAATACAGGCCTCTCCCGAAAAAGAGAACGGCGGAATTCTGGGATGACTGGAGAATAGAACACATACGGACAATGTCACTTTCAGGGCGCTCCACACGTCAGCCGTACATTCCTGCCAACAACAGGACGGGCAGGATACTGGACCGCATTTTCATTGTCAGTGATAAAAAGATGCATACGGGAATGACGCGGACTGCAGATATGAGTTCACGGTTCTGCAACGGCTCTGACCTGACACTCTCCTCTCCACTCTATCTCGGGGATATGTCGTACGGAGCACTTTCCGGTATTCCCAACATTGCCATAGCAATGGCGGCCGAAAGGACCGGAGTGATTGCCGGAACAGGCGAGGGAGGGCTGATGCCCGAAATAACCGGTTGCGGCAGGATAACGGTCCAGTGGGCCTCGGCAAGGTTCGGAGTAGACGCCTCGTCGCTGTCGAAAGGACAGGCCGTTGTGATAAAAATCGGACAGGGGGCCAAGCCTGGCATCGGCGGCCATCTGCCTGGCGCGAAAGTGACGGGCCCGATCTCCGCGGCCAGACGTATACCGCCCGGACGTGATGCGATTTCTCCGGCACCTCATCACGACATATACTCCATAGAGGATCTTGGCCAGCGCATAACCGCCCTCAAACATGCAACCGGCAGACCAGTGATGGTGAAGGTGGCGGCGACAAACTACATTACATACATTGCAGCGGGCGTCGCCAGGATGGGCGCAGCGGGCATCATAATAGACGGTGCGGGCGCAGGAACAGGGGCCGCACCCAGAGTCATACGCGACAATACCGGCATGCCGATAGAGCTCGCAGTGCCTGCGGTGGATGCCGTTCTCAGAAAGGAGGGGCTGAGAGAAAACTTCACGATAATAGCTGGTGGGCGTGTGAGCACGCCGGAAGACTCGGTGAAGCTGATGGCACTGGGAGCGGACATGACCAGCCTGGGCACCGCAACACTGCTGGCGCTGGGCTGTCTCATGGTTCACAAGTGCCATACGGGTTTCTGCCCGGCGCTGATTACAAACAGAGCTGACGATACGCCGGAGAGGACAATTTCGCAGGAATGCGCCATATTATGGATATCAAATCTCGTAAACGGATGGACCGGTGAGATGAGCGAGATCATGTCCGCGGCCGGTGTGGGCAGACTTTCGGAACTCATAGGCAACAGGTCGCTGCTGCGCCTTTCGGGGAATGAGCGGGACGAACTCACGTCCATTCTGGGTATCAGCGGAGCGGATGCAGGGAATGCATATGGCATTGAACCTGGAGCTTCCATCAATGACATCGCACAGGATGTTCAGGAGAGTGTCTGGGACGAGGAGACTGTCAGGGCGCTCAGGGAACTTTCCGGCGCCTCCGGGAAATCGCCCAGGGAAGCGGTCATGTCCAGCATGGGCACCGGAGCTGTGAGACGCTCCGGAGAGTCCGTGAGACCGATGGACAGCATAGTCTGCGACGGTGCCCAGGTCACGAGACCGAGCATAGACCCCTACAGGGAGCGGATAGACACTGGTGTGCGGATATGCGGGGGAACTATCAGACTCTCCTCTCCTTTCTTCTTCACCCATGCACCTGCAGGGAGCGACAACACAGACGACGCCGTGTTCGAAAGGGTTGCCTCCGAGATGGGGCTCATTCTGGACAGCGGCAGGTGCGGAATGCAGGGCACGGGCGCCCGCCTCATGTCCGCACTGGACAACACGGCATCCAGCGCGCGCATAAGGACGATAGACATAGACACGGTCGACGACCTCGCGCGGATCGGAAACACAGGCGGCGGGAAAGGACCGCTCCTGATAAGGTGCCCCTCAACGCCGGAAACGGCGGAAAAACTCGCCGCCGTAAACTGGAACTGCAGTGTGTTCGCAGGCGTGGTTATTGACATGGACGATCGGCGTTCGCATGCCCCCGTGGAACTGACCGTTTCGGCGGTAGATGCCCTGTTTCTGGATGCGGGTCTGAGAGAAAGCATTACAATTCTGGCCGAGGACGACACAATCTGCGGAGCGGAGGACATATTCAAGCTGGTCGCTCTCGGAGCGGATGCTGCGGGTTTCCGCACTGCCGCCTCGATGGCATGCGGGACCGGAACTGCGGGCGCATCCGGCGGACACGGCTTAGTGGCGACTGTTGACCGTAAGCTGCTGCAGAATCTTGTCGCGGGACTGCAGAAGGAAATCAAGCTGCTGGCAGGGGCGGCAGGAATAAGTTCCGTCGGCTCTTCGCTCACTGGCAACAGGGAGCTGCTCAGAGCTGTAGACATGGACACATGGTGGAGAAACGAACTGAGCCTGAAGCCTGCCGGACCGGAGTGAGTGACGTGAAAAACGGAAAACCGGCGGACCTTCGCGTTCCCGTTGTCAAGGACGGATGCGGCATATTCGGCATGATCAGGAAGAAGGACGCCATGAGGATTGCGGGCCGCGTGCCGGTTAAGGGAATATCGGCAGCAAGTTACAGGGGCGGCGGACTGGGAGCCGGTTTTGCCTCATTCACACTGACAGGAACGGCACCGGAATGGGAACCCTTCAGGCTCACGGCATTTGTGAGAGACGATGCAGCAGCGACATACATCAGGAGGGATGTGGAGAGAAAGTTCGGCAGAATTCTTCACTTCAGGCTGGACAGAGCAGCGATAAGCAGAGGCGGCGGTGAGATGAAACTGATGACGGCGGCAGTATCACCGTACAGTGTATCGGGAACAGACGATCTGGATGCCATAGTCGACGGCATAAACACCAGGCTCTTCTCCGGAAGAAGTCCGGACGGAAGAATTGTTTCGTTCGGCAGATTCGTGGAGGTGTACAAGGGCGTTGGACATCCGGCCGAGGTTGCCCGGGCCTATGCTCTCGACGGAGACAGGGTCTCCGCGGACATGTGGATTGCACACACGAGGCAGCCGACGAATTCTCCCGGCACATATCCGTTCTGGTCTCATCCTTTCGCATCGATGGAATGCGCCATCGTGCATAACGGAGACATAAGCTCGTTCGGTTCGAATGTCAACATGCTGAGATCCTGGGGATTCAGGAGTCATGCGGGAACGGACAGTGAGGTCATAGCCAGGCTGATGGACAGGCTGGTCAGGGTTGAAGGACTGACAGTGCAGCAGGCATGCACAGTGCTCACCGGGCCGATGGAGGGAGGTGTCGACGGCGAAATGCTTTCACTCATGAACAGATATCGCAGGGCCAGACTCGACGGACCGTTCTCTGTCGCCGCCGGTTTCTGCGACGGGGACGATCTGTATCTCATAGCCATGGTGGACAGATCGAAACTCAGACCGATGGTGCTCGGCGAGGATGATGGTCATTTTTACGTTGCGAGTGAGGAGACACAGATTCGGTGCATATCGCCGGAGGCCAGGACGTGGAGGCCGGAGCCGGGAGCTTTCTTCATAGCATCCCTTTCCATGGGTATCATCGCCGGCGGGAGTTCGAGACGCATGGCGGTAGCCGGCGGGACGAGCATGCTGCCGCGATATGATGCCCAGCTGCATGATTCATCAGATGATCAGGACTGGCCGGCATCCAGGGATGCTTCTGCGATGTCATATGATGATATCAACAGATTCCTGAGGGAAGCTGCGGCACGCGATGCCAAAGAGGTAGCGCTTCGGAATGTGGCAGGGCACAGGTACATCGGAATGGCGCTCTCGAGTGAGAGTAAACTGACAGTGGAACTGCACGGGAATCCGGGCAACTGCCTGGCAAACCTCAACGATGGTCTGTTCTACCGGGTACACGGAAACATAGCAGACGATGCATGCGACACGATGCACAGAGGCGGCGTCACTGTTCACGGCGATGCGGGGGATGTGCTGGGGCAGGCACTCCAGGGCGGATTCATATTCATCCGGGGCTCCGCCGGAAACAGGGCAGGCATACAGATGAGAGAATACAGCACGGAAAGCGGAAGGCCCTCGCTGATAATTGGAGAGACGTGCGACGACTATCTGTGTGAATACATGGCGGGAGGCGCCGCAGTTGTCCTCAATCTTCTCGATGCCCCTGAGCCGATAGGCATGTTTGCGGCTTCCGGAATGGTGGGAGGAAGGCTCTATGTAAGGGGAAGCGTGGGAGAGGAACATTTCGGGCTCAACCCGCTGAAGGAGGACGTGGTCAATTATCTTAGAACGGCGTCGGAAGAGGGACTCATTGACAGCACGATGCTGGGGGAAATTGAAAAAAGAGAAACATTAACCCGCAGTTCACTCAGGAGCATGCTCAAGGCAGATATCTTTTCTAGAGTCGACGAACTCTTCTACACGAGCAGGCATTCAAGACAATTGCTGGTCGATACGAGGAAACTGGGGAAGGAAGATTTTGAATACGTGGGAAGCGCTCTGGCAGAATTCTTCAGCTCGTTTGGATTCACTGAAGATACGGTGAGAGGAATACTGGATTCGGATTACACCGTGGTCACACCGTGCAATGACTGAATTGACAGGGGAAACGCAAGCGATGCATAATTGTGCATCTTGGAAAAGCTGCCACAGACACGGTATTGAATAACAGATTGCCGATCGCCTCGGGTGGAGCGAGGCTTTGTCCATGGACACGTTCTTTACCATGACGCCGATCAGTCTGCCCGTGGCGCTGACAGTATGACAGGAAGGCTTTCTGAAGTGAGGGTGCTCGTTACAGGCGGAAGCGGCAGCATAGGCAGGGCCATCGTGAGGGCGCTGCTGAAGGAGGGTGCATTTGTCGCAATGGCTGCAAGGGCAGGACAGAGACTCAAAGATGCCAGTCAGGATTTGAAGAGGGACGGTCTTGATGTGTTCGCCGTAGTCATGGACGTCGAATCGCACGACTCCATCACGGAAGTGGTGAATCTTCTGCACTCGAGGTGGGGAGGACTCGATGTGCTGTTCAACTGTGCCGGCATTGGCATGGAGCAGTTCAATCCGGCTTTCGTGTCCAGGGCCATGCCCTTCTACTCATATGAAATTGCATCTATGAGAAGGGCCATGGATGTCAACTACATCGGCTATTTCGCTGTTACCCAGGCGTTCATGCCCACGTTCATCGGACAGGGAAGAGGGAAGATAGTGGACGTGGACGTCAGCGGAGAACTGCTTGCAATAAGGGGCTTTGCACCATTCTCCACGACGCGAGCCGCCGTGGACACGCTTACCATGATCATGGCAAAAGAGTTTGAAGGCACAGGCATCACAGCCAATGTACTGACGCCGGGAGGTTTCGTCAGGGGCGGAATGTTCCCGCAAAGTGCGCCTGAAGATGCGTTTGGAAAACTGCTGGATGCAGAAATCCTCGGTCCTCCTGCGGTATTTCTTGCATCGCATGACTCGGATGGCATTAATGGCCGGCATATTATCGCATCTGAATTCAGACCATTCCAGACCGAGTGATCCGGAAAGATCTGTGGTGCGACAGTTACGGACGTATCCAAAGTGAGGATGGTGACATGAGTGCCGGGACTGATATGCGTTGTTCGCATGTCGTATCTGAATTGACAAACTTGCAATCGTTCTCTTTTTTCTAAATTAACCTGTCAATATATCATGATAATCTTACAAAAGTAGTCACATGACTTAACAAATTCACTTAACATTAATATATTGCATCTATGCTTGGCACAAAACAGCATGACACAAAAAGTTATGGAGGTCTGAAAGACGGCAATAAGCAGCGGCGACACTGCCTGGGTGCTCGCATCGGCTGCACTTGTAATGATAATGACACCCGCGCTCGGCTATTTCTATGGCGGAATGGCGGGCAGGAAAAATATACTCTCTCTGATAGGCCAGTCCTTTGCTGTGCTAACAATAGTGAGCGTTCAGTGGGTGCTGATTGGTTTTTCACTGTCCTTTGCCCCGGGACCGTCCGGAGTGTTTCAGGGCATCATAGGCGGCACACAGTACATAGGCATGGCAAACATGGGATACAGCACCACTTACCCCGGCATCCAGAACATAAACGTCAGCACCTTCATGATTTTCCAGGCGATGTTTGCGGTAATCACGCCGGCACTCGTCAGCGGTGCATTCGTCGGCAGGATGAAATTCTCGACATTCATTGTCTTCACCCTTGCCTGGACGACCCTGGTTTACGATCCCGTGGCGCACTGGGTCTGGGCCTACGACGGATGGCTGCACGGGATGGGCATCCTTGACTTTGCAGGAGGTACCGTCGTCCATCTTAACGCCGGTGTCGCTGGTCTTGCCGCCGCACTGTTCATAGGACCGAGACTGACCAAAAGCAACGGTACCGAGCATGCGGAACCCACACTGACAATACTCGGCGCGGCTCTTCTCTGGTTCGGATGGTTCGGATTCAATGCCGGATCAGCTCTTGGCGCCTCGGCTCTGGCAGTTAACGCGTTCATTGTCACAAACACCGCGGCCGCCCTGGCCTCCCTCACCTGGCTGGGATTGGGCTGGCACTATACAGGGAAGGCAAGCATGCTGGGCGCAGCATCCGGAGCTGTTGCAGGACTCGTAGCCATCACGCCCGCATCCGGCTTTGTCGATATATGGGGTGCGCTCGCCGTGGGTTTCGGAGCCGGTGTGATATGCTTCTATGCAGTTTCATTGAGGAACAGGACAAGGGTGGACGATACGCTGGACACATTCGGTGTTCATGGCGTTGGCGGAGCATGGGGAGCAGTGGCAACGGGCCTCTTCGCCACCGTCGCAGTCAATTCGGCCGGAGCCAGCGGACTCTTCTACGGGAATCCGGGGCAGGTCGGAGTTCAGCTTATTGCAGTGGCGTCTTCATCCGCATACTCGTTTCTCATGACGATTGGCATATTGAAGGTGCTTGATTATGTGATGGGAGTCAGGGTACCTGTGGAGGAGGAACATACCGGTCTGGACATTGCGCATCACGGAGAAAGGGGATACACAGCTGTACACAGTGATGCGATTGCGAAGAAAAACGTAAGATTCACGTTAACCCTTCAGCCGCAGGATGACAGAAACCCGGCGGGAGCGGTGAGGGACAGCATGAGTCTGCTCGTCATGATGACGCAGGGCGAAATTAATGAGTTGAAAAAACTGACAGCAGAGGGAGCTGGTTCGATTGAGGGGAACAGCCAGCTGGTCGGAAAGATTTCCGGTGCCGATATGCTGGACGATTGAGCGACGGCCGGCAGGCAGCGCGTTCGCACCAGTCGGTGCGGCGTTGCGGCAAACGCGCTCAAAAGATATTTATCAGACGTCCGGCCTGACAAAATTCGGAGTACAGGAGCGGAGACAGTTGTCAGCGGTCAGCAGAGTTGTTTACAAATGCTGGTTTTGCGGTAGGGAGTACGAGGTTCGGGAGCGGGCAGACAGCTGTCACGATTCCGGAAGCTATGCCATCCACAAGGACGGGACAAAGAGGAAAAGGACGCCGTTCGGAAACTGACTCATCTTCCGCAGAACTGCCTGAACTCGCACGTTCCGCATTTCCATGTGTCGTCGGTCATACGGTCATAGCCGTTGAGCATCTCCATGATTGTGTTTTCAATATACCGCCTGGAACGGCCGTTCCATGGAATAAAAAATTCCATGTCCCTGTACACCAGTTTTCCGCCTTTTGTTCTTCCTGCGCACTCTTCAATCAGAAGGCAGTATGAGAGCAGTTGTGCCACATCCCAGTCCCTTGCGATGCCGCCTGAATTGCAGCTTTTGTATTCAACAGGCATGAACGTGCGCCTCCTTTTCAGCACAACATCAGGTTTGCCGCTGAGAGGATAGCGTGCGGATCTGAAAAGCATCCCGGACCCGAACATGTCGCTGGACTGCATATGGTCTGCAGCCGCAAACCAGTATATGAGTATCAGAATGCCCACAGCGAAGAGAAACAATGCGAACATGGTCATCTGAGCCATATTATCAGCGCCCCCGCTAGTGCCAGAATGCCTGCCGCAAACAGCAAAACTCTCATCAGGGATCGCACAACAACGGTTCTTCCTTTCGACCTGTGATACGAGACGCCTTCTTCCCTTCTGTCACGGACTGAGGCAGGTTCGATGTAATCCGGAGGCAGGGAAGAGGCAATACTGTGCTTTCTTGCACAGTAAACAAAAGTGGCAATCTGCGAAGATGTTATCCGTTTATCCGATCCGTCTCTTCCTCGCATCCGCATCCCTTCTCAATCATCTGACATCCTCCCACGAATAAATTCGTGGGATTGCGCTCGCTTTTTGCTCAATCGCCATGAGCAATAGCCTCTCGCCGAAGCAATATATCAAGAATGCAGGTGGGGTGGCCGTTTGCCTTCAGTCTTTCTTCTGCGGGATCGGAAAATTATATTTTTCTTTCTCAGATCAGAAAAAAGCATTGAGAAGAGTCTGTCGTCAAAACCTATATACTCGGGCGCAAGCACTCCTCTTCCATCGACATCACCATTCAATATCAGGCGGGTGATGGCCGCGGCGGTGTAACCTGTCATGCGTGCCATGGATCTTGTTCCCGTCTTCCCGTCGTATCTGTCGATGGACGTGAAATCCATTGTGACTTTGTCATTCATGCCTGTGACCATTGTCAGGCACAGATCCCTGAAATCGCCGCCGGAGGCGGAGAAGAGCGCCTCAGTAACGTTGCGCGGGACCATGCCACCCGCCGGCGAAGAAGAGAAGAATCCCATATCGCGCAGGAATCTCATTGACGCAAGATGTCCGGGGTAACGCAGAGTCAGCTCGTGCATATTAGCGACATTCACCGTCTCCAGCAGCGTTCTCAGGCCGTCTGTATAGAAGGCCTCCAGAGGGCCAAATCCTGGAAAGCTGACGCTCCTGATCTCGGAAAGAGGATCCATCCGGACAACATCGCCATTCCTGACAATTCTCGCCGGCCTGGTATATTCATCTATGAGCCCCTCCACGTTGAAAGTGGGAGCATGGTGAAACGGAGGAATATCCTCCGAAGGCAAACCTGCGACAAAGATTTCAATGGACGCAGGCGACATGGTCCTGTAAAGGCGGCCCGCCAGCACGTTGCTCAGGCCCGGTGCATATCCTGCATCGGGCACGTAAATACACCGGCCACGGCCGGCTGTGCCCTCTAATGTCATTGGATTCTCCGCCATGAATCCTGTGTCCACTACATTTCTGCCCATTCTCAGGAGTTTCTTCACGATGCCGTAGGAAACGCTTCCGGGAAGGGCCGTGACTACAGCATCCGAACGCTCTATAAGGGGCCTGTTGTCGAATATGTTTCCACTGTACTTTCTTACGCCGTCGAGTGTGCTCATGGACCTGGACGAAACGTCACAGACTGCGACATCACAGTCTGCTGCAAGGTCGCTCGCGATTGCCCTGCCCACGAGACCGGCACCAAGAACCAGTAACACGACGCGTGCATTGCAATCATAACTAAACCACTTTGTGTTTGATCTGCACTCATTTGCCGGCACGTGGAACGTATATGACGAGTGAAGAAGCAGAGTATGGATTCTTCACCCTTCTCAGATCCAGCTTCTTTACCAGGGTCGACCACATATAGGATGAAATTTCGATGCCTGATTTGCTGGAAAGGAATTTCCTGTCCCGCTGTGTTATTATGCAGCCGTATCTGTCGAGTCTGTCTGCCAGGAGCGAGCAGAGCTTCGACCAGTCGTCCCGGCTCAGGACGGACCCGGAGGGAAACGCCATTTCAGACACGGAACGCCCTGAACCGCGGTTCTTAACGGATATTTCCGGCTCAACCGTGTGAATCTCTTCGACGCAGCGGATGCGTTCCTCTGCATTTTCGAGCACAGATCTGCACAGGCTGTTCAGTGTCTTCGAGTACGCCACAATCCTGTCAGCTTCCAGGCCGTTCATGGAGCCGGCAGTGAGCAAAATGCCGATGGCAGCCTCCCGTAACTCCGGGAAGACAGGCTCAGCGAGAGCTTCTGTGCCATCCCCTGCAGCGATTGTACCGGTGTTCTCCTCAGTCGCATCTCCGGAAGCAAACGGGAGACCGTCCCGTCCTCCGTAACCATGGTGCGCGTCACCGATGAGCATATCGTCAGACATTAGTCTGACATAGGTTGCCGCTTATTTAAGCAGATTGGATGTGCAGTCGCGATTTGCATGCTCTGCCCTGAGATGAGCGACCGGACTCTTCGAAAATGCAGTGGAACTTTACGTTGTATCGCAGCTGATATGCTGCCTGTATATCCGCTGAGCCGGGGCCAGCTGAATATCAATAGTGACAACTGGACGATTTTTGTTTAAATAGCGATGCGCCAGATGAAGCTGCAGGCTGGACAGACAGTAAATCAGCGCTTCGGTACAGTGGCGGCAGATGTCAGAGAATGAGAGCAGCATAAATGAATTCGTGGCGAGTGCGGAACTCAAAGGAGCCAGTATCCGCTCTCCTCCGGAAGCGGTCGACTCCTTCGAGCGGTTCATAACAGCCGGAGTCGATGTCCTGACGGACGCCGGGGACTGGAAATCCCTTCTCTTCTCCTTTGGCAGGCATATTGCGAGACTCAGAAAGGATATGTTTGTCATTTTTGTTGTGATCAGCAGGGATCTTCGCTTCAGATGGACGAGTCATCAGGAGCTGATTGGCGAACTGGATGAGACAAAATATGAGGATCTTCTGCCGCTTAACGCCGATTTCGGGGATAGCAAGAAGGCGATTAAGGCACCCGGCTCGGGCATCAGGCTGATTGACGAAATCTCTCTGGCTACGGGCGTCACGGACTTTATCCTCTTCCGGGGAACGGAGAGCGGAGTTCCAACTCTCTACACTTACGTGGGAGTGCGCACGCAGTTGAGTTTAGACGAAGAGCTTGCGCTGTCACTTGTCAACAGGATATTCGATTCAGTCATCAGAAGAGAGTTTGCGGTAGGGGAGCAGCTGTCGCACTCATCCAGGCTTGCAGCCGCGATCGAGCTTGGAAACCAGCTGCACGAAGGTGCGATTGCAAACAATGTGCTCAACAAGATTGCTGACATAATACAGAAGAGAATGGGCATAGACTATGTCGCCCTGATGGTAACGGATGAAACCGGGCACTCTCTGGAGTTTGCGGGAATGAGCGAGTCCCTGACACCATTATACGACAGCCCGCAGAGCATGAAGCTCAGCAGCATGATCATAGGAGTTGCGGGCCAGAATGAACCTCTCGTGATCAAGGATGTCGAATCTCTGGGTTATAAACCGCTCGGGACAGGCACCAGGTGGGCTGCACTCATACCGGTGAAGACAAACTCGAAAGGCAGTGCGATTCTGATAATGGAGAGCAGGTCGCCCGTCCCTCTGGACGATGTCGAGTTCCGGGACGTCGAATTTCTGTCCCAGATTCTTGGTGCAAGAATGTCCTCGAGCCTGCTCATTTCCGAGAAGGACAGAAAAATACTGTTCAGGAACATGCTGCTGGAGGAGATCCTTCTGCTGCACAGGGAAAACGATCCTGTTCGCATTGCCGAGGAAGCACTTTCGTTCATCAATTCAGTCATACCATCGAGCATTTCGGTGTTCTACGTCCTCAACGAGGGCAGATCGCTCCTGATTCCGGTCACATCGCGCGGTGTGTTTGCCGACGAAATGCTGTCCTTCTCGGTCAAGCTTGGAGAAGGCATCGTCGGTAGAACGATATCGAATGACAAGCCGGTGCTCATTCAGGAAGCAAACGCGGACGCGGCCTCTATCAACATACCCGGAACGCCCAATGAGCCGGAGGCCATTCTTGCCATACCCATGAAGAGCGTGAGAGAAGACATCGGCGTCATCGCACTTCACAGAATCGGAAAGAAGACCTTCTCTGCCGAAGAGATCGAGATGGCGGAAATAACCGGCAGGCAATTTTCCACTGTGATGGAAAGAGCGAACGCGGCACTGGAGATACGCAAGTCATATGCCGAAAAGGAGAAGGAAAACTCAATGCATTCTGTGCTTGCCGAACAGTTGATCGAAAGCCTTGACAGTCCTGACAGCGATTCATTTGCATCAAAGGTTCTCAGCAGCGCGCTCCGGTTTTCAACCTGTGAGACCGGAATGCTGCTTCTGAAAAAGGACGGTGAGAGTCAACTGCAGTGCTTATGCACCGACCTGAAGTATTTCGGCGGCGGAGGGTGTTCAATCAGCGCAGCTTCACTGAACGGCATGATGCACGACATGGTGAAACTCGCGACAAGAACATACACACAGGAAGGGGAGACCGAAACATCGGCGGCAATAGATGCGTTCGGAGCCGCTCCGGCGGGAGTTGAGCGGCCTGTATTCAGGAATATGCTCATACACGAATCATCGGAGAAGAACGGACAGTCGGTCCTGCTCATAGGTTTCGGTTTCCAGTCAAATCTCAGGAAGGACGTCTACAGGAACACTGTGACTCAGAAGCTCCTCGATTTCTACAATTCACGGCACATCGGCATAAAGACAAGCATGTCCGATCATGCCGATCTTCAGCGCCTGAGCAAAATTGCGGCGTTCAAAGATGCTGTCGGGGACGAGATTGAAGTCCAGTCTGTCTACAGGAAGGTGTGCGGTTATGCAACCGAGCGCCTCGGCGCTGCCTTCGCTGCCATATACTCGATCGATTACATGCAGGCAGTGCTCAGACTGGCAGCGTCCTCAGGAGGCGAAGGAGTCGTGCAGGCAGAAATAATGATGAAATATGCGACTCATCTGACAGGCACGCACGGAATGCACCCGCAGGTGAGCGAGTTTCCGCCCTCGGTTGACGAAAATGTGCCGGCGCTTTTCGGGAACAGGCTTGTGGCGTGGAGGATGAGCACGATAGACGGCACCGATTTTCTGTTCATGGCAGGTTACCCGCCCGACTGCCATATGTCGGAACACATACACATCTACAACGAGATGGCGCCCTTCATATCCAGAAGAGTGAGGCAGCTGTCGGCACTGTCGGAAGAGAGACACAGGCACGGACTCTTCAGCACCGTGGACGAGATTGGGAAGAAAGTTGCGTCCCACAGGGATTTCGGCGGTATGATGGATGCATTCGCGTCTGCGGCAGGCCACATAATCGGGGCGGAATACGCACTCGCCGGCACGCTGTCCTCCTCCTATATAGAATGGAGCGGATACTTTGAGACGAAGATACCCGATTCCATTGAGAGACTGGCGCTGAAAGCAGCGGAAAAGGGGGAGGCCATGGTGATAAACAGTTTTGAGAACGTCAGGATTGAAGGTGAGACTGAATCGGACGGCTACGTCAGAGAGCTGCTCATTTACCCCCTCTACAAGGGCAGCGGAACTGAAATCAGGGCAGTGCTACTGCTCATAAACAGATTCGGACAGGGCGGTTTTAGCGAAAGCGATGTCACCATACTGGACAGGCTGACATCAAACGTGATAAATTCGTTTTCCGCTACGGAAACACTGAAACAGGAAAAGCAGCTGAAAAGGGTGGCGGAAGTCAGGCAGATCGAACTCTCGGAAATACTGGACGATATGGATGAACCTATTATGAGGCTGAGCATACATGGAAACATAGAGTTCGCCAACAGAGCCGCCAGGCAACTGCTGGCCATGCAGCCCGGAACCGGCGGGGACAAAATTGTTTCGCTGCTGGACGACGGCGATGCATATCAGGTCGCAGATCTCTCGGAAAACATCAGGAGGGGAGAAAGATTTGAGTCCTCCTATCTCTTCGCGTCGTCCGAAGGCCCGAGGAAGATTATTGTTTCCGCTTCTCCGCTGTCCGGGAGGGACAGGAGAGGATTCATATTGAGACTGAGGGAGGAGGCGGGAAACGGGACGGACGAGACCAAGGCACTGCAGGGGGTAGGGAAGGAAATGGAAGCTTCCGGGACTGTCCACTCGCCGGTGGAGGGAGTGAGGTATTCCATGAAGCGGGGCTTCAGCTACATGATACCTGAGCAGAAGCCGCTGCTTGCATATCTTGCACTGGTCGATTTCAAGAAGGCGGGATTCAACCCGCTTGTGATTACCAGACAGCATCCTTCCAAGCTCAGGGAAAAATATGATCTGGGAAACACAGAAATCAGGTGGCTGACGCAGGTTGTGGGCAACAGCAACCTCGATCCGTCGAAGATTTCAGTCATCGGCAGCGCGATTCTCTCGTTTATAGAGAGGCACAAGAACGCCGTAGTGTTTCTGGACGGGCTGGAATATCTGCTTTCCAACAACAGCATGATGAAGGTAATGGGAATGCTGGAAAGCGTGATGCAGAAGACGGTCGACACATCATCGGTGCTGCTCGTTGCAATAGACAAGATGACCTTCGAGCAGAGGGAGCTTGCGATACTCGAGAAACTTTTCGAGGAAATAGACATCGGAGATCTGAAAAGGGGTTACCTGAGTACCGAACTGGAGAAATTCGACAGCGATAAACCGGATTCGACACGAGCCGATGCAAACGATTAAGTGAGACGGGTAATTACACGGACACTGCTTCAATTTCATGAGCTCCGGTGTGTCTCTGATTGAGGCGAATGTGAAAAGGGGAGACAGTGCATCAAATGGCGGAAAGAGATATGTTGGATGTGGACTGCGACAACTGCGGCGTCAGAATAGGTCTGGACAGTTCGGTGGTCAGTGTTAAGCATCAGCTTCATAAACCGGTGGAGTGCCCGATATGCAGGAACATGCGCGTCTCAAAGGAGATGGAACTGCTGGAGAATGAGTTCAGGGGGATGAAATCCGAAGAGAATGAGACGAAGCTCAGAAGATTGCGCATTCCCTCAGCAGATCAGTCCTTTTTCTAAGCGGAGAGTTCCCTCCGCACATAACGCCTGTACTCCACATATTCTGTGAATGAAGGGAGTATCCTCAGGAGCGCCAGAGAGGCCATGATGAGCGCGATGTAGTAAATGGCCATCGAGAGATGGTATCCGCCCTGAACGGTGATTGTAAAAGTCCTGCCTATGACCGACAGCACATAAAATGCTATCGCGACCTGGGATGCAGCCCTGAGCAGTACGCCGGCGATCCTTTCATTTCCGAGGAGTACGGCGCCGGCATTCAGAAACATGAAGGCAGAACCTATCAGAATTGCCGATTGCGTCCAAACGCTCATAGAATCGAAGCCAATCTGAGGGTAAGCGGATGCAATCTGCATATAGAGTATTGGTGCGAATATGAAGAATAATGCGGATGTCAGGGAGGAAAGAATTGCTCCGGATATGTGGAGCGGAGGCTTTTCGCTGCCAGGAGCAGGCTGTCTTGCATTTTTGTTCATCAAGCAGCCACCCCTCTGTGTTTGCACATCTGCAGGAGCGTGATGCTGCTGGCGCATACAGGAAGAGGCTGACCGCCTGCAAGCGCTGCCGGTTTCATAATGGAAGAAGAGCTGAACGGTCCTTTGAAGTTCAAACCGAACTGGAAGAAACCATATGCGTAGGATGCACTGATCGAAGTCCCGACAGACATATTCACAGGAGCGGACAGGGCGGCCGAGACGAACCAGGAAGGCAATGCGGAAACGGATATCGGCACCGAAATCACATAATGCTCCATCTTGCCAGGCAGTGCGGCAGCCAGATGTGTGCTGTAAGAATATATTTCAGTCCCGTTGGAAAGAAGGCTCAGATTAAGGGTGTAGTATATCTGCCTCACCGCATAGGGGCAATGATTTTCAACGGTAAATGATGTGTTTATATACAGTGTTCCTGCGGAATGAGTTTCGGTCGGGGATGGCGGAACGGCAAAACTTATACCGTTTCCGATCACGAACGGAATCGTCGCCGATGCTATGAACAGCATGAAGACGGCACCCATGAGCGTTATTATCCGTCCGATGCGCTGCGAAATTGCAAACCGGCTCGACATACATACACCAGCAGGAATCCTTGTGCGACCATCGTAAGATCGCTCATTAAAAATCAGCCATATGATTACACTATTTGAGAATAAGCACAGAAAAGACAGTGTGTGGCGATGATAGGCAACCTTTTATCAGAGCGTGGCAGCAGATGCGTTTTCATGAAACTGCCACGGGCTGCCAGCACGGGCAAAACAGTCAGTCTGCGTCCTTACTCTCAACTGTTTTGAATTCCTGCCCGAATGCCTTGAGCAGTTCGAAGACGACGCCGAAACCCTTTCTGACGTCCGGGTCTGACAGGGAGAGCAGCGACATACCACCCTTTCTGGGCGGTGCATTTTCCAGCCTCTGCTCAAGTGACTCGTCTGCCAGCGCGCTGAAAACTCTCCTGGCAGCCGGGGAGGACAATGTGTCTATGAGGTTGTGCAGGGAATGCCACTGCGTGAGAAGTTCTGACAGCAGCGAAGCTATGTTGGAGAGCGCTTCGTCGTTAAGCCCGTCCCTGAGAAACTTGATGACATACGCAGCGTCGACAATGGCCTCAAGCGCACCGTCGCGCTCCAGCCTGGACACGGTCGCGAGAACGGAAGGCAGTTCGCCACCCATGAGAAGCGGTGAATACTGTCTGGAAATGGAAAGCATGTCCGCCATGTTGGAGGATATGTTTTCGACCGCCTCGTCGTTAAGCCCGTCCTTCAGGAACTTCAGCGCATATGCGGCATTCATGACTGCTTCGAAGACACCGTCCCTGTGCATCCTTCCTATGTCCCTGATCAGTTCGGAAAGTTCCCTGCTTTCTGTATTCAGGCTCCCTATGACTGCCATGGACTGCTCGGATGAAATTGCCGATGCCACATCGGTCAGCTTTCCTCCGAGCTTTGACAGGGACTCTACGGACTCGTCGTTTAGGCCGTCTTTAAGGAAACGCAGCGCCGCAAGTGCCTGCGACAGAGCCTCCATCTGTCCCTCATTCATCATAGTGGAGAATTCCTTCATGACGCTGTTGAAACGGGGTATGTTGGAAATGAACTCCCGTACCTGTTTCTCTTCCTCCGTGTTCAACGACATGCTTTTCGCACTTTCCGTATTTTCACCGCTCAACTCAATCACCAGATGCTGATCATGCTGCTTCCGTCTGTGGAATCGAGAAACGAGGTCAGGCCGCCTATGCCGTCAACGACATCGACGTAGTCTTCCTTGCCGAGGCCGAACAGCTTCGAAGCCATGCTGCATGCCACAATCTTCACCTTTCCCGTCTCCTTAGCCTTCCTGAAATATTCCGCAAATCTTCCGCCTGCCTCGGACTTTGCTATCATGGCGGCAGACTCCGCCTCCGACAGCAGTTCCGGCTCCTTCCTGAACGCCTTCACGCCATCCATTGTCGCAAAAATGTTTACCTCCTCCCCCATGCTCGACGCGAGGAATGCAGTCATCGACGCAAATTCCACCCTTTCCAGATGATTTGAACCGAGGATGATTGCAAGCCTCAAGCGCAACACCGTCAGATCATTGTCCTTGCATGAATGCTCCAGTAGAGCTTGTTGTAGGCAAGCTTGCTCCACCAGTAAATCTGGGAAGGAGTGGGAGGTACCGGCGGATGGCTGTAATCGAATTTTATGTACGTCGCCTGATCCATCCCTGTCGCAATGAAGCAGAAAACAGTGCCCGGATATGTCTTCTTTCCATCGGTGCCCGTGATGTCGGCGGCCACGTTGTGGCTAACCGTGTAGGATTCGTAATCTGCTGTTGAACCAGCCTTCGAAATCGCAATGTCGGTAGTATCGCCCATTGCGTGGATGTCGTCGTGACCCTTGACGAGCAGCGTAAACTTGTCGGTGGGTATCCAGTTCCTCCTGTCTCCGAGACCCGAGTCGCCGATAACCTGTGCGCCCTTGTGGGGCGGCACGCTCACAAGCATGTCGTAATCGAGACTCTCTCCTTCCTTCGATGTTATCTTTCTGGCTCCGGCATCAACGGAGGCGAGAGTGAACTGGCTGTGAATGTTTATTCCCCGTTCGGCGAAGATTCCGGTCATCATGCGATTGACGTTGGGTATACCGAATACTCCGGGCACGGGATAGCAGTAGTCGATCTGAACCTTCTCCCTGATGCCCTTCTTCCTGAAGTAGTCGTCCAGCATCAGCGTTACCTCCAGCGGAGCAACGGGGCACTTGTGCGGCAGCATAGCTGTATCCACCACAATTTTGCCGCCGGTGAATGACTGAACTTTCTTCCACATGTCCCTTGCCTTCTCCAGGTTGAAGAAGGTATCCGCGCCCTCCGTGAAACCGGGTATCTCGTCAAACTGAAGATGGGAACCGGTGGAAAGAACGAGCTGATCGTAATGGTGAGATGCTCCATCCGCGGTTGAAATTGAATGGTTTGCCGCGTCTATCTTGGTCATTGTTCCCTTATCTCCGGAGAGGAACTTCACGTGCCTGTCGAGAACAGAACGTTCGGGTACGTGCGTCTCGCCCGGCTCCATGGCGCCCATAGAAACAAGCAGGAATCCGGGTTGATAGAAGTGCTTGTCGTCCTTGTCAAGGACAGTTACGTTAACTTCCCCCTTATCTATCTCGTTCGAAAGTTTCTGCGCTATTCTGTTAGCCACAATAGTTCCACCGAGTCCACCACCAGCCACCAAAACGTTCTTCATTTCACTTCACCTTCCTCAAAATCAGTTTAAACTTCCCGCCTTCGGAAATATTTTCAGCGACTTCGTTTCCTGTACGCCTGGCCCACACGAGAACATCGTCCCGGGTCGGTTCGTCACCAAGCAGTATTGCAACACCTTCGCCGACATATGCGTCATTCATGGCCGACGACAGTTCACCTATGGGACCAGTACAGTTCTCGGATGTGGCGTCTATAGTCTTGTAGAGCTTAATTTCCAGCACAGCGGCCCTGCCCCCAGGGTATTGCGTTACTGGTAAGGTGTTACGTCTAATTATTCTTTCCCACCGGCGACTGATGTAATGCACGGATGCAGAGCATGCAGATAACGGCGAATCTGTTCTGTGCGAAGCAGCAGAACAAATTCAATTGGAATTCATTAAATAGAGAATCAATGTATGCGACTTCGTATGTCGGGCGCTGGCACGGATGGCAGAGACAATCAGAAGAAGATTGTTGTCAGAATCATTGACGAAATAGATACGCAGATTCTCTCTCTTCTCAGGGAAAACGCCAGGATGAAGAATGTGGAGATGGCCAGGCACGTGAATCTGACGGAAGGCGGCGTGAGGGCGAGGATCGCCAAAATGATAGAAGACGGCATAATAGAGAAATTCACCATAATAACCAAGAGCAATGAAGTGAGCGGCCTTGTGCTCATCAAGACTCAGCTGGATCAGACTAGGATGCTAATCAAGAGACTGAAAGAGGTTTCGGTGTCAGTGTATGAAACCAGCGGCGAATACGATGTCGCGGCGGAGATGAAAACAGAGTCTGTAGAACTTCTGAACAGGAAAGTCGACGAAATCAGATCCTATCCCGGCGTTATGGACACTATGACGCTGATTAGAATGGGATGAGTCCCTCCACGCACGTGATTACTCGAAAGGTCCTCGGACCTGTCTGCATAACTTATTTTCGACGTTCTGGCGATTCGCTCCCGGGACTTACATGAAGGAGTGCCATGACAGAAACATATCCAAGAAGTCCGGGACTCCAGGCCGTAGATACTTGCCGCTTCCCTCGCCTCCAGATCGTCGGTGAAGATGAGACGTACCTTTTCCTGTTTGGCAAGTGCAATTGAAGTGGATTCTCCCGTGCCCAAGGCGTACTGGTCCATTATTTACTCAGCCATATCTTTGCTTCGTCCATTCAATTCAATGAGTCTATAATATGATGGCAAGCACGACCTGTTGCCAAGTTACCGTATAGCGTCCCTGTCCAGCAATATGTCCTTGATAACTCTGAATAGTCTCGTATAATCTATCTGCCCCAAATGTATGAGCGGGCCGGTGTCCAAGACAGCGATACTAACTCTTGCCACTCAGTCCCCACTCCACATCCTCCTTGATTGCTGCTCCGAGGCGTTCGGATCGTGCTCGTCGTATTGCCTCGCGAACGGCATCTCGGATCAATTCCGATCTGTTGGCATACCAGCCCTCTTTTATCAGTTGATCTATCTCATCAATGAGCCTGTGTGTCAATTTGGCGGGAACTGTATCCATGGCAATCGTATTACCACGGTATTATGCAGATATAAAGACTCTTGATTCAGTCTTTTTTGATTCGGCAATCAGCTGGAACTCCAAATGCCTTCACATTGACATCAATACCGCAGGTAGAAAAACACCGAGTGATCACAAATTTTTGCCTGATAAAATAAATAATACAGGCCTGCCCGGATTAATCTCTAACTCCCGCCGATTTACGTAATCTATTCAGCTTATGGCTGTTTTTGTTCTCAAATCTACCGGTGAATCTGAATGGAAGGGGATGAGCTGAGCCGGATTGGTTTCATATACTCGGGGAGTAGAGACTCCGGGATTGGGTCGAAGGGGAGAGTCAGAGCGGTGAGCGCATCCCGCATTTTCAACCATTTGGCTTAACCAGTACGAGAGTATTTTTTATAGTGCACGCTGACTTCTTGCAGCGATGAAAGGAGATGTGCCCCTTCCATTGGAGGAGAGGGTTCTGCGGACACTGATAAACAGGGTGGCCTACATAGGCATGGCGATCTTTTTCATCACTTACGCAACATCGCTGTGGTCAAGAACAGGATACCTCGATCTTGAAATGCTGATTGCCGTCTGGCTTCTGCTCATACTCGCCGGCATCTCCCTTGTTTATTCGGCAATAGTCAGAGTAAATCACAAAGGCATCGACTATGCCTTTCTGACATTGCTGCTCACGGGTATGACTGCCTACTTTGCCGCGCTGGTCGGAATATTCCCGACATTCGGAACGGATGAGCTGGCTCTTGACACCTATGCGGCATATCTGACACTGCACGGTGTAGACCCTTACGTGAGCGCAAACATGATCCGCGCTTTTTCGTTCTATCACGTGCCGTTCTACTTCATAACACCCGTGCTGACCGGAGGATACGTGCACTACATGACTTACCCCGGTCTGTCGGTGCTCATGATGATGCCCGCCCTGATAGGGGGGGTGCACAGCAATTACATACTCATTGCATTCAGTCTTGCATGTTATCCACTGCTCTTCTATTACTACAGAAAACGGCGTTTCACGGATCTGTTTCCGTATGCCACCTTCATACTGCTCGTCAATTTCAACTGGGTGTTTTACACCGTCGGAGGGGTCACAGACATAGTATGGCTCTTTTTCCTCGCGCTCTCCTATGCATTCAGGGACAGACCGGCTGTTTCCGGCCTGCTGTTCGGGCTCAGCATATCATTCAAACAGACTCCAGCCGCGATCTTTCCTTTTTTCCTCTACTTCATCTACATGGAAAGAGGAAAGGACTGGAAGGCTGCGGCGACCTTCTCGGCATACATGGCAGCATCTTTCCTCGTAACCAACGCACCATTCATAGCGATGAACCCCTACGCCTGGTTCGCAAGCGTGGCCGGCGTTGCAAGTCAGCCGATCGTAGGAATAGGATTGGGGCCGTCAATACTTGCATTCGCTGGATTCATTCCTCTTGCAAGATACGTCTTCCTGATTCTGCCCGTGCTTATACTCGCAACATTCTTTGTTCTGTATGTCACCGGTTACGAACGATTCAAATTTGCATTCTTCGCATTCCCCGTTCTTTCATTCGTTTTTTACTACCGCGTTCTGCTCAACTACCTGATATACTGGCCCTTCCTCATTCTGCTCCTGCTGCCTGACCTCGTCGAGCAGATGAAAAGCGGCGGTCTTCTTCAGCCCGCACCACAAATACATCTCAGGCAGGCCATCAGGTCCGCTATTGCGGCCGTGAGGAACAACAGAGTATCCGCATCGATGGTCGCTATCATTGTGGTCGGGGGAGGGGTCGTCACGGCATTCGGATATGCTGCGGCCAGCAACGAACCGTTGAAGATTGTGAAAATAGACTCGTTCAGCAACCCTTATTCCGTGCCCGGAATGATAACGGCGATGAACGTTTCTGTGAGCTACATTCCTGCAAACGGGCAGCCGGCCAGCATTCCTGTCTTCTTCAGAATACTCGTAAACGGCCCGGTGGTCAGTGCGAACGGGATGCTCTGGAGTGCACAGAATCCTGTCATCGCGCCCGGCACGAGCACCATGCGCATAATACCGAACACGCCCATCGACTACGTACAGAGCAACGTTTCATTCAGGCTCATAGCATATTATGACAACTTCCAGTCGGTGTACATATCAGCGGGCGGATATGCCAAACCAGCGCTGCAGATAGACAATCCGCTGATGCTGAATGCCGGCTTCTATAACACCAGTTCACCAGTGGGCTGGCATTTCTCTCTGAGCGGAAACGGAGCCGGAAAATACAGTTACGCGCCAGGGCAGATAAGTATAATAGTGGGAAGGAGTTCGGCGCGGCCGGGATGGGTATCAGCGCAGATGATAAATGACAATATTAACCTGAGTGCTCTGGCAGGAGCCGGGGCATTTCTTGGCTACCGCCTGAGCATAACCGGACCGGCGGCTTCCGAGGGCAGTTCGGTAAATGCCGCAGGCCAGCCTTTGATCTTCTTCGGTGCGGAGTTTCAGTTCGAGAGCGGTCTGAAGAGCATATGGATTGGGTACAACTCGACCGTTTCCTCAATGACTTTTCATCCGGATGCAAACACAATTGTCATACTGACAAACATGACTGTGATAAATTTCACCGCCGTGCATAGTCTAGCACTCGCTAACAACTGGTCGGTCAGCGGGACAACCTTTATGTATTTGGCAGGTAGCCTCACGGTTGGATATCAGATGTCCGCGACATTCTGGAACTTCGGCATCGGAGGCGCTTGATATGACTGAGCTGACAGTAGTAATACCCACATATAACGAAGCGGGGAATCTGCCAGTCCTGATAGACAGAATAGAAAAACTCGGGCTGAACTGCGAAGTAATAGTCGTCGACGACAAGAGCCCTGACGGCACCGGTGAAATCGCAAAGCGGCTCAACAGCACATACGGCAACATACGCCTGCTTTCCAGATCTTCCAAAATGGGCATCGCGACTGCCGTCAGGGACGCAACACTAGTGTCGTGCGGAGAATTCATAGCAGTAATGGATTGCGACATGCAGCACCCGCCTGAGCTTCTTCCATCGATGCTGGCGGAAGCGAGAAGCGGAACGGACATGGTAATAGCGTCGCGATACACCAGGGGTGGCGAACCAAACATGCCTGCAATACGGAGCGCAATTTCCAGATTTGCGACAGGTCTTGCGCATTTCATGATTCCGCATACCCGGCATATAAGAGATCCCCTCTCCGGTTATTTCCTCTTCAGAAGGGACGCGGTGGACATAAAAAAGGTTTCATCCCGCAGCTACAAAGTGCTGCTGGAGATACTCGCCTCACGCAACCTGCGGACATCCGAGATTCCGTTTTCGTTCGGAGCCAGGTACAGCGGAAAAAGCAAACTGTGCCCGACGGAACTGCTCAGATACATGGGACTCGTTCTGCGTCTTTCCGACTACAGGGTGGCAAAATTCATTGCGGTCGGACTTGCCGGAATGGCTGTGAATGAAGGACTGCTCTTCCTGCTTGAGCCGCATGCACCGCTTCTGCTTGCTTCGGCAGTCGCCGTCGAGGCGTCCATTGTGTCAAATTTCATAATGAACAATTCCTGGACGTTCAGGAAAAGAGTACACGGGGCGATCCTTAACAGGCTTGCAAAATACAACGCAGTCATGATCGCCGGCGCGCTGCTGAACGTAGGAATACTGGGCATACTTGTCTTCCTGCATTTTGAATATCTTGCGGCGAACTTTATTGGCATAATATTCGCCTTCGGGGCCAACTATCTTGGAAGCGAAAGCGTCGTGTGGCGCCTCGAGCTGCCGCTCGGATGATGAATGCCAACACCTGAGTCAGCGACTGACTTGAACCTGCGAATTCAATTCATGGAGTAAGTCAGTTCCTCTGAAGATGGATGTAGTTCAGCCGCACAATTCCGGCTGGAAGATTACCGGCCAGGAGCAGGTATCCGCGGAACTCGACGAGAGGCGCGGGTTCGGTACACCTGAAACCGAAACTTATTCTGCCGAACAGGCCGGCACCGACAGATGAAGCGCTGAGATTCACGGAATAATAGTAAGGCGAGCCGAAACTGTTGCTGTTCATGTAAGTCACGGGAATGGAGGCGTTGCCGTTCGCCGGCTGTATCATGATGCTGAATGTGACGGTATAATTGCCCGGAAGCAGCGTCATGTAGGGACCATACCATATATTGAGTCTGTTGCTGTCCGAGGGGCTCAAGGCGTTTCCGTTTCTGCTTGCGATCACTTTTCCGAAAGCACTTCCGGCGAATTTTTCTGTGTGCCCGGACAGACCTGTGCGCAGATTGTGGTAATTCAGGTAAACCGACGAATTGAAAGACGAAGCCATAAACGCTGTTGCGTGGCCTGTGTAACCAAGCCGGAACAGGTAGACGGTGCCGGGGTACCCGCTGTAGTACACATATGCCACAAGACCGTAAATGCTGCCGTTAAAAATGCTGCTCACGATGAAGGAGGGCATCAGAGTGAGCTGCGATGTGTCGGCAAATACATATTCCGGCAGATTTGCCGGACTGAACGGAAAATGTGGCATGAGCCTGGGCGAAAATGGCAGCCACAGAACAGAGTAGGAGCGGAGACTGGCATCCACGAGAGGAAAAAGGTTGTCTGATGCGAGAATGGTGGAGCCGCTCTTCACCATGCCTGCCACCTCATCTATGTAGTGAAATGATGGGTTTGTGGAGTAGCTGAGGTAATATCCCGAATTCACGCCGTAATTGGACGTGTTGAGCGGACCCATGACAATGTTGAAAAACAGCAGCGAGAGCAGGATTGCGATGAACATGCGCCTGTGATCCGGCGCAGGCATTATACCCGGTGAGCGGCCGTCTCCCTTCAGTTCCTTCCTGAAATGGAAAACGAAGATGAGCAAAAGTGCGGCGAGCACAGGCAGGGACAGCACGTATCCGTTCTGCCTGAGGAAGACTGCGGAAGCGCCGGAGAGGAGCAGCGAAAGAGATGATAAGACAATTATGAGAGGAATAAAGATCGTTGAGATGCGCTCATCGCCCCTCAGCCTTTTTGCGCCGAGGACAGCGGATACCATCAGGGGCGGAAGAGCAATGAACGCATACTGATAACCAAAGGCAATCGAAAATTTGGGATAAACAAAAACAGATTCGACGAACCAGGGCAGGCTCATGACCAGCGACCTGCGGGCGAGCAGCGGAAGAAAAGCAACCGAGGCAAAGAGCAGAAGCCAGTAGGCGGATGAAGCAAAGAGAATGCCAGGCAGAAGCACCGGGTGAATGAAAAGGGAGTAGGCGTCCATTCCGGCGCCGCCGGCCGCCGTTCCGATGACAACGTCAGTGAGCAGCCTCTGCATCGCGACTGTAAAAATGAAGCAGACGGCGCATGCCGCGATGAAAATTATATACAATTTCCTGCCCTGCGGGAAACCCGCTTCGTGCGGAATCTCCGGGCCGGACACTGCGAAATAGACGACAGCGGCCGCGGCAAGAAAGGGGAACACTTCGAGCGTCGCGCTGCCGACGAGCAGCGTGGCCGCCGCATACCTGTACCTTTGCGCGGAAAAGAGAAGATAGAAGGAGAAGAACTCGAACGGTATGAAAGACTCCCAGTGGAAGTCATAGAAGACACTGGAAAGCGTTCCCATGCCAAACAGAAAAAGAAGGACAAAGGCGAAGGCAGCCTGCCGGCCGTGTCCGGTGCGAAGAACGATGAAATAGAGCGGAAAGGAAGACAGCGCGACGGCAAACGACTGAATCACGAAAAGCGTTGCGGGGGACTGGTAAAGGGAGTAGAGGAACGCGACCGGAATCGCGATGTAAGCGCTGTTTATCTCAAGATAGGAAAGATAGCCGCCGGTGGAATAGTCCCCCGTCTCGAACAGCAGGCGGCCGTGCAGCGTGGACCACAGCATCTGCTGCATTGTGCCGAAGTCCCAGTCGGACGTGAAGAAGTTGTTATATCTGAGCAGGCTGAGATAGGATATGATGGCAGTGTACGACATTACGATGATTGCAAGCGGCAGAAGGCCGCTGCTCCTTGCGGCGTGAAGCAGGCGTCTCATTTGCAGCACGCTGCATTAACAGCGCACGCTATTTATCTGTCGCAATAACAGAACAGGAGTCCGGCGACGCATCATTGCGCTGTCTTAAGTACGAAGAAAAACTCATTCAACAGAAGACTGAACTGGCATCGCCTTGAATGTCCAGTGGAGTGTGATACGGTTGAATTGCAAGAGGAAGAAGCTTATTGCGCTGGCGGTTGCAGCGATTGCAGTTGCCTCTGCCGCCGGGATTGCTGTAACGCAGTTTGCAGAACATCCGCTGCTGACCGTTTCCCCGGCAAATGCTCTTGCGGGCAATCCCGTCAGGATATCCCTCGACATTCCGTTGCAGACGCATCTCACTTCTTTCAAACTCTATTCAATAGACTACGGTGACGGAAACACGACGCATGCCATACACTCCTCGCACATCTATGGAGAACCGGGCACATACCATGCCACTGCATCTTTTGAGTGGAACGGACATATGGAAGAGAGTACGACGGAGGTTCGTGTGCATCCTTCGTCCTTCACGGCCAAGCGCTTAAATCTGGGCGACACTGCGTCCTACGGCGTTACAGGCACGCTCGATGCCTACAACCCGTTCGGCATAATCACAGTACCTTTCAACGCATCCGGCATCAGCACGACGCTTTCCGTCGACAGCGTTTTCATGACTCTCCGGGGAAATTCATCATTCTCGGTGGGAAACAGTACCGTAACCATCCCGGACGCACTTGGTGTGCCGCAGAAGACCTATGTGCTGAGCACGAACAGCAGTATCACAGGAAAGGGATATGTGGAAGGAACTGCGGCCGGACTTCCTGTGAATCTTACAGCCGTTGTCGTAATGGGTTATGCGGCCAGGACTTTCGACAGCGTGAATGGGAATTACACCGTCATGCAGGAGGCAAACACTTCGACCAGCGTCTCGCTTCAGATTGGAGGAGGAATCGTGAGCGTCGGCGGAACAGGTGTTCTTTCCACTCATGCCTATGCCAATCTGACGGGAGGCATGCCATGGCAGAATTCCATGATTTCGGCGATCGGAGACAACGGTTCGTTTGCCATGACTGCTGCGCAGCTGTCAAAATATGCAGGCGGTTTCTCAGGCAATGTGCAAATGGCCCTGCGGGGATTATATCACGGAGTTCGCTGGAGCGCTGATCAGTTCAATCCGTCGCTTTCGGACCCGGCGCTGGAAATCAACATAACATCCGGCAGCTCATTCACCGGGCACATCAAGCTCGACAGCCTGTCTGCATTTCCGCTCTTTGCAAACACATCGTCAATTTCGTCAGATAACGGAACTACGATCAGTTATTCGACAGATTCTGCCAGAGTCGTCTGCAGAAGTGGCGCCATTTCGGCAGCCTCGGGGGGCTCTTATGGAAAAGACAATGCAGTAGGTCGGTACATCCTGTGGAACGGGAGCGCATTGCCTGCCATCGGCACTGCCGGAAACATCCTTAACATAACGGCGGCGTACAATTTTGCGCTGAACAACACATCGCTGGGCTCATATATCAGCAAGGCGAACGGAGCGGAAATGGTTAGCGCGCAATACAATTTCTCCCGTTCATCGTGGAGCATGCAGTTCGGAGACCCCGCAGCCGGTGGATATGAGGTGACTGTCGTTTCCCTGAACGGCACGCTGAATGCCAGCGGGCAGAGTGCTTCCGTGAACCTGTCCGGAGGAACGGCCAGCGGTTTGAACGTGCTGACGCTTGCTTCGGCGCTGCAGATTGTAAACAGCAGCTCCGTATCCAGTCAGTTCTTCGGCAGTGGCAGTGTAGCTGAAATCAGCTCGATTTCGATTTCGGCCGCACCCTATCTACCGATGACCTCGCCGTTCCTTCCACTGCCCACTTCCAGTTCGGCGTTCGCATACACCTTCACGTCGATGACGGGATATACTGTGACGGTGGACGGAACGAACGGTCAGATCATGTATTATGAATCGGGAACATCATTTCCCTTTTTCTGAGCCTCGCGCATCCGCATCCAGTATGCCGCGGAGAGCGGATATGATGTCTGCGGATTTTGCCTTGCCTCGCATCTCCTTCATGCACAAACCCACAAAATAGTTGAGCACTTCCATGTTCCCCTTCCTGTATTTCTCGACGGCGTCAGGATGTTCCGAAATGGTTCTCGAGGCAATGTCACTTATGGCTTCTCTTCCATACCAGCCTCCGGACAGTTCGTCGATTGCGGGATGAATGCTGCCGCCGTCAAACAGCGTCCTGAGGAGCATGGTCGCGTTCAGATTGCTGAGCCTGGATGAACTGCGGCCAGCTGC
>JAKABN010000085.1 GCA_021796895.1 Thermoplasmata archaeon | reverse complement strand
GGCTGTTCGGCTGTTGTAATGCCAGTCCTTCACATACATGCTGAACACATTGACAGGGAGATTGAAAAGCTGTTTGGCCTGAAGCCGGATATGCTCATCTTCCTCTCCACACACAGATCTGAAAGCGGTTTGCCGGCTGCCACACTGCACCCCGTCGGAAATTTCGGTGAGGCGAAGCTCGGAGGCAGGAGCAGATCTCTTGTGCCGTCGCCCGCCGCATACATGACAGGGAGGCTGACAGGCCTGAAGGAGGCGTTCGGTGATTCGAAATATGCCGTGACGTTCGAGGCTACGCATCACGGCCCCTTTGTCGATGTGCCGGCAATGTTCGCGGAGATTGGAAGCGATGAGAAGGCGTGGGAGGATCAGGAAGCGGGGTCCCGCCTTGCGGCAGCGCTGCTCACTGGAACGGATGCCGATGGAGAACAGGCGGTGGGAATTGGCGGAGGGCACTACTGTCCACGCTTCACCGATCTTGCACTGATGAAGCGCCTGAAATTTTCCCATTTCGTGCCCAACCACAATCTGAGTTCAGTGGACAGCGACATGGCCGACGAAATCGTCAGGAAAAGCGGCGGCGCAAAAATTGCCGTTGTGCACAGGTCAAAGAGTTTCTCCGCGGAAGCAGACAGAGTCTGTTCTCTTCTCGAACAAAGAGGACTGTCAATAACAGATGGCTCCGACGCTCCTTCCAGGGAGCAGCGGCCCCGTACATGACCGGAGCGTGATTACGCCAGTTAACGTGAAGGCGAAGCTGAATTGGCCGGTGCATCTGAGGAAGAGGGAGGGGCGGCAGTTATCAGGGTTCCTGTGAACTGCTGCCCCTTTATTGCATTGGAAAGCTGCAGCAGGTCTCTGCCGAAGACGACGGCTGTCTGTATTTTGCTCCTGCTTATCAGTTTCGCACCCAGCGGGTCGAAAATAAAACTTGAACCAGCTTCCATTTTCGAGTACATAACCTTGTCAAGAAGCTCCTTGAACGTCATCCTGTCTATTCTCTTCGCATTCGGATTCGCCTTTGGATCTTCGTTATAGACACCGTCGACCGATGTCGCATTAATCAGGCGCGTCGCCTTGATCTTCTCCGCAGCGAGAGCCGCGACGGCGTCCGTCGTCTGGCCCGGATGAGTACCGCCCATGACTACAATCGGGTAGCTGTTTGAGGCCAGACGTGCCTCGTCCACGCTCTCCGCCGGCTTGAAGTATGCTTTGTCGCCAAGTGCGGTGATCAGCAGCCTGGCGTTCAGCCTTGTCACTTCTATTCCGAGCTCATCCAGTGAAGACTCGTCTGCACCCAGAGATCTGCCTATTGTTATGTAATAACGCGCAATCTTGCCGCCGCCGCAGACTACTAGAAATTTATAAACTGGCAGCATATCAAGAAGAGTAGAGGCGAGCTGTTTTATGTATGACATGTCTTCGTTGTCCGGAACGAGTATCGAGCCGCCGATGGATATGGCAATTCTTTCCTGCGCCATTTGACAACCTGCCTTTCCAATACACTTTTAGCTGATGGGGAGAGATTATCTTAGTATTAAAAATCAACAGACGTGAATGAAATGGAGATTACGGAAAAGCAGAGATACGACTTCAGACGGGAGATAGAGAGGATTGCGGCGTACCAGGGCAGGGGAACCGAACTCATCTCGCTGTATGTTCCGGGGGGCAAGATGATTTCCGATGTTGCAAACTACCTCAGGGAGGAACAGTCGCAATCTTCGAACATCAAATCGTCGTCCACGAGGAAAAATGTCCAGAGCGCGATAAGCTCCATACTGTCGAGGCTGAAAGGATACAAGATGCTCGCACCTGAGAACGGAATAGTTTTCTTCGTCGGCACGGTGCCCAAGAACGGCGACCAGACGACAATGGTGCAGCACGCCATAGAGCCGCCGGAACCCGTCCCGACTTTTCTGTACAGGTGCGATTCGAGCTTCTACCTCGATCCGCTCAACAGCATGATTGAGGTCAAAGACATTTACGGGCTCATTGTCATAGACAGGAAGGAAGCGACGATCGGCTTCCTGAAAGGACAGTCCATACAGGTGGCAAAGAACATGCACTCGCAGGTTCCCAGCAAGCACAGGATGGGAGGACAGTCTTCTCTGAGATTCGAGCGGCTGATAGAGATTGCCGCGAATGAATATTACAAAAATGTGGCCGAAGTCTGCACGAACGTCTTCCTGAACGTGAAGAACATGAGCGGCATACTTGTCGGTGGACCTGGCAGCACAAAGGACTTCTTCGTGAAGGAGGGCTATCTGCACTACGAACTTCAGAAGAAGGTAATAGAAACGTTCGATACCGGTTATACGGATGAATACGGACTGAGGGAGCTCGTCGAGAAGGCGCGAGAGAGACTCAAGGATCTGGCAGTAATGAAACAGAAACTGCTCATCGACAGATTTCTTGGAGAGATCAGGAAGCCGGACAACGGCCTGGGCGCGTACGGCCTGAATGAAGTCGTCGGAGCCCTTAACATCGGGGCAATCTCTCTCCTGCTGATCAGCGAGGGATTGAAGAAGATGATCAGGGAATATACATGCGGGAGCTGCGGAAACGTCATGAAGCTCACGAGATCAGAGGAGGACAGTACGGCCCCGGCGTGCAACAGCTGCGGTTCACAGACGACGCTGAGCGGTGAGAAGGATCTCGTCGACGAACTCTTTGAAAAGGCGGAGCAGATGGACACACAGGTCGAACTGATATCCTCCGAATCGGAGGAAGGCAAGATGCTGATGACGGCGTTTTCCGGTCTCGGAGCCATATTGAGATACAGGACGGGAGCATGAACATGGACCCGATGGAACGCTACGTTGCAGAAGCCAGGGAATACATCAACGCCCGCCTGGCTTCCGATTATGGAAAAGACGCGCGGCTCGAGCTGGAGATACCGGCTGCGCGGGCTGATTTTGCATGTCCGTGTTTCATTCTAGCCAGAAAGAGCGGCAAAACGCCGCAGCAGATAGCAGATGGACTCGCCGCCGGATACGCGGGAAGCGGACTGAAGATGTGGGCCGAAAACGGATATCTCAACATAAATGCCGATCCTGTTTCTCTGGCCGCCGAAACAGTCACTGCGATAAGGACGTCGGGAGACGATTACGGCAAAACGGCAGAAGGCCGGGAAAAGATCATCGTCGAGCATACTTCGATAAATCCCAACGGGCCGATTCATATAGGCAGGGCGAGAAATGCGCTGATAGGCGATACACTCGTGAGATGCTTCCGTCATGCCGGACTCAACGTAGAGTCGGAATACTATGTGGACGATGCCGGTAAACAGGTAACCATGCTTGTCTGGGGCGTGCAGCATCTGGAGGCTCCAACGACGGGCATAATCAAGCCGGATCGCAAACTCGTCGATTACTACATCAGAGCCAGCGAGCTGGCAGGAAAAGACGAGAAGTGTGCCGCTGAAATACAGGAGATGCAGAGAAGGCTTGATCAGGGCGATCCGGAAATAGTCCGTTCCGTGAGGATGATCGCCGATGATGTCCTGGAAGGCATAAAGGAGAGCCTCTCGAACATCAATGTGCGACTCGACAGATATTCGTATGAAAGTGATCTGATACTGAACGGAAAGGTTGCCGGAGTAATAGACAAACTGAAGAAACTGCCGGAGGCGAAGGAGGACGGCGGGGCATGGTACATACCGATTGGCGGAAAAGACGGGGAGGACGGCGAAGACAGGTTCTACTTTACGAGAACAGACGGTACGAGCCTGTACACGACAAGGGATGTGGCCTATCACATCGACAAATTCTCGAGAGCCGACAGGCTGGTGGATGTGCTCGGTGAGGATCAGAAGCTTGGCATAAGATTCCTGTCTGCCGCGCTCAAACTGCTCGAGACGGGAAGGGAGCCGGATTTTCTTTTTTATTCGTTTGTAACTCTCCCCGCGGGCAAGATGTCCACCAGGGCCGGTTCGTTCGTGCTTCTGGACGACATACTGGAGGAAGGAAAGAGAAGGGCGAAGGAGGAGGTTCTGAAGAGACGCTCCGATATTTCGGATGCGGAAGCAACCGCCATTGCTTCGGTGGTCGGCCTGGGAGCGTTGCGCTACAACATAGTGAGGCTGCAGGCCGAGAAGAAAGTCGTCTTCAGATGGGAGGAGGCTCTGAACTTTGAAGGCAACAGCGCACCCTTCGTGCAGTACGCGCATGCACGTGCCTGCAGCATACTGGAGAAGGCAGGACCGTGGAGCGCCGGCAGCGTTGCGTACCGGGAGGAGGCTGAGCTTGCGCTGTGCAAGCAGCTTGCGCTGTTTCCCTCGATACTCAGGGATGTATCACGATCCATGGCCGTGCACAGAATGGCGGTCTACTCTCACGAGCTTGCGTCGCTGTTCAACCAGTTCTATCGGCTGGTTTCCGTACTGAAAGCTGCGGAAGGTGTCAGGACAAGCAGGCTGGCCCTTGTGGATGCGACGAGACAGGTGCTCAGGATATCGCTCGACTGCCTTGGCATAGAAGCACCGCGTTCAATGTAAAAAGCGGCCCAACCACACCACGCAGCGCGATGGCGCTCACTGGCAAAACAGAAAAGTGAAGATTAAGAAGTTTGAAATAAAATGTTTCGGCACGGCGACAATGCCTACTTGCCCTTACGCTGATCCTTTCCCTTGTCGTAGCCTCTCTTCGGCATCCTTCTGCGGAGCGCTATCGCGGCTATCACACCGACGATTATTATCACTATGCCTGCATACAGCGCATATACCTGAAGCTGCGACTGGCTGACGGTTACCGGCTGAGTGGCCGTGTTGTCCAGAGCGGACAGCAGCTGGTATGTCGCCGAGGTCACTGCCTTCACGGTGAAATTCCCGAAGGTAGATGGCGTCCATCTGATTGAGCCGTGGACTGTCTGGTTTTCCCTTACCGCCGATACTGCACTGCTGTTTGTGCCGTTGTAGAATTGAGTTATAACGCCAATCTTTGTCTTGGCGCCACTCTCAGCGGCGATGGCATAGAGCGTCACTTTCGGCGAGGTGGCATTCGCATTGCCTATGTTTATCACAGATACGGTTATCTTGCCCGCGCTCCCCTGTGTGAACGACTTAGGACTGAAGGTGATGTTAATGACGCGCAAATCCGGTCTCGGCTGCGACGTGACGCTGAGTGCATATGTGTAGCTGGCCTTGTTTCCCGCCGGGTCCACAACAGTCAGATTGACGGTCAGCGGAGTGCTGCTTATTGCTGTGTATATGTGTGTGACGTTCATGCCGCCCTGTGCGCCGGTCAGGTTCACATAGCGCTGGTATGTGACATTGCCTTTTGTCGTGGCGTTGGTAATATTGTGTGCGTCGCCGAAGTTCCATTCGAACAGCAGAACCGAATTGTTGAAGTTAGGATCGGTGGTGGCAGAGGCGTTGAAGTGCACGGTACTGTTCTCCTGGACGCTGCCTGCCGTGGAGGCCCACTTGCTGTTGTGCACTATGAAAGAAACGACCGGATTCAACGTCTTGTTTACCTGAACAGTGACACTCGTGAACGATGTGAATCCCGCCTCATCAGTAATGTTAAGACCGAGCGTAAAATTGCCGGCACTGGAATAGGAATGCGAGGCGTTGAGATTGGATTGAGTGTTGGAAACAACCGTGTAGTTCTTTACGCCGTCTCCCCATGTGAAGTTGTAGGACACGATTATGCCCTGGTTGTCCCCGGGGCTTATCGACGCTTTGGACTTCAGTCCGTTGACCGTGAGCGCTGAGTCCTGTCCTGCATATATTCTGCCCGATGTGATCACGCTCTTGACCGGTGTTATCACTGCACTGAGCGTTGTGTCGTTTGCAATCCTGACGGAAATTGTTGTGCTGGCCTTCTGGCCCGTCACGGTGGTCGCAGTAAGTGTTATGTTCATCAGCACACCCGGTGTTGTGTAGTTGATGGAATATTCGTGCTGAACAACTGTTGTCGAAGCATTCGTGTAGGAAGAAGAGTAGTTTGTGCTGTTCCAGTGCCATGAGTAAGAGAGGGGACCGCCGGACGGGTCATATGAGCCCTGCGCCGTGTAGTTGATCGGTGTCCTGGACTTTATGATGAAATACTGCACAGTGCCATTTTTCATGAAGGCATAGGAGTATTTTCCGGTGACGGCCGCGGCCTTCACAACTGGTATCTGCCCCGACTCAAGCCGCATCGAGACGGTTGCGAAGCCCGTGCCTGTGACCGTAGTGTAAACGGTAACGGTAGTGTGTCCGGAGATGACCACATCCCCGCTGGGAACGTTTGTAGAGTTGGATGACAGTTCGAAACCCGGGGGCAGCTGAATGGTGCTTATGAAATGCATCTCTGTGCTGTTGAAGGGAGCAAGGAATGTGCCTGCATAGGAGGATGTGTTGGCAGGAAGAGTGCCCGAAAGGGTCGAATAGGAATCGGACGAGATTATGGACAGCGGCGATGAGCTGTTCACGAAGCCTGCTGTGAATCCGGGCATGGAAAGCTGGAAAGTGGCTGCATCGCCCAGATAGGTGGAAGAGTTGACCGACCACAGATTGTATGTTGTTGTGTATTCTGGCCCGAGACTTGTCACATTCGAAAGCACAGCGCTGACTGTCGTGGCGTTGATTTCAGGATAGCCGCCGTTGAACGCCAGTGCGAACTGCATCCTGGCGCTTGGAACATACGCGAACGGCAGACCATTCACGGCACTTCCCGCATCCAGAACCTGATTGAACGTTACGTTCAGATAGCGCCAGTTGGGCGAGGCCTGTGCGTACGATATGACCGTTGACGAAAGCGGGGCGGATGACGAAAACTTACTCTGAAGCGTTATCGTTCCAAGGTTGTATGAGATGGCCGACGGCACCGTTATATTCCGTATGTACGATGCCTGTCCGGTAGCGTTTATGGCAATGACATAGTTGCCGGCAGGAGCATAAAAAGTCGCGAAGCCCGATGTGACGTTCGCCGAGAACAGTCGCGTCTGAACCGGTGACGATGTGCCGGCATATTCAAGCATGTAGCCGTTGATGCCGGAAGGCACTGTCCCGGATGTAGTTTTTATGCTCGCCTGCACCGCAACAGCGGAAGGCAGGGTGATAGCGACTGAAGATGGTGTTGGCGAAGAAAGAGACGCAAACGACGGTGCGTAGAATTGGTCGTTCAAAGCATAGGATGAGTTCGAGTTGTTTATGCTGGCAATCACCGTGTAATTGTAAGTGTTGTTCACAGCGATGGAAAGACCTCCGGTGCTGTTCGTGTATCCGGAATATATGACCTGGTTTCCTTCGCCGTATGCATTGCTGTAAACTATTCCCTTCTCGACAAACTGAACAAGTGCTCCCTTCAGTCCGCCGCTTATCCCGTTGACCGTCACTGCAACGCTGGTTTCCGCGGCCCTGACCTTGTAAAGAGTGATCTGACTGTTGATGTTAGCCGTGTCGCTGAATCTGACAGGCTGCTGTACGGTACCTGTAAAGTATCCCGGAGCCGATGCATTCACCCAGTAGTATCCCGGCGAAAGGCTTCCGGTTGGGGCGCCGTATATGTAATAACCGATCGAGCTGCTGAAATTAAGTCTGAATGACTGAGACGGATGATGAGTGTTGGTCACGTACACATTGGCGTTAGACAGCGGGGAAAGGACTGCGCCGTTTTTGGTCCCGAGCACCGTTACCTCGAATATGTAGCCGCTGGTTCCGCCGTTCGGGGATGCCGCCAATTGCTTCTGGCCAGATTTGACGCCTGCTGTGCTTGCTACAGCCCATACAGCAGCTGTTGATGACACGACCAATATCATCACGAGCAGTACGGACATTGTCTTTTTTAGTGCTCTGCTTTCCATTAATATTTCCTCCGAATGCCTCGAGTGCTTCTAGAGTCGCTGACGCTGGAAGTACGGGTGTTCGAAGACAACTTTTTGCGGACTAAATGCTACCACTTAATAAAGGTTGTTGAAGGATGATTTTGTGCAAACGCGCGCCATAACAGGATTGCCAAAGCCGGCTGACCGGAGTGCGTAAG
>JAKABN010000084.1 GCA_021796895.1 Thermoplasmata archaeon | reverse complement strand
CTGTCCCGCAATGTATTCACCGGCAAGCCGGATGGGAAGCCTGCCGCTTATATCGCCTATGAACAGGTGATACACGTAGGCTGCGGGAATAACACTTGTTGCGGCTACCAGCGACAGGGCAAAGCTCAGCACCATGCCTGTGCTTCTGAACGTGTTCATGACACCGGAAGCGACACCGTACTTGTTTCCGGGAGTAGCGGACATTATTGCGCTGGTGTTGGCGGGCCAGAACAGCCCTCCCCCGACGCCGTAGATGCCCTCGATGATTGCGACTAGGGCGAGTGGTGTCGTCCTGCTCAACTGACTCAGCATCACGAGGACAAGCGCCTGCACGGCAAGTCCGGCGGACGCCACAATCCTTGATCCCACTCTGTCTGAGAGCGCTCCTGCGAAAGGGCCGACAATGGATGTCGTGACGGCCATCGGTATGATGAGGTACGCAGCCGTGAGAATCGGCAGTCCGTCTATGCCCTCAAAATAGAACAGCAGCAGGAAATTGGCGCTGAAGACGGCGATTGACTGGAGTATTGCGCTTACGATTGAGAATGTGAATATCCTGTTCCTGAACATGGAAAAATCGATTATCGGATCATTGCTGTATTTCGCTTCCCACACGCCGAACAGGACGAAAAACAACGGGGCGGATATCATTGCCGCAACGGCAACTGGATCGCTCCAACCGTGCAGGAGGCTCCATGTAATGCTGAAGAGGAAAGTCATAAGGCCGAGCGTGAACAAAACAGCGGCCGGCAAATCAAAAGTTTCTTTGCTCCTGTCTGCGCTTTCCCTAGATTCCCTCAGTGTCCTGTACGCCCAAAGTGTCCCGAAAATGCCAATGGGCACGTTGATGAAGAAAATGAGCCTCCAGGTAGTGAATGCGATTATCACTCCTCCGAGTATGATGCCCAGAACAGATCCGGAACCCCAGACGATTGCATTGAGGCCAAATGCCCTCCCTCTCTCGGAAGGCGGGAAAGCCTCCGAAACTATGGCGAACGAATTGGCTATGAGCATAGCCGCCCCGATGCCCTGCACGGCACGGAAGAGCACCAGCTGCGTGCCAGTGAGAGCTGCGCCGGACAGTGCGGAGCCGATTGTAAAGACAACGAAACCGAGGTTGTACAGTTTCTTGCGTCCGTATATGTCGGCAATTCTTCCCAGGCTGAGCACTAGCGCCGTGCTCATCAGTATGTATGCTATGATCACCCAGACTATTGTGACGAAATTAGACTTCAGGCCGGTTGCGATCGGAAAAAGGGCCAGAAGCACTATCGTGCTGTCCACTGCCGACATCGCAACGCCGATAGATGTGACGGAGAGTGCCTTCCACTTGTAATCCATTCTGCCGGGCACTAAATCGTTCTCATATATAGCGCTCCCGAAATTCTCCGGAATCCAAGGCTGGATCATTTTATCGGCGGAAGACGTTACCGGCGACGTGAGCCGATGAAAACAAAATTCGTCTACACGGGCATCAGGGTGACCGATCTGGAAAAATCCATAGCTTTCTACACAAAGGTGATGGGAATGAGTGTGGTGGAAAGGCAGAAGATAAAGGAGGCCTCTGGCGAAGTCGTTCTCATGGCATGCGCGCAGGACGGACCTCAGCTGGAATTGAACTGGTACGAGAAGGGAAGCGCTTTCGATGCTCCTTATGCGGTGGGTGAGGGACTGGACCATCTGGCATTTCACGTCGACGACATGGACGGCGCCATTGAGGAATGCACGCGGGCCGGCCATCCGATCGTTCAGGAAATCAGGACAGAGCGAAGCAGATGGGTCTATGTCAGAGACCCGGACGGCATATACATAGAGCTCCTGTCTTAGACTGAATTTTCGCAGACGGTTGTGCATTTGACACTTTTCTCTCTTTTCGAACAGATTCCACTGTAATTCCCTCACGGAAAATGATGATGACGCTGTGCGATGTCATATGAAAACAGTTACCTCTTACCGATATAATGAAAGTGATTTTCTGCCGCGAAGCACTGCCCTGTTCTTGATGTGCATGCTTTACGTGTTTTGTACGTTTTTTCGATACTCACAGACAAAGTATTGATGATCATATTCATGTGACATATCGATGACGGAGAAGCAATATTTCCTATAACCTGTAAACACAGTTCAGAAGAGGTATGAGGCGCTGCGCTCATACTTCGTCGACGGTGTTCCTGCAAAGGAGCTTGTGGCAAGGTTCGGCTACACGTGCCAGTACTTCAGGGTGCTCTGCACAATGTTCAGGCAGGGGGAAGGTGGAAGTCTTCAGGTAACCGACGAAACTCGGTCGCAAATCAGGCTGCGACAGCGATCTCGACGGGAGGATAATGGAACTCAGGCAGCGTGGCCTCTCAATATATGACATATCGAGAACACTGACTGCGGAGGGTATGCCTGTCAGCCACAACAAGGTCCGGACCACCATAGAGGAGAAGGGCGGAGGAAAGAGGCTCCTGAAGAGAACCGCCTCCGAACGTTCGGACACTGCAACGCCGAACATTCCGTTGCCTGTTGCGGATTCGTCGGAACTTGACCTCGCACCGGGAAGGGCGATGCAGTGCAGGGCATCGCTGCTGTTCGAGGCGGCGGAGCGGTGGAAAGACGTTATGAAGCCGTGGCTTCAGAATCGTACGAAAAGGATTGAGATAGTCTGAAGAATGATTGGAATGTCGTATCACTCTTGGACGCGAAAATCCAAATTAGAATGCAACCACCAATGCGGCAGGAAACCACGCGATTTGAATCATGGGATAGGATGTCCGGCAATCTATTGAGGGAGGACATGGAATCAAAGACATCTGCTGCCTGGACATACACATCAGGATTTGAATCTGCCCAAACCGGAGGAATGACTTCGAAGACACTAATCTGTAGTGGAAAATCCATCGTGGAGTATCGTAGGCGACGGTCAAATTCAGATTGTTATCCCCTGTTTGAAACAACGCAAGAGACAGAGTGAATTGAATTATTGCAATTCCCAATATATATAGGCTGAATGATATCAAATAAAGGAGGAAAATCTGTGGCGGAAACAGGCAAAAAGGGAACAGGAACTTCCAGTCATAAGATCTCAAAGGTTACATCCGCACTGATTGCGGCAACCATCGTAGTTGCATTCATATTGGCCGGTTTCTCTTATTCGACAGGATTCTTCGGGCTCATCAAGAAAAACAACAGTAATTCATCTGCTGCCATTTACGCTTACGTTCATTTCGTTCATTCCTCTGCAAACGCCAGCAACTCGCCTATCGTACTCACTTCACTGGTAATGGATCTTTCCAACGTGACTGTCACTCTCCTGTCGCCAATGCCTGACTCTCTGAATCATGCAGGGGGTGTGAACATGACAGGCATCAATCAGACCAACAATCCGTATGAAGTCGTTCTTCTCAATGAGACCGGCTCCCAGTCTTCCATTTCATCTTCCGGTTACCTGATAAAGGGCTCATTAAGTCCCGTGTTCGCCAGTGTCGTGAACGAATGGAAGGGTGTTCTTGCCAGCAATACTGAACAGGTTTCCATGGCACTGTATGCATGGTACACTGCTGTTTCAGGTGGAAAAGTGTATGAATACTTGTACTACAACAACGTTCCTTTCAATCCTTTCTCAGTTCAACAGACTCATTTCGTATTAAACACATCCATATACTTCGACATGCAGCACCCGACTGTTGTGCTGAACCTTTCCTCCAACGCCAGCTCATCTGTGCTTTCTGCCAATCCTCACAGGCTCCCGCCTCCCCCTCCCTGCCGATCATACACGGAAGTGCTGTACTCCAATACCGAAACAGGACCGCTCCCTGTTGAGTCGGCAATACTGCCGCAGAGTTCCAATTCAGCAATCAGCTATGCGATATCAAGTTTCAGCGGAACCCAGAACTTCTCTTTCAACAGCGCCACTGTGAATACGGCTGCAGACACAACTGTCATGTCTACAACAGGTTCCTGGTCGGGCAACTTCCAGGTGTACCAGGCGAGCTCGTTTGTGGAGCCCACCGGCGGACACAACGTCAGCATGCTGTATGTGCCCAATGCGGTGACGCACATAGTCACCACAAGATATGTTGCGGCGACAGGCACGCAGTACGACTGCCACTGGACATACGGTCCAAAGATGACTTCGGTGACCATAGCGGATGTCCAGTATGTTTCCGGGCAGAACTACCAGCAGATTGCTGCCGAATTCTTCGCACCAAATAACGCCACCGCAGCCTCCTATTGTGCTCAGGGACTGAAGTCCATGGGTTACACATCTGATGGCAGCATTTATCTGCCAGACGGAGCCAACTACGACAATGCCGCATACTACTCGTATGCCACGGGATACACAAATGCCGCAAGCGCCGAACAAGGAGCTGTAAAGGCCGCTTCCATGATAGTGGCTGCCATTGGCGTCGGACTGGCACTGATTGCACTCGCAGGCTCAATTCCGGGAGCGGCTAGCGCTGCTGCTGCAATCGCAGCCGCAAGTCTCGCTCTTTCTTTAGCCTCACTGACTCTGTCAATAATGGATGCTGTCAGCAGCATCAGCTACAGTGTCACACTCTCCCAGACGCTGCAGCAGACAAGCTTCAACAACATAATGTATTATGGAAGCGGCAGCCCAACAACGATAAACTACTATCAGGCTGCAAACCAGGGCTCAATGAATGTGGGCGGCACCACGTATGACGTCAACATGCCAGTACCGCTGTTTACCATCATGCCAGGCTGAACTTTCAAACAGGGAAGTCGAAGGCCTCCACAATAAATGAGTAACAATATTATCCTCTGTTTGAAGCAGAAAGTCAGAACAGAATCATCACGTGTATTCCTAACTTGTATTTTCGCAGACAGTATGAACGTTGCTCTTTTTGTGCGTTTCTAGCCATTTCAATTTTCAGTCTCCTGCTTCTCAGGTATGGTATTTTCATCTCTTTCTGCCGCTCTGAGCAGCAGCGGTGGAAGGACATTAAAATACCGTGGCTTCAGAATCGTACGAAAAGGATTGAGACAGTCTGAAAAACTATTGGAATGTCATATGACCTCTGGACGCTAAAATCCAAGTCAGACTGCCCCGGTCAACGGACAGTATACTGCTCCGACAGAATGCATGGTCGACGGATTACAGCACCGGCAGCCGCCTCCTCAATCAGTCCTCCAATCTTCTCAGTTGCGGAAAAAGGATTACCTCTTTTATAGATTCCACGTTGGCGAAAACCATGCACAATCTGTCAATGCCTATGCCAAGGCCGCCGGTCGGCGGAAGTCCGTACTCCATGGCAGTAATGTAATCGGCATCATACGGATGCGTCTCCTCGTCCCCTTTTTCCCTGGCTTTTTTCTGGCTTTCGAAGTTTTCCTTCTGCTGAATCGGATCGTTGAGTTCCGAGAATGCGTTCCCAAATTCAAAGCCGCACACAAACGGCTCAAACCGCTCCGCGAAACGGAGGTCACCTCTCTTCTTCTTTGCAAGCGGACTGATTTCCGCCGGATGATCGAAGACAATAGTGGGCTGCACTATGCGTCCCTGAACACGCTGGTCAAACAGCTCCGCAATCAGCTCTCCGGCGCTCATGTCCTCGCGTATGTCCTCGAGCCTCAGCTGTCCTGCAACCTTCACTAGTTCCTCTCTGTCGCCGAAATCGACATCGATTTCGCCTATGCTCTTTATGGCATCAACCATCGAGATCCTCTTCCATGGCGGCCTGAAATCCAGTTGCTGTCCACGATAGTTCACTTCGAACGTGCCTGTGGACTCATGAAGCGCGTAGCTCACCATGTTTTCCGTCAGCTCCATCATGCCGCGGTAGTCTGCGAAGGCCTCATACAGCTCGAGCATGGTGAATTCGGGATTGTGCGTTGTGTCCATGTCCTCGTTCCTGAAATCCTTGCCAATCTCGTACACCTTTTCCATTCCGCCGACGATGAGTCTCTTCAGGTAGAGCTCTGTCGCAACCCTCAGATAGAAATCCTGCTCCAGGAAGTTGTATCGCGTGGCGAACGGCTTTGCAAGTGCTCCGCCGGGGACGGGTGTGAGCACCGGCGTCTCCACCTCGATGAAATCCCTTTCGTCGAGCCATCGGCGCATGGCGCTGACAATTCTGCTGCGCAGGATGAATATCTTCCGCACATCGTCGTTTACGGCCAGGTCGACATAGCGCATTCTGTAACGCGACTCGACGTCCTTCAGCCCGTGGAATTTCTCGGGCAGAGGCCTGAGCGATTTTGCAAGCTGCCTGAATGACGACACATCAATCGTGATCTCTCCGCGCCTGGTCTTGAAAGCATGCCCTTGGACTCCGAGTATGTCTCCCGCATCCGTGTCCTTGAACGCAGAATACGCCTCGGCTCCCAGGCTGTCATGCCTTCCGTACAACTGAACAGTGCCTGATCTGTCTTTCAGATTCATGAAGCATGATCTGCCATGATCCCTGACGGACATTACGCGGCCGGCAACGGCGATAGTCTCGCTTGATGGTTCATGAGAAGCACCGGCGAACTTCTCCTTTACGGCTGCAGCCGTATGAGTCCTGCGGAATGAGTAGGCGAACGGCTCAATGCCCTTCTCAGTCTGCTTCCTCAGTTTTTCTCTGCGAATCTCAATGAGCCTGTCCGTCTCCTCTACCGTATTCCGCTCTTCGCCCTCCGGCATCATCTGTCCTCTCCGCAACCTCGGCTTTGCATGTTAACTGCACATGAAAACGGAACCATGAATAAGGTTTTTGCCGATGAGCCGAAGCAGGAACGCCAAAAGCGCCAGGGCTCTTCAGCCTTCGAGTACCGTCTTGAGCTTCTGATATTCCTCTGCGGTGATTTCTCCCCTGACCAGTCTCATCTTGAGCTCGGAAAGAGGGTCCTGTTTCTGCGCCCCCCCGTCTATGACGACATGCCGTGCCTGCTCCGCAGCCCCGGCTATTTTCTGATTGACCGCCTGGACGACCTGCTGGGTTGTCTGCCTCAGTTTTTTCCAGAACGTCCATATCTCGTTGACTCCCAGCCCCGTTATAATGACCCTGTCCTCGACGAGGCCCTGCTGAAACTCGATCGAGCTGATCTTGTCCCACGTGAATTGTCTGCTTTCGAACGATATGAGTCCGGTCGAGAGAAGGAACAGCCTCTGATTCGTCACGACAAGCCATGGATGCCCTATCTGATCGCCCCTGGTGGTCTGCATGCCGCGCATGCCGCCCACCGCCATGTTCCCTTCGACATGCGATCCTCCGATGCCCCTCAGTGCCACTTCGATATTCTCGCCAGGCAGAAGCATGGGCCGAAACTTCTCCATGACTTTCTGCGGCAATTCTGTGAATTTCGAGTCCGGCTCATCCGATCCACTGTTGCTCCCGAATAACGGCATGTTGTTCCACTTCCTGTATTACCTCCGCTGTCATGGGTTATGGGATTAATGTAATGTTCGATTCTCTTTGTGTGCGTGGAAGATGACGTCAAATTTGCACTCCTGCCGCATCGTGAAAACAGGCGAAAGGGAGTCTCTCTGATTCCAATCCGCATACGCATATGCTCTTCGATGGAAGAGGGTGTGTATTTCTTCAATTGTTGCTATTTTGGGATCGTGCCCGTGGTGGACACAGACCGTCAGGAATATGACCAGTTTTACCGGTGCAATCAATGAAACCTGATCTTCATTCAGTATAGTGTGAAAGTTGTACATGGTAACTACCACTTACGGCTAGCGCGGATACTTTTATCCGCTCGATCAAACACCGTTGGTGAATCATTGGGATGACATGTAACGAATCGTATCCAAAATTGTGGACACCGAATATTGTTCAAATCCAGCTTAACAGTTCATGTCCCACCATAACCTGAAATTACGCTCAGGAAGCGCAAGAATATATCCTATTACACAAAACGGGCTGAGTTAGGGATTTTAATGCCCAGAAATAGTACTAATTTGCCATTGCACACGCAGAATCGTTCCTATGTGTTGCCAGTTATGTTCAGTGTTACTTCGCAGGTGACAGGATTTGCAAATCCTGTGAGATAAGCAATGAAATTGAAAGTCGTGTGCGTAACGTTGTA
>JAKABN010000083.1 GCA_021796895.1 Thermoplasmata archaeon | reverse complement strand
TGCCGCCGGGACGCCGTATGCGCATCGTTTACTGGCGTCTGCAGTCATGGCTCGTGTTCCTCCGGAATTCTCAAGAATGCAGGGCATTTCCGCCAGTGTCTGAAAAGATTGAATAACGATGCTGTCATTCGCCACGTCAGACAGATTCCGTCTTTCCGAGAATTAATATGGAAGATTTCAGATGACTCTGCAATACACATCACCCCTGCTGACGATAGGAATACTGTTCTTTTTTGCGAAAATGCTGGGCATTGTTGCCAAGCGTTTCCGTCTCCCGTCGGTCATAGGCGAAATACTCGGCGGTGCCATTCTGGGCCCTTTCGCCATTGGTGGCTATATAGACAGCTGGAGCGGCATAGACCTCATCAATGTGGACAGCACAGTTCTTCTTTTTTCACAGGTGGCTGTCGTACTCATAATCTTCTCCGCAGCAGCGGAGAATGGATTCTCTGGACTCAGGCAGGCGGGCATCTACGCGGTGCTCGTCGCGGTCGGAGGCGCAATCTTGCCTGTCATTCTCGGCTTCTACTTCTATATAGCTACAGGAAAGTCGCTTGCAGGTGCAATACTCATTGCATCCACAATGGCGGCAACCAGTCTCGCCATTACCGTCCAGTCTATGGAAAGGTTCAAGGAGAAATACGGAGCCGAGGCTAATCTAATATTCAACGCTGCAGCGATAGACGACGTTATCAGCGTGATTATACTCGCGGTCGCGCTGACAGTTCTCAGCACTGGCAGGGCGCTCAGCACAATCAGCGTCTTTGTAATCGTGATCACGGCGACGTTCACATGGTTCGTCATGCTTGTTGCATCACTTACGATAATTCCACAGTTCATCAAGATCGTGGCAAGAATGAAGGATGACAGTCTCCTTGAATCGGCGTCACTGGCAGTGGCATTTGCCATGTCTTCCATATCTGCCTTTGTGGGTCTGTCAACAGTCGTCGGGGCATATCTCGGTGGCATATCCATGGCGGGTTCGCAGGCAAGGGAGCATGCTCGAAGGTTCAGCAACATTCTAAAAGATGCGCTGGGTCCCTTGTTTTTTGCCGTGATAGGAGCCGAACTGAATTTTGCCAACTTTCTTGATCCGTACACTCTCCTGGGCATGGCGTTGCTGACACTCATAGCCGTTCTGGGTAAAGTGGTGGGTGCGGGAACACCCGCTTTCGTAAAATTCAAAAAGGCCCGTAGCTCGCTCCGCGTTGGCATGGCAATGGTGCCGAGAGGTGAAGTCGGACTCGTCATAGCTGGAATAGCCCTTGAACAGGGCGTTGTTTCACGTTCCCTTTATGCGGAAATAATCGGAATGGTACTTCTTACATCCATAATAGGACCAATACTGCTACAGCGGCTGTATCATATGGGACTGAGAATGGATTAAGCCGAGCTCTGCGTTCATTTTTTTTTGAGACAGACTTCAGGCAGATATCCATTCATCCCGGTGCCGGGGACTGGAGACCATGTACCTTTTCAACAGCGGTCGTCAACGTCAGCTCCGCGATTGGATGCGTTTCCATTGTTTTCGCAACCTGACAATACCCCGGAACGTTTTCTCCTTTCTTCCCGTTAACGGCAGTTGTGCCGTAACCGTTTTCGGTCCTTCTGGCGCCGTATCGGCAGAATAGTTACATACATTTGAGAACCGATTCGCCCGCAGGAGCAGGAATCATGGCATTGCTTATCATCGCATAAATAGGCAGAAAATGCTGTTCTCCTCTGTGTAAAAAAACGCTCTGGCACGGGATGAATGAAAATAGATTTAGTAAAAGATTTCATACAGTGGCGAAGAGCACGCTTGTCGTATCAGGATTCCACTGACTTTTTCCGTGGACTGACTGCAAATGCAATCAGGGTGCCTACGCATGCTACTGCAACATTCACTGCCACAGACAGCAGGCCAATGTATAGGAGGCCGTACGGTGACTTGTAGAAACTCGTCACAAGTTTCTGGAAGTGGTTGACATACTCTACCAGGTATACGCCTGTGCTTATCCCTAACGCCCAGCCGGCGATCATGGCATACTTGTTCATGCGCTTTACAAACAGACCCATGAAGACTGGTGCAATAGTCTGAAGTATCAGTATGCCACCCAGCAGTTGGAGTTGTATCGCATATGTCAGAGGCACTATGAAGACGAATCCAAGCGCGACGAATTTGAACACGGCCGAGAACACTTTTGCGAGCTTTGTTTCCGTTTCCGCCTTCATTCCAGGCACAAATTCCTTCAAAACATTCCTGACAAGAAGATTTGCCTGGGACATAGCCATTATGGACGCGGGTACCAGTCCTCCTATGAATATGCCAAGAAATGCAAGGCCCGCGAACCAGGGCGGCATCGAATACTGTATCAGTGCGGGAACAACGAGTATTCCACGCGTGGCTGCCGGTGCCTTCGCCAGGTATGCCATCGCCGGTGCAACTGCATATACCAGAACTCCGAACAGGGCAAGCAGTGCTAGGCCGACCCCGTAAATAGGCAGCAGCGCCGTGCTCAACCTGAGCTTCTTCTCGCTCGAAGCACTGAGCGAGCCGTTGATGGCGTGCGGATAAAGGAAGAGTGCAAGTGCGCTACCTAGCCAGAGGGTCCAGTAGGCAGATCCTGCAAGCGGAGAAAGTGTTGAGAATGTAGGCTTTGCGGCGAATGCCTTCGCAAAACCGCCGACATGGGCGGGAACAATAACGATGACTGAAATGACAGTTATGAATATCAGTACATCCTTGAATACTGCAGTAAGAGTTGCGCCGCGGAGTCCGCTCGTGAACGTGAACAGGGCAAGTACAATGAATGAAATCACTAGTGATACTTCGGTTAATAGCACAACATCAGATGCAACGCCTTGAAGCATGACGGTGAGGACAGCTGTCATACCCACAATCTGCAATGCGATATAAGGAAGTTCAGCCACGATCCCTGTAAGCGCAATCAGCACAGCGAGAATGGGGCCGAATCTGTGTCTTACGAAATCTGCGGCCGTGACGAAGCCGTGCTTCCGAGACTCAACCCAGAGTTTAGGCATGGTAATTATGGCGATGGCAAAAGTGACTGCCACATATGGAACGGCGAAGAAGAACAACGGTCCGGCAGCAAACATTCCTGATGGGACAGCAACGAATGTGTATGCCGTGTATAGATCGGCGCCTATGAGGAACCACGCAAGGAATGGCCCGAGTCTCCTGCCCGCAAGCGCCCAGTCGCCCAGATCCTTCAGATTGCCCTTCCTCCATCTGCTCGCATAGAACCCCAGAAATGCAAAGATCGCAAACAGCACCAGGAAGACCGATATTTCCACTGTCTGGTTTGCATTCATCTCAATCACCACCTCTCCTGCTGTTCAGCAGAATCACGGCAACCACGAACAGAATTGCAGAAATCACCAGCCAAATTGTCTGATACCAGTAAAAATACGGCAATCCGTATGCCGTAGGATTCACCTTATCATAAGTTCCCAGTTCAAAATATGCGATGAATGGAATCAGCAGAAAAATCGCTGCAATGATGTTCTTGCCGGCATTCCCCTTCACACTATTGTTATTTTCTTCAACCAAATTTTTCCCCTCTCTCAGAAGTTAAGCTCGAACCCGATGAGCTTCCTCGCCCCCATGCCGCAGACATGCGAATTACACGCCACCGATGTGCAGTCAGATCAGAAGGTAAACAATCCAACCAGATGTCCCCGCTTTAGCTTCGGTAATGGCAGGCGCAATACTTAAAGATTCTTAGTTCGCTACATACACACAATGCGTTCAACTGACAATTGTGGGATACAGTCATGTTTAACACAATGCGTCCAATTGTGAATGAGTGTGCGGGACGAATCTGCATGCAATGAACAATACGGCGTTCATTGATACTCGCTCAAAAAAGCTTAAACAGTTATGAACGATTCGACTGCCATGAAATACGTAAGGGCTTCTGTTCTGTATGACGGCACTTCAAATGCGGCGAAGAAAAATGTTTTTCTCGGCTTTGACGGAAAGAGGATCGTCGGTATAAGCACTAAAGAACCGAAAGGCGAACTGATTGCCGATGGAATTGTAACACCCGCGTTCATAGACGGACACTCCCACATAGGACTAGCAAGAAGTGGCGAGCCTTCATCGGAAGAAGAGGGCAACGAGCGGATGGATCCCATGCTTCCACTGGTCAATGTGCTGGATTCGGTATATATGGATGATTCTGCATTCAAGGAAAGCATAGAGCATGGTGTGCTCTACTCTCATGTGATGCCTGGAAGCGGAAATATCATAGGCGGCAGAACCGCTCTGATCAGGAATTTTGCAGGCGATATACATGACGCTCTGATTTCAAACCCCGGTATCAAGGCCGCTCTTGGTTTCAATCCGCGCTCCACCACAGATTGGAAGGGCAACAGGCCCACTACAAGAATGGGAGCTATGTCGATTTTGAGGAACGAGTTGATCAAGGCATCAAAAGCATACAGGCTGGTCAAGAAAAAACGCAAGACTGTCGACGATCTCGAACCTCAAACCGAGGCGCTGATGGATATATTGAATGGTAAACAGAGGTTGATGGTTCATGTTCACAAGGAAGACGACATTGTGAACCTCATAGGCCTCATATCCGAATTTGGATTCAGGGCTGTGATAAATCACGCGGGCGATGTTCATTCTTCCCGGCTCTGGGAGATAGTGAGCAGAGAAAGGCTGCAGGTGATATACGGTCCAGTTGATTCATTCGCTTACAAAGTTGAACTCAAGCATGAAAACTGGCGGAATGTCAGATTCATTGCCGAGTCGAATATCAAATACTGCCTGATGACCGATCATCCCGTAGTGCTGCAACGCAATCTATTCCTGCAGCTTCGCTTCTTCCTGAGATACGGCCTCACAAAAGAGCAGTCGGTTTCCCTCATCTCTGGCAACGCAGCAGAAATACTCGGATGCGACGACATCGGCATTCTGGAAAGGGGCAGGATGGCATCGTTCACCGTCTGGAACAAAGATCCGTTCTCTCTGGACGCATGGCCGCTTGCTGTAGTCGGAGAGGGACGTACGCTACTCAGCTGAGGGCAGTCTGTCCCCGTATCATCGGCGGTCGAACTCTTTTCTTTTTTCCAGATCTAGCCTGTGCACTTCTCCGTTTATGCCTGCAATTTGTCTTACCGCGGCGGCGAATTCATGCAGCGCGTCCCCTCTAACCGCAATGACAACTTTGTCTGCCGCTGCATCTACAAAAGTCCTGAACCCGGCGCAGCCCAGGCTCATCGCCACTTTCGCCTTCCCTGCAAGCACGAACGGAATGACGGAGCAGGCAGGGCGGCCAGTAACCGGAATTTCGAAGGGATGAGTCCTGTGAATGCTTGCGGCCTCGAGCGCGACCATGGCAGACTGCGGACTGCATAATATGGCGACGGCGGTTGGCGGGATGTTTCGTATACCAAGCGGTCCGTAGTAAATGAACGGCGGGGCTCTGCTGCCGTGTGGTATCTTTTCCGCTTCACCCATTCCCAGATAGCCCTTTTCCTCCATCCAGCCCAGCGTCCCGGTCAGTCTTTTCAGCAGTTCTCCGGAAGGAGTGATGCCAAGCACGAATGCGCCAATTTCACAGTTTTCGTGGGCGGATATCTGTGCGTAAAACTCCTTCTCTGCGCCCATGCCCCAGAATGTGCATCCTGCAGGCACTGCCCCGTTGAATCTTGCGACATCCAGGGGTTCTGAATCGAGGTAAGAAATCTGAATCGGAGAAATTTCAAGATTGAGTCCAGCTGTGATATCTGCGGCCAGTTCCGCAAATGTTGATGTCATGGGATGGCCATAGCACCAGTCGCCGTATAAATATCATTATGCGGTAAACGGCCTCTGCATCGAAAGTGGTTTCACTCGCCTGCGTTCCCTTCCGGCATATGTTTATTTATGTTTTCACTCACTCGGGCAGCTGGAAATGGAAGTGTTGCTAAATGTGTAAGTTCTGCAGCGATGGTAAATGTCAGTGTGACTGTGTCTATCCCGAGAGGGTGAGGAAGGAGTTGCGCAATCTGTATTCGCAAAATCTCATAGATGTGGACAGATGCGTGATCGCATGCATTAAGTGCAGGCACCAGATTGTTTACAATGTGCCGGCGATGCACCAGCAGAGCGCGTCCGCCCTCTGAAAGAATCGCGAACGCATTCCCCCGGTCTTCAGGCCGGAGAGAATGTCACGGCAGCCATGCCCTTCTTTATGTTTCAGTACGCAGGCGCTCCATCAGATTGCAGTATGCCCCTAGAAGTTCCAGACCTTTTCTTATTCCCATCGCCGCTTCGCGCACACCGTGTTTCCTGAAATATTCCCTGATCTCGCTCTCCCTTATAGTTCCCGCTCCGCTGATCAGATTTTCGATCATGGCTGAATTCAGGCCAGTTCCGGCATATGTATCAAGGAGTTCTTTCCGTCTAGCGCAGAACCATTTCCATACTGCTTCCTTGCTATCGGGGTTTGAGGTTGCCGCTATTACCATATAGGCTATATGACCCTTGTTGACCTTTCCGGTAAACGAAAGTTCCAGGGATCTGCGGTTGAGCTCACTCTCCTTGAATGAAACCAGCGAAATCGCAATCTGCGTGGCGTTCTGATCGCTCCCGGCAGAAGCCATCTCTCTCACCAGTCTTTCAAACCCCCTCTTACCGTTGACTCGCGCATACGATATGGCTACCGCCTGCCTGAGCTCAGGCTCTACCTCATTCAGCCTGTCAAAGAGCGATGCGAGTTTTGCCGTAAAGCTCTCATCAATCATGGCAAGTCCGTTGCTCAGCCGTTCTCTGAGAACTGCGTTTTCCCGGTTTTCTCCAGATCTCCTGCGCACGCCGATCCTTCGTAGATGGCCACGGCAGAAGCTCATGTAAATATCTTTCAGATCCTTCCGTTCCGGGACTAGTTCACTCAGAAAACCAAGCTGCGAGTTCATCATGCTCACCATAAGGTAGTTCGTGTCGCGCATTATCTTCTTCGCAAACTGCAGATACATGTCGGCATTCGTCTCGCCGGATATCAGAAACATGAAGAGATCAGACATCAGGCCCCATCTTCCCACAGGTCCTATATCGGCGATATTTCGTTTGAGTATTGCATAAAGCGTATCGTCATATTTCACCCGGTAGAAACCAGTTCTGTCGCCGTTGACGAGGAAATCATCTATATGATCTACCTTTATTGACATGCCTGTCCTATCGAACAGTACAGTCTTTTTCCTGCCGTTGAGTACGTACGTGAGTGGAATGGGCCACCTGACAGACCGATCCTTGCCGGAAACAATAAAACGTTCCTGTCTCAGCTCGATTTTGTCCCCCTCAAGTGCGGCACGTATGAGAGGATGCCCTGGTAGTCCTATCCACGATTTCATCATCACATCGACTTTCTTACCAGACGCCTTCGAAAGTGCGTTCCACAGATCTCTGCTTTCTGCGTTGCCGTAGGCGAACTCCTTCAGATATGCGGAGACGCCTTTTCTGAATGCTCTGTTTCCCAGATACGTCTCTATCATCCTCAGAACACTTGCACCCTTTCCATAGCTTATTTCGTCGAATATCTCTCCGATTTCCTCCGGTCTGTCTACGGCTACCTCTATGGGGTGCGTGTTCTTCAGCGAGTCAGCATGCATAGATCTTCCAGTATCGTGGAGTATGAAGTCAGACCAGATGTTCCACTCGGGATAGATCCCGTCGACAATTTTGTGGCTCATGTAGGTTGCAAAACTCTCATTGAGCCACAGATCGTTCCACCATTTCATCGTGACCATGTTCCCGAACCACTGGTGGGCGATCTCGTGCGCCAGAACGATTGCGACGATTCTTTTGTTGTATTCGCTCGTGGATTTATCGACAAACAGAGCTGCCTCCCTGAAAGTTATGCTGCCCCAGTTCTCCATGGCGCCGACGGCAAATTCAGGCACCCCTATAAGGTGAAGTTTTGACAGTGGATAGGGTATGGAATAAAATTTTTCGTATTCGCGCAGGAATCTCACTGCGCTGGAAATGGCGAACGCCCCTTTTCCCTTCTGTGCCGGGGTAGATGCCGCTATTATGTGAAGTGAACCGTCTTTCTTGCGC
>JAKABN010000082.1 GCA_021796895.1 Thermoplasmata archaeon | reverse complement strand
GTACAGCAATGCCAGAGTCATATTTTTGGATACGGAACTGTCTAACTGGGCATGGGAGCCCCGGACCAAGCAGTATTACTGGCACAGGTTCTACAGCAACCAGCCTGATCTGAATTACGACAATCCGGAGGTCAGGGAGGAGATGAAGAACGTCATGCGCTACTGGCTGAATTTCGGTCTCGACGGGTTCAGGTGCGACGCCGTGCCTTATCTCTTTGAACGCGAGGGAACAAACTGCGAAAACCTTCCGGAGACGCACGCATATTTCAAGGAAATCAGGAAAATGCTTGACAGCGATTTTCCCGGGCGCATACTGCTTGCGGAGGCAAACCAGTGGATATCTGAAACAAAAACGTATTTCGGTGATCAGGATGAGTTCCACATGGCTTTCAATTTTCCGCTGATGCCCAGGATGTTCATAGCACTAGCAAAGGAGGACTCATTCCCCGTCATCAACATAATCAGGCAGATCGTGCCCATTCCGGAGAAGTGTGACTGGGGAATCTTCCTCAGAAATCACGATGAGCTGACGCTGGAAATGGTCACAGACGAGGAAAGGGACATAATGTACAGCGAATACGCAAAACATCCGAAGATGCGCCTGAACCTCGGCATCAGGAGGAGACTCGCCCCCCTGCTCGACAACGACAGACAGTCGATAGAACTCCTGCACGCGCTGATACTGTCGCTTCCGGGCTCACCGGTGCTCTACTACGGGGATGAGATAGGCATGGGCGACAATATATACCTCGGAGACAGGAACGGCGTCAGAACGCCGATGCAGTGGTCGTACGACAGGAATGCTGGCTTTTCCAGGTGCGATGCGGAGCAGCTCTATTCTCCGCCCATCATGAGCCCCAACTACCATTACGAGAGCGTGAACGTGGAGTCGGAAAACAGGCTGCCCTCGTCCCTTCTGCACTGGATCAGGCGAATGCTGAAGATCAGGCGCAGGTACAGTCAGGTCCTCGGAAGAGGTGAGATACGTTTTCTGGAGCACAGGAACAAGAAAGTCCTCTCGTATGTGCGTACCCTCGGCGAACAGAACATGCTCTGCATCTTCAATCTCTCCAGGAAACCCACATATCTCGAGCTCAGTCTTCCCGAATTTGCAGGACTCAGGCCTGTCGAAACCATGACCGACGCGCCTTTTCCGAGGATCGGAGAGCTGCCGTATTTCTTCACCCTTCAGCCCAGATCGTTCTTCTGGTTCAGCCTGACGAAGCCCGTGGAGGGGGATGAGGAATAACCGATGCCGATGACGAAAGTGCTGTTTGAAGAACATGCGCTTCAGACACTGTCGGCTCTTGTGCGCAGACAGCGCTGGTTCCGCAGCAAATCGAAGAACTGCATCGCCGCAGCCCTGGCGGACTTTTCATCGTTCGATTCCGAAGGAAGTTCATTTGTCCTTCCCGTGGTCAGTTTTTCATACGACGACGGAAGCAGCGAGGCATACTTCGTCCCCCTCAGGTGTTCCGGGCATGAAAGCGGCGGCCCGGGAATTGTTTTCCGCATAAAGGCAGGCGATCGCGACCTCAACTTCAGCGATGCTCTCTATGACAGTACATTCATGCGTGCGCTGCTCTCCATGATGGAGAAGGGAGAGACGATGGACTTTGCCGGAGGGCACGCAAGCGGTTTTTCGCTGGCAGAGCCTGGCGCTTTGCTGAAGATGGGCAAAGAACAGATCAGAGTCATCTCTTCTGAACAGAGCAACACCTCTGTCGTCATAGGCAGGCAGGCGATTTACAAGAGCTGCAGGAAGATTGAGGAGGGCATCAATCCCGATTACGAGATGCCCGAGTTTCTGTACGCCCGTACATCCTTCAGGTCGGTGCCGCGTCCCCTAGGCAGGATTGAATACACGAACGGCGGCAGGCACGCTGTCGGCATACTCAGCGAATACATCGAAAATGATGGCGACTGCTGGACATATTTTCTGGGCCGGCTGACAGAGGCGCTAAGACACGGCGATGCTGCGGGAACCTGTTTTGAATACATACCAGTTCTGGCGGGCATCACGTCTTCAATGCACAACGCTCTCTCCGGTGCGACACTGCCTGCATTCGCACCGTCTCCGGTCACGCCTGCGGACACAGACAGATGGGCAGCCCACTTCAGATCGCTGCTGCATTCGACCTGTTCAACTCTGCGCAGAGTGTCAGGCGACCTCAACGACCATGGCAGGGCGCTTGCAAAAGAGTTTCTCGACAGGGAAGTCAGCCTTTCTTCCCTTGTCTCCCCGCTCCGTTCGCTTACAGATGAACGGGTCTGCATGACGAGGATACACGGTGACTATCATCTGGGCCAAGTCCTGAAAGCCGGAAGCTCATTCTACGTCATGGATTTCGAGGGCGAACCGATGAGAACGATTGAGGAGCGGAGGGAAATCAACTGCCCGCTGAAGGACGTCAGCGGCATGCTCCGCTCGCTCGACTACGTCATCAGCGCAGCGGCACTTTCTGCAGGGATGGCCGTCACTGACGCGCGGGTCGAATCATGGAAGACAGGGGCATCGGAACTCTTCACGGTAAAATACAGGGAGGGTTATTCGCCGTCAATGCCATATCTTCCGTCAGGCCGGGCGGACATATCCGCCGTACTGCAATTCTTCCTGCTCGAAAAGGCTGTATATGAGCTGGACTACGAACTTAACAACAGGCCGGACTGGGCCGTCATCCCGCTGGTGCATCTCGCGAAACTATCCGCCGCATCGCCCGACCCGTCATGACGTTCTTTGCCAACAGCAGGCAGGTGTCTCTGTAATTGAAAACAACGCTCGGAAGACCGTATCCCCAGGGAGTTACGCTGGAAAACGGCGGAGCAAATTTTGCGCTGTACTCCGAAAACGCCACGGCAGTAACGCTGGAGCTTTACGACAGATACGACAGCGGATCGCCGTCGGAACAGATTGAGCTGCGGGAGAGAGACGGTTTCGTATGGCATATACACGTTTCCGGCATCGAACCCGGCAATCTGTACGGCTTCAGGGTGGACGGCCCCTACAATCCGTCCGCCGGGCACAGGTTCAACAGGAACAAGCTCCTGATGGACCCCTACGCGCGTGCGATAAGCGGCGTCATAGAATGGAACAACGACATATTCGGGTACAATCTGGGCGATGCAGACGCCGACATCTCGTTCAACGGCAACGACGACGCACGCTACGTGCCGAAGAGTGTTGTTTCCGACAACGGTTTCGACTGGAAGGGCACAAAGAATCCAAGGCTTCCGTGGAACAGGACGGTGATATACGAAACGCACGTTAAGGGCGTAACGACGTTGCGCCGCGACATAGAACAGAAGTGGAGAGGCACTTACAGAGGACTCGCATCGCCGCAGATGATCGGCTATTTCAGGGATCTGGGCATTTCGGCCGTAGAACTCATGCCCGTCCACCACAGGGTTGATTCCAGGCATCTCGCAGACGCGGGACTGGTAAACTACTGGGGATACAACACAATCGGATTCTTTGCACCGGACATCAGGTACGCCGGCACGGACGTCCCGGGAGGGCAGATCAGGGAATTCAAGGAAATGGTGCGGTCGCTCCATGAAAACAACATCGAGGTGATACTCGATGTTGTTTACAATCACACCGCGGAGGGCAATCACCTCGGCCCCACCCTTTCGTTCAGGGGCATAGACAACGCCGTGTACTACCGTCTCGATCCCCGCGAGCCGAGATACTATGCGGACTTCACCGGCACGGGCAACAGCCTCAATGTCCGTCATCCTCAGACACTGCAGCTGATTATGGACAGCCTTCGCTACTGGATACTGGAAATGCATGTTGACGGATTCAGGTTCGATCTCGCCTCCACCCTGGCCAGGGAACTGTACGACGTTGAAAGACTCTCGTCATTTTTCGATGTGATACACCAGGATCCTGTGATTTCGCGCGTCAAGCTCATAGCGGAACCGTGGGATGTCGGGCCGGGAGGCTATCAGGTCGGCCGCTTTCCGATACTCTGGGCCGAGTGGAACGGCAAATACAGGGACGCAGTGAGGCATTACTGGAAGCACGACGTCCACAATCTCGGCGAATTCGCCACACGCATATCCGGCTCCCAGGATCTGTACGGGATTGACGGAAGAAGGCCGAACGCAAGCATCAATTATGTCACCTCACACGACGGTTTCACTCTTCTGGACATGGTCAGCTACGCGAGGAAGCACAATGAGGCGAACATGGAGGACAGCAGGGACGGCACGGACGACAACATAAGTGAAAACTTCGGCGTGGAAGGGGCGACCGATGACCGGCGCATAAATGAGCTGCGCATGAGACGGGTGCGGAGTTTCCTCATCACGCTGCTCACTTCGCAGGGCGTCCCGATGATCCTCGGAGGAGACGAGATAGGCAGGACGCAGCTGGGCAACAACAATGCCTACTGCCAGGACAACGATGTCAGCTGGTACGGCTGGGAACTCGATGAGCGCAGAAGGAAGCTACTCGAGTTCACGCGCCGTATGATACACATAAGGCTCAGGTACCACGTTCTGCGGAGGCGGAAGTTTTTCATGGGCGCTCCACTGCCCGGAACGCAGGTCAAGGACATAATCTGGATGAAGCCCGACGGCAGCGAAATACTGAGCGAAGAGTGGGGCAACGGCACTGCGGCGCTGGCGGCCCTGCTGTATGGAAAGGGGATGGAGGACATAGGCTACAGGGGCGAAGAGGTGCTGGAGGACGACCTCATGCTTCTCTTCAATCCGGAAAGGGTGCCGGTGGAATTCACCATTCCGGCCGACTGGTCGTCACAGGAAGTGCTCATAGACTCCGAAGAGAGCAATCAGCACCGCTATCCGATACCGATGGACTGGAAAAAACTGACGGTGGAGGCAGGGGGAGCAGCCATACTCAGGGGAAGGAGAAATCTCTGAACAGTAGAGGTGACTTGATGCGGATATTGGAAGTCGAGAGCGTGCCGGTTCCCGATGCCTGCATTTTTCCTCTCTTCGAGCGCAGCACGACGGAACCGTAACGACCGAAGTCGAGGCTGCGGAGGGGACACCTGCCGTAAACACTCAACGTCATTCCGGCGAACAGTTTCTCGTCCGCGCTCACCGCCTTAGCCTCCGAGCGTATCAGTATGCTGTTGTCTCTGACAAACACCGGCATCACTTCCAGCGGCGCCGTGTATTCGACGAGGGCCGGTCCCTCCATCCTGCTGCCTGTCCGGAAGTCGGTCCAGGTTCCCTGCGGCAGGTAGACATTCCGCTGCGTGCCTCTCGCGAGAGGCGCTATGAGCAGCGTGTCGCCGAGCATATATTCATCCTGGATGTTCCTTGCCAGCACATCGTCCGGGAATTCGAAAACCAGTGCCCTGACGAGCGGTCTCCCCTCGGCGACGGATTTCACGGACTGCCAGTAGAGGTAGGGGATGAGCGCGTATCTCAGCCTGTCGTACATCATGAAAACCGATTCTGCCTTCCTGCCGAAATGCCAGGGCTCCCTGGGCGTCGTTCCGTGTGCCCTTGCATGAGAAAACAGCAGTCCCATCTCCGCCCATCTCGTGTAAAGTTCGGGACTCGGACTTCCGGCAAAACCACCTATGTCGAAGCTCATGAACACTCCGCCCGACAGCGAGTAGGAAAGCGCTCCCCTGAGCGCCGCGAGCATATCTCTTTCCGTGCTTGTGGGATCGCCTCCCCATTGAACGGGAAATCTGTGTATGCCCGCTCCGCCTGATCTGCCCCAGACTATGCCCTCTCCATTCCTCTCCCTGACCGCGTTGAAGACTGTCTCATTATAGAGCGTCGGAAGGGCGTTATGGGCTCTCGCGCCGTCAAGCCCGGCATACCTGCCCGAGGAAGGCGCCCCCTCTCCGTAATCCGTTTTCAGAACGTCGACTCCCAGATCGCAGAGCTTGCGCACCTGTTCCGCATACCACTCTCTCGCGGCAGGGTTGGTAAAGTCCACATTCCCGAAATCATGTGTGATCCTGTCAAATTCGGCAATGGGAACGCCCTGGCCGTCTGTTACGAACATTCCGTTTTCGAGAAGATGTTCAAATGCACCGGAACCTCTCGGGATGTAGGGATTGATCCACAATGAAAGGCGCAACGACATCCCGTGGAGTTTTCTGATCATTCCTTCCGGGTCCGGAAATGCCCGGGTGTTCCATTCGAATGTGCATCCCTCCCCCGGATATCCCATCTTTTTCATCTCTTCCGGGTAGTCTGCGTTAAGGCTGTCGAGCAGCGTTCCCGGTACGCCGTAGTTGGCGCAGTATGATGCGGGGTCCACACCCTTCTCTTTCAGCATTTCTGTTACGGAGTAGGGCACCGGTCTTCTGAGCCACTCCGGATCGAGGTGCAGGACGTCACAGGGCAGTCCCCTCCGTCTGATCTTCCTCGCAATGTCAAGCAGCTCCTTCCCGCTCATGTAGGAACAGCGGCTCATCCAGAGGCCGTATGACCAGAGGGGGGGAACCGCAGGTCTTCCGGTGAGCTCCCAGTATCCATTGATGATCTCCCGGGGCCCGCCGGCGAAGAGGTATATGTCCGCGCCTTCTTCCTCAATAACGATTTCTCCCGCGCCTTTGAAGTTGTGCCCGAAATCGAATCTGACGGCCGACGATGTGTCGACAAAGAGACCGTAACCGCGCGTGCTCCAGAAGAACGGGTACGCGATGTAAGACTCGTCATTTGGCAATGCGAAGGAGTCCTTCACATTCACTGTCAGTTCCTGACCGTTTCTGTTTATGTCGCCGAAGAATTCTCCGAGGCCGTATATCCCCTCATCCTCGCATATCTCGAAGGGAACGCTCAAATGCCCGTCCGTGGCGGAAAGCCTGACAGGATGGCCCCTTTTTCCCGATGGAGGATTGGGCATCATGTGCAGAAGCTTCCTGTCCCCGAACGAGACTGTGAGCTCCGCGGGAGCCGATGAAACCTCTGCGGTGAAATCGCCAAGCACTAATCTCCCTTTCCTGCTGACCGGCGTTGAGGATGTATGCAAATGCCTGAATGACATTCTGACGGTATTCACACTTTCCCGGCGGATCTCCATGGAAACAGGAACCTTCTGATCAGTCTGAAAATTGAATGTCCGGCGCTTTTTGTCAACACTATTTTTCTTTCTTTCTGCCAATTGCCACCATCGTCCGTCTGCTCTTATGTTCCGTCGCCATAATCTCCCTGCATAATAATCTCACTGAATGCTCTCCCCGATGCGGAAGGTGCCGGAAACCCGTCATTCTTCGAACGTTTTCGCTCGTTCAGTCACTCAATGTTTAAATAGTCCACCTTCAATCGAATGCGCAAGGTGCAGTAATATGGTCAGTCTCGTATTGACAGAGAAGGCCAGTGACAAGGTCAGATCGCTTATTGCGGAGCAGGAGAACACGAATCTGCTCCTCAGAGTTTACCTGACGGCAGCGGATCAGGGGTTCAGATACGGTATGTCTTTCGATGAGAACGCCGACCCGGCGCAGGACATCCAGCTGGAACAGAACGGCGTGAAGATTGTTGTAGACAAGGAGAGCGCAGACCACCTCGAGGGCACCGAAATAGATTATGTGGAATCAATCGAGGGCGGCGGCTTTACCATAAACAACCCCAACGTCAAGGTCAGCAACGGCGCAGGCTGCAGCTGCGGCGGCGGCGGTTGCGGATGCGGCTGCGGATCGTAGGACAGCGCGCGACAGGCAATTGCGCTTAAATCCTTTATTTCGTTTATCGTTGTTATTGCTTTCAATATCCGGCAGGCGTCGCACCGGCAACAGGATTATATCCAAACTGGACGCTATGCACAGGTAGCAAATCACCGGAAATCCGACATACATGAAATGCAAATTTTGTGGAAGGGAAATGGTCATGCATTCGAACCTTCGCAGCACGCTGATAAAGGCGCTGTATCATTAAACTTTAATAGTTACATAGTCATTAATGGTCGTATGAAGTTGTCTGTTTGGGCACGGAAAGAGGGCATTGGTTATCGTGCCGCATGGCGCATGTGGAAAGCGGGTCAGCTGAAGGGACATCAGCTGCCTACCGGCACAATCATAGTTGAAGAGGAGAGGCCCTCCATACTGCCGGACAGTGTTGCCATATACGCCCGTGTCTCCAGCTCGGAAAACAGGGGCAATCTTGACAGCCAGGCAGAGCGCCTCACACAGTATGCCATCGCACGCGGGT
>JAKABN010000081.1 GCA_021796895.1 Thermoplasmata archaeon | reverse complement strand
ACTGGACCAAGGAGCGTTGTCCTGTACGGAAGAGGAGGAAACAAGGTGAAGATAAAGACCAATGAATCCGGCGTCCGCTTTCTGCTTATTTCCGGAAAACCGCTCATGGAACCCATTGCCTGGCATGGCCCCATAGTTATGAATACGGGCCAGCAGCTGGCAGAGGCATTCAGGGAACTTCAGACTGGCGAGTTCGTAAAGCACAGGGCCACGTCATACGACTACATCGAATGAAAATGTCGCGAATGCAGGCCCACAAGTTTCAGTGGCGGGAGGATGTCAGGGCGGGTTCACAGTGCAGGCTGCTGCTGGGTGGCGCAGTGAATGGTGCCCAGACCGTGCACAAGCGCCCTGCAGTCTATGCCCGCGACCTTCCTGCCTGGAAACAGGCTGCGCAGCCTTTCGAGGACGACATCGTCATTCCTGTCATTGAACACGGGAACCAGAACAGCGGAATTGCCTATGTAAAAATTGGCGTAGCTCGCCGGCAGTCTTCCGCCGTCCTCAAGACTGCCCGGCATCGGCAGAGGGACAACCACGAGTTTTCCGCCTGACGGTGTCTCTGCAGCCCTCAGCAGACTGAGATTTTCATCCAGATGTGCGAAATTGTCATCATTCCCGTCCTCCTCGACCATGCAGACCACCGTATCCTCCGAGACGAAGCGCGCTATGTCGTCGACATGACCGTCGGTATCATCTCCCTCTATGCCCGATTTGAGCCAGATGATGTGTTCGGCGCCCAGCCGTTTCTTCAGTTTCGCCTCTATCTGCGTCCTCGAGAGCGAAGGATTCCTGTTGCTGTTGAGGAGGCACTGTTCCGTCGTGAGCATCATGCCTCCGCCGTTCACGTCGATGGAACCTCCTTCCAGCACCATTTCCTCTTCAATGACCGCGAGTCCGGTAGATGCGGCCATCTTCCTGCCAGCTTCATCGTCCGGCAGCAGATCATCATACTTGTTGCCCCATGCGTTGAAAGTCCATTTTGTCGCAACAATTCCGTCCGCGCTCCTCACGAATATCGGGCCATAATCTCTGACCCACACATCCTCAGTCCTGATCCTGTGGAATGCCACGCTCCCCCTGCCCGAGAGCATTCCTGAAACCCTCCTCTCTACAGTCTGGTCGTCCACCAGTATGTCGACTCTCTCCCCTTCCGAGAGAGTATCCACCACAGACACGTATGCGCTCTCCACACTCTCCATTAGTTCCGGAGAAAATGTGAGCGGGTTCTTTGGCCACGAAATCCATGTGGATTCGTGTCTCTCCCATTCCGCGGGCATCCTGTATTGCATTCCGCCAGCCATACCAGTTCACCTTGAAAGCCTGCCATACGTGTCGGGTCTCCTGCTTTTCATGAAACCCCACCCTTCCTCTATGTCCATTCCAAGGTCCAGATCGCACTCTGCTACAACGACTCTCTCGCCGTCGTCCGCTCTCGCAACAAGTGTCCCGAACTGGTCATAGATAAAAGAGCCACCCCAGAATGACGTTCCGCCTTCCGTTCCGACCCTGTTGACTGCCGCCACGACCATGCTGTTTGCAACTGCATGCCCTCTCTGAACTGCCTCCCACGCCTCCTGCCAGTTACCCTCAGACTGCTCGATCCCCGAAACAGTTCCGATGGCTGTCGGATAAAGGAGCATTTCCGCTCCCATCAGCCTGTTCATTCTTGCCGCCTCCGGGAACCACTGGTCGAAACAGATGAGCACGCCGATGCCGGCCTTCTCCGTCTGCACTACCGTGTACGACCTTCCATGGGCAAAATAATCCCTTTCATAGAAACCGGCGTCCTGCGGCAAGTGCACCTTCCTGTATTTCCCGATCTGAACGCCGTCGCTGTCGAAAATGATCGACGTATTGTACTTCCTCCCCCCGGACGCCTCGTATATGGAACCTCCTACAATTATCAGTCTGTTTTCCCTTGCGGCGCCTGAAAGGGCCTCGCTGGCGATTCCGGGGATGGTTTCTGCCTTCACCTCGACGCCATGCTCCTTGGGAAAATATGGAGAGTTGAACAGCTCGGGCAGACAGACTATATCCGCACCACGCCCGCCGGCCTCCCTGATCATGGACAGCGCCTTCGACAGATTGGCATTCCTGTCCTCCGTCATTCTCATCTGTATGAGTCCTAACTTCACCTTTCTCATGATGTTCCGTTCCAATGTCAGGCTTGATTGATGCCGAATTGTCCCCGTGTTCATAAATCCGCCGCAAATCATGTTCAGGAATAATCGCATCGGTCCCCTTTCCGGTGCTCCAATTCCCCGCCCGTTGAAATTGCACTGCCTCAATCAAGGTCTGAAGACGTTCGGCGCAATGTCCTTTCAGCCGGACGAACGCAATTCTGCCTCCTCACGTGAATAACTAAATATCCCACCTTTATGGATTCACACTGTGATGGACGTCACCAGGGAGGAAGTGAAGAGGATCGTGGACTTCCTCAGGGAAAATCCCGGCATGGCGAGGGAGTTCAGCGTAGTCATAAACACGGGTATAGTGGAACGTATAGACTCCTTCGAAAAGGTGATGGAACGCCATTTTGAAGAATCTTCGGCAAGGTTTGCGGCACTCGATGCGAAATTCAACGAACTCATCAGAGAGATGCATGCAAATGCAGAGGCTGCAAGCAAGAAGTTCGAAGAACACGATCGCAAGTTCGATGCAATAATCAAAGAGATGCATGAGGGTTTTGAACAAGCAAGAATGGAAAGAGAGAAAGGATTCGAGGAAGCGAGAAAGGAGAGGGAGGAGGGCTTTGCTGCTGCAAACAGGAGATTCGAAGAACACGATCGCAAGTTCGATGCAGTCATCAGGGAGATGCACGAAGGGTTCGAGGAAGCAAGAAGAGAAAGAGAGAAAGGATTCGAGGAAGCGAGAAAGGAGAGGGAGGCCGGTTTTGCTGCAGTCAACAAGCAAATAGGATCCATCGGCAGCACTCTTGGGAGATTGATAGAAGACAGACTCGGCGATAAAACCGAGGCTTATGCGGAGAGGCACGGATGGACTGTTTCCCGAAGAATACAGGCAGATGGCGAGGAGATTGATTTCCTCATAAAGAACGGCGTTCGTCTTCTCATTGAGGTAAAGTCTCATGCGGACATGGCTTCGCTCGACCAAGTCGTCAGAAAGTCAAAAAAACTGAAGACAAGAGGTGTTCTGGTTGGGGAAAGGGTAGACAGGGGTGTTGTGAGAGAGGCAGGCAGGCGGAAGATATTATGTCTTTCACTCTATGAATTTGATAAGTGGCTCAAACAGGGCGGCCCGGAAAAATTCTATTCGAAGCGAGGCTGATTAGTTTCAATCAAGTGTAGTGCAATAGATTACCAGCAGGATGGTAGAAAACGTTTGAAAGAATCGCGAGCACATTCACCGATATTCAGGCCGGAGAGAATGTCACAAACACCGCCACTTGTCATTGCCAGAAGATGCATGACGCACCGCAACAGACGGAGCGCTGGGTGAAATGGCTGGTTTGAAGGCTAGGAAGTTTCTCAGAGCGTACGGCTGGATACTGCTTGTCGCCGGCGCCATCTGGCTGACGGCGCTGCTGTATCTGATTGCCGTCAACTTCCATCCTGCCTTCCTTGTCGGTATTGCAGTTGTCGCACTGGCAACTCCTCTCTTCGTCGGCTACATTCGCCGACTGATGCCCAGACCATGGACAGCCGGCAAGATCACCCTGTTCAGCTTTGCCAGCCTGCTGTACTTGGCCGCGATGCTCTCCTCGTTTCTCTTTTTCGCTGTTCGAGGAAGAATTCACTTCATAAGTTTCGTGGCGGCGCTATTCCTGCTCTATATGGCGTACATCTCGATACGCACTTGGCTCAGGACCAGATCATTCGTTGTCTTCACTGTTGATGCCGCTACAGTGATTGCGATTGCTGTGAACGTAGCCTTCTCATTCCTCTCGCTGCACGATCTTCTGATTTCCTACGGCAGCGGCATTCTCGTCGACCTGGCGATAGTGCTGGTCGTGATAAGCACCACGGCGACGAAGCACGGGATCATCAGCGGTGTGCTGCATTACATTCAGGCAAAGATTTCATCCTTCCGCAGACGCAGGGCAAAAGCGGTCGAGGGCAAAGTGGAAGATGCTGCGTTGAATGATAAACTGTAGAACTGCTCTACTGCATTCCGTCTGAAAAGCGCGACGCGAATTCCACAAGAAGACGGACACCGAATCCGGATGCGCCCGCCGGAAGATAGCTCACGTTCGTCTTTCCCACCGGCTCAGACTTGCCGTTTATGTCCAGATGGACCCAGGGCACGTCTCCTACAAAATAGCTGAGAAATGCGCCGGCTGTCTCGGCTCCAGCCGGCCTGCCGCCCGTGTTCCTGATGTCTGCAATATCGCTCCTGATAAGTTCCCTGAACTCCTCGGTGAGCGGCAGCTGCCACAGCTGCTCCCAGCTTGACTTCGCGGCCTCCATGACGCTTTCAATCAGTTCATCACTGTTTCCCATGACGGCGCCGATGTTGTTCCCCAGAGCAATCATTCTCGCGCCCGTGAGAGTTGCAATATCCACTACCGCCCTGGGATGAAACATGTCAATGCCGTATGACAGTGCGTCGGCAAGCACCAGTCGTCCCTCGGCGTCCGTGTTTATTATTTCGGAGGTGACACCGTTATAATGTCGCACCACGTCGCCTGGCTTGTAAGCGTTGCCGTCCGGCATATTTTCGGTGAGCGGCAGGATGCCAACGACACTGACGTTCATCCTGAGCGCTGAGACGGCCCTGACTGCGCCGATCACCGCAGCTGCCCCCGATTTGTCAAACTTAAGGTTTTCCAGATTCTCGCTGGGCTTGATGGATATGCCTCCGCTGTCGAACGTTATCCCCTTTCCAACGAACATCACCGGGGCGTGTGCAGAATTGCCGTACTTCATGATAATGAGCTTCGGCGGTTCGCCGGATCCTCGCGATACTGCTTCGAGTCCTCCCATGCCAAGCCTGACAAAATCTTCTCTGCCCAGCACACTCACCTCCAGTCCATTTATGCTGCGCGCCTGTTCCACGAAGAAGGTTGGTGTACCGATGCTTGCAGGCATATTGGCCAGATCCCGGGCAAAGTTCACAGAGTCTCCAATGATATCGCCCCTGGCGACATCTGCGGCATCGATATTCAAGGAATGGATGGAGATGTTTTCAATCTTCGTTCCGCCGTTGTTTTTCCTGAATCTGGAAAATGAGTATGTTGCAAGCCTTGAAATAAAGGAGAGTTCAATGGTCTCCTTCCTGCTGTCCAGCACACCGGGTGCGAACAGCATGACCTCCTTCTTATTCATGGTCATTGATTGCGCAATTGCGCCTGAGAATGCGACCCGCAGAGTTTCGTAATCAAATTCACTTCTTTTTCCCAGCCCGGCGACTATGAGCAGTCCCACGTTTCCACCGACCGGAATGGTGGCATACTGCTTCCGTCTGCCAGTGAATGAAAACAGCCGGAGGGAATCGGAAAGGTTGAACTTTTCAATGATGTCAGCAGCGCTTTCCGGAACACAGTCTTCGAAATAGCCAACGACTGTGACTTCTCTCGCTTTGGAATCGGGGGTAAGATCTGAAGAGATTATGTGCATAAATGCTCCAGGTGACTTCGATATAAATCGTTTGTCCAACGCAAATATCGGCTTCACCTGTTTGCGGCTTTTCCGGCGAGCCAATACATTTCTTCTGATAGCTTCTCTCCTCTCTGGAACGGAATCGCCCGGCGCCGCGGAGATTTCCCGGTTGACGATTCCTGGCCGATCAGGATCCGGTTGCGCCGGCTGAACAGAGGGCTGTCGCCGGAAAAGATATGCAGATATGCGTTTCTAATGTGACTTGAAGCACCTTTGGCATTGTAGCAACCTTTGCTCAGCCCGAGATGCCATCAAAGACACTCTCTACAGCGACAAACAGTACCAACTCGTTACTGCACGCATCGGCAATCAAACACTTTTTAACCTCTGTGCAAATAATCGTTGTTCATGAATCCGGTGAGAAAGACGGTGTCCGTGCTCTCCCTGCTTGTTCTGGTGGAGTACGTGCTCGGAGGTTTCGTCACGTTCGACGACCCGACGGATGCGGGTTTTCAACTCAGCAGTTTTGTCACGACGGGACAGGGAGCGCTGCCGCTGATACACAGGATTTTTGCTGTCATCATGATCGCCGCATGGATAGTCGGATTGCGCTATCTCAGGGAAACAGGGGCATATCGCATGGCGCACGTCACAATAGGTATGATGGTCATTCAGTCGGTCATCGGCGCACTCATACCAGCCACTCTTTCCCAGCCCCTGTTCAACGCGCTCGTGATCATAGCGCATTTCAGTTTCAGCGGCCTCGTGCTGATAACTGCTGGCTTCACGTTCTACTTCGGTTGGGTAGGTTATCCTCGCCAGTCGGCTGGTAAAGCGCGTATGCGGCCAGAATCGAGCTGACGAAGAGCAGGAGTCCGGCATTTCCCTCATGCATCACCACGAACGGCGGATAGTCGTAATTCCATATTGTGATGGCGCCGAAACTTGCCTGCAGAAAGAGAAGCACAGTGGCAAGCACCGACAGAGGCAGCAGCCGGGGGGGAGCTCTTCCGCCATGCGATCTGTCGAATATCAGCAGAAGCAGGTTGACCAGAAATACAATGAATATTATCAGCGCCCAAATCCTGTGTATCTGCTCCAGGACCCCGGGCCACGTGAGCACTATGCTGGAATAAGGAAACGTGTTGTTGCCCGGATCAAGGAAGACTACGCTTGCAGCTATGACAAATTCGGCCCAGACGGTGACGAGAACCATCAAACATGTCAGTCTGTACTTTTCCATGCCGTCACGACGGGATTACCTGATGCATCCGGCTACATTAGTCTTGCCGATGAAACGCTTTTCTTTCCTCAGGCATGGGCTATCTGATTCAGAACCTCTTCGGCTGATACGTGCACGGATTCGTCGCTCGAGTATCTGTTCTTCCACCCCGTGCCCTGCAGCTTCTTCACGGCCAGCTCTGCTATCTTCACGTCTCCCTTCCATCCCCTTCCGTCCTCTCCGCCGGTGAATCTGTACTCTACATCCGGGAGGCCCATCCTTTCCGCGACGACGTCGGCTATCTTCCTCACAGATGTCGTGCCCTCGTTTCCCAGATTGTATATGTCTGTCTTCCTGCTTCTCTTGTGCACGTAAACCATGGAATTCACACAATCGGAGACGTGCATGTACGATTTCCTCTGTGTCCCATCCCCGAGTATCTCCAGATGTCTGCCGTCCTTCCTCAGTTTCATCATGAAGTCGTATATCACTCCATGCGTCGAATTGCGTCCGACTATGTTGGCAAACCGGAATATGGTGCCCCTGATGCCGTAGTAGTGTGAATATGCAGAAATGAATCCCTCGGCAGCCATCTTTGATGCTCCGTACGACGAGATGGGCATGTACGGTCCGTAATCCTCAGGTGTCGGTATTCTTTGCGCCTCCCCGTAAACAGTGGAGCTGGACGCGAACACAATTTCTTTTATGTCGCGTCTTCTCATGAATTCCAGCACGTTCAGTGTGCCTCCGGCGTTGACATCGAAGTCAAACACCGGTCTGTCGGAGCCTCCGCGGACGTCGGAGTCTGCCGCCAGGTGGAAGACCGTATCGTAGGTACCCATGTCTTCGAAATCAGCCTGTCTGGTTATGTCCTTCTTCAGTATTGCGAAGCCTTTCCTGCCTTTCAAATGACTTATGTATCGGTCGTCGACCGCTGAAAAATTGTCAAGCACGTCCAGATCATTTTCCTGCACGAGTTTTTCTACCAGGTTCGAGCCTATGAAACCCGCGCCTCCGGTAACCAGAATTTTTTTCCCGCCAGTCATGAACGGCAATGCAGAATTGCCATATAATAAGTTATTTCGTCTGTGCGGGACTGGTTTACAGTGCACCCGGCCTCCTGTCCGGCGTGCCGGAAATTGTCCCGTGCTGCAATACGAACCCATGCTTACCTAAAAAGGTCGCGAAAGCCCGTGAATTCATTCGCTGGATGAAGCGACTGATAACGTTATAGGTATCGTCGATATTCGATACATTGTGGAATATCGGCACAAAAGGACATCCGTATCCCTTCTCAATCTCCATTTTGTATGGTGCCCGAAGTACAGGAGGCATCTGCTCACGGGCAAAATCAGGAAGCGCCTTGAGAAAGTTATT
>JAKABN010000004.1 GCA_021796895.1 Thermoplasmata archaeon | reverse complement strand
TCCACTTGCCCTTCGGTTTGCGATATATGATGCCCGCTTCCTCCAGTGCCTTCAGGTGGTGAGTTACCGTCGGCTGCTTCAGGCGCAGCGCGGATGATATCTCGCATGTGCATATCTCCCCGTAAATAGTCATCAGCTGAATTATCTGAAGCCTCGCCGTAACGGAAAGTGCCCCGAACACAGAGGAAAGCCTGGAAAGTCTATCGCTATTGAAGCAGACACTTATCGGCCTCGGTGAACACGTCTCCATGAATTGGGCATATGGCACCTCAAATTTAATAATATCTATTTAGTCTATTGCAAACTCCGATTCGGTCTGATGCCGCAAGGGCTCATGTTTATTGAACAAATGGAGATGCAAGATTGTTGGGCCAATCAAGCAAGGGTCAAATAGCCAAATATGAATGAGAATTGTCCAGGCTGTGCACAGACTCCGTCCTGTGCAAGGCGATGTTTGATGCGAGCAACTGCGTGGCGTCAAACATGCGGACGGCTTCAACTTAGACAGACGTGAAGCAGGCAAGATTGTCCCGGGACTCTCTTGCTCCTCCCGGCGAATCGCGGTTGACACAATCCGCTTTACAGTGAAAATTTCGGTGAATAATTTGGCATACTGCCCGAACTGCGGTAAAACGGTCAATGCCGGAGTGAACTTCTGTGAGTCCTGCGGATTTGCTCTGCATCAGGCGCCCGCCGTCGTCCAACAATCTCCTGCCGGCGCGGCTGTCGAACGACCGTCCACAATTGATTTCGCCAGCGACCCCGTCGTCAGAAATTATCCCCCTGTGCCGCCGGGACAGAATCTCCCGTTCAGACTCCAGGATGGAGAAGTGATACTCAAGGAATTCAGGCCCAAGAGGAAGGTGATTGTGAAATTCGCCTTCGGCGGTATCATCACAGCGCTGTTTCTCTGGCTGTTCATACTTGCGCCTTTGTCCGCTCTGTTCATAGGTTCCTCATCCTCCGGAGGAGGTTTGGGCGGTAGCTTTTTTCTCATATTCGCGGGCATGTTTGGTTTTATCATAGTGCTGATTATTTCCATCAGTGTTGCGTCGGGCTTCCTCGGCTATAAGAAATACAGTTACTGGATTACTCACCACAGAACCATAGGAAGGCGTGGAATCATCGGCTATACTACAGACTCAATGCCGCTTGAAAACGTGGCAGATGTGATAGTTTCTAGGGGGTATACTGGACCGCTTGCTGGGTCTTTCAACTCTGTATATCCAGCCGATCGGCGGCACCGGCTTCATGGTGCCCGTCAGGGGTATCGTAATGAACAGATACGCCGGTACGAACAATTTTCAGGGTCTGGATCCACGAGAAGCGCCTGAATTTCAGCAGCTTATATTTCATCTGCGCGATATCAGGAAGAAAGAAACAGGCAGGATATTGTAGTCTGTTACAGATTGACCCGATTAGGGTTTCATTTCGAACGCTTCGCCGGGTGAGACTTGCAGTGCAGGTGCGCCTGAATAATTACGAGAAGTGCAGGGGAATAAATGGAGAATGTGCATTACAAGGTGGTTTCCGGAGCGTCTGTCAGGTCAGTTCCGGAGACGGTACGTCATGATCAGGCTAAAGACATTCCAGGTAATCATGGTTCAGACAGGAGCGCACACAAAATGACAAAGTGCATCGGTTTCTTTGATGGAGCCTGTGAGCCCAGTCAATCCATGGGGCATCGCAACATATGGCTGCCTTATATATGGAGACGGCGGACTTATTTTTTCCAAATCCGGCATAGCCGCGACACCTTTCTCCGAACGAAGCACGAACAATGCCGGTGAATATACAGGTCTTGTGGTTCTGCTTGAAAGCGGTCTTCTCCCGAGAATCAGCGATATCGAGATTTTCGGGGACAGCCAGCTTGCCGTGAGACAAGTCCGCAGCCTCTATTCTGTCAATTCAAAGCACATACTTCCTCTGTATAATGCCGTGATGGACTTGCTCGAGCAATATCGGAATGTAAAGCTCGAATGGGTAACACGGGAGAGGAATTCCATGGCCGATGAACTGTCCCATGAGGCTTATGAAGCATATCCCGACGAAAACCAGGAGGCTCGGAATCGCATACAAGGGCTGTTCGCGACTGAAAAACAGAAAGCTTTCATGAACTCTCCGGGAATAAAGTTTGACCGCTATATCTGGAAGCGAGAGGCAAGCCGGCTCATAAGCAAACATCTCAAGAACGAGAGGAGTCCGGGGATCGGCTGAACCGAAATGGTGACTTCCAAGACCGGCCTCTGGTAAAGCCAATCTGCAGTTTAACCACAGGCTGCATGCCGCCGGCCGTGTTTCCCGCGCATCATGATTTGTTTGTGAATCCCGGGCATTTCGATGGCTTTCTTAACGTCGATTCGAACGGCGTGACCCGGGATGGCTGTATCCATCTGCATGCTCCGCTTATTCGGAGAAGTGCGGGAGGAGGGATTTGAACCCACGGACCCCTGCGGGACAGAATTTCCAAGACAATCTCTTAAGTCCTGCGCTGTTGGCCAAGCTTAGCTACTCCCGCCGCAGGCCGGAGATAATCCGGGAGCAATAATTTAATTTCCGTTTTTCGGGACACGGTTGCATGCTGCAGCAAAGCGTTAATCTATTACCTGCAGACTCAAAGTCAGACAGTCAGGCTGTGATACAATGGTAAGGGAATACGGTATATTCTTGAACGGCGAATGGACAGACAGCTCCGGAAATGAATTTTTTGATACTCTGAATCCCGCAACTGGGGAGGTGCTTGCGCGGTTTGCAAAGGGTACTGAGAGGGACGTCGACAATGCAGTCAGCTCCGCCGGGAAGGGCTTCAGGATATGGAAAGAGGTTCCGGCTCCTATGCGGGGAGAAATACTCTTTGAAGCGGCATTGAACATAGCGAAGCACAAGGAAGAGCTCAGCCGCCTGGTGTCGGCAGAAATGGGAAAGATACTCAGTGAAGGCAGGGGAGAGGTTCAGGAGGCCATCGACTTCTTCAAGTACATTGCCGGAGAGGGAAGAAGGCTGTTCGGCGAAACAACTCCCTCAGAGCTTCCGGACAAGTTCAACATGAGCATTCGTCTTCCCAAGGGTCCGGTGGGACTCATAACGCCCTGGAATTTTCCCGTTTCCATACCGTCATGGAAGATGGGTGCGGCGCTGATTTCAGGCTGCTCGGTTGTGCTGAAGCCCGCAACAGACACGCCTTTGTGTGCCGCAAGATTCATAGAGCTCGTTAACGACGCAGGCGTTCCTCCCGGCGTCATAAACATGGTTACCGGAAGCGGTGCCGAGGCTGGAACCGCCCTCATACGTCATCAGGGGATCAGGGCAATGTCATTCACGGGCGGCGTGAACACAGGAAGGGAAGTATACACCGAAGGCGCCCGCCGGCTCATACAGGTGCACCTTGAGCTGGGCGGCAAGAATCCGGTCATCGTCATGGACGACGCCAATCTCGACATAGTGCTGGACGGCGTCCTGTTCGGTGCTTTCGGAACTTCCGGCCAGAGATGCACGGCAACCAGCAGACTGATACTCCACAAGGCGGTCTACGACGAGCTGATGGGAAGGCTGGTGGACAGGGTGGAAAAACTGAAGATCGGGAATCCAGTTGAGGATGGAGTGGACATGGGTCCTGTCATCAACGTAAAGGCGAAGAAGGGGATAATGGATTACATAGACATTGGGAAGAAGGAGAACGGAAAGATAGCCACGGGCGGTAATTCGCTGGAAGGCGGAATATATTCCAGGGGAAACTACATACAGCCGACCATTATTGAAACAGCACACGGGACGAGAATCAGTACCGAGGAGATATTCGGCCCGGTGCTTTCCGTCATCAGGATTTCCTCATTCGACGAGGCAGTGGAAGTCGCAAACGGCGTACAGTACGGTTTGAGCTCTTCGATATACACAAGAAATGTGAATCTCGCGTTCAGAGCGATACAGCAGCTCGACGCCGGCATAACTTACGTGAATGCCCCTACTATTGGCGCCGAAATACACCTGCCTTTCGGCGGCGTCAAGAGCACTGGAACCGGAGGAAGGGAAGCGGGCTCCGTTGCAATCGAGGAGTTCACCGAACTCAAGAGCGTATTCATAGATTACAGCGACATGCTTCAGAAGGCACAGATAGATACGGAACGGCGGTTGAAGGATAAACTGCATTCTAAATGAATTCAGGGCTTGCCCCTGGATTCGCCCATGGTCAGCGCACCGGCAAATATATGTGCAAGTCTGAGTGGTTCAGGGTAGTTCCCTCTGACTATTGCCGCGTCCAGCAGCTTCACCGCCTCACCCGCATCGATTCCGGCACAGCTCACGTTCAGTTTCCATCTTTCGGTCTGGACTTTGACCGTATCGTGAGCCCTGATCAGTTCCCGTCTCTCTTTCCAGTTCGGGAAATACTTGCGGAGCGCACTTTCCATGGCTCCGATGTCCGGGGGTTTTCTCGTCACGGTGATGACTGGAAGTTCCGTGCGGTCATGTATGTAGTCGAGGTCGAATATGTTGAAACCGCCGCATGCAATTCCGTCAAGGAACACCGCTCTCAGCTGATCCTTCAGTCTGGATCTGTTTACCGCATCGCTTATCGCGGCCGAAGCATCTATTCCATCCACCGTGCAGCCCGTGACGATGGCTCCCTCAACATATGAAGGGAGTCTCGCCACGATGCCCACCAGCGGTACTGTTCCCTGCCTGAATTCGAATTTTCCGTCGTCAAACGCAACTACCCTGGTATGACTCTTCATAAAGCGCTCACAGGAGCTGCAGACCCCCTGTCACAGGATCCACTTCCTCGTTTCCCGCAGGACCGATTCCCAGGCACGTCACCGTCCCAGGCGGCACCTCTGTCAGACCCGCGTCGGCAACCAGACTCGTGATGAGTCCCCTTGCCCGGGCACTTTCCCTTATCATGTGAAGTTCACTCAACGACTTTACCCTGACGACCACTTTCCTCTGTCCTTCCTTCAGCCATGCTTCGAACTTCTTCCTGCTTCGTTCCCTGCATTCCAGCGCACATCCGACAGCAGCATGCGCTACCTGGACCGCCATCTTTCCCGGCGAAAGTTTCAGGTCGGATATCACCACGACCACCAGTTTGTACTGAAATCTATCTTCCTGCATTTTTTCCCTCTCCTCTGCGTCTTCTGTAACCGGATTTTCTTCCAAGTCCTGTTGCAGCAATGACGAGGAATGCCCCGGCGATCGCCACAAGAATGACTATGAATACAGTAAAATTCAGCGACTGCCCGTACAACCCGTACACCAGTGTGAGCAGGAAAAGGAGTATGATTGAGGTCGCAACGCTTATTCCGACAGAGGCTGCAACGAGTTCTGCGATATCGTTTCTCCACCGGCTCTCCTTTTCCGCGAATGCAAGCACGGCGGCAAGACCAGGCAGAAAGAACATCAGCGCCACCGAGGCTGCTAGTTCCGGAAGTGAAGCAGGCATCTGCCATGAAATGTAATTTAGTTATAATAACAGGTGCTGACTCCGGTCTGGATGTCGGCAGATTTCGAGCTGATTGAAAGGGACGGCATGGGCAGGATATGCACATTGCGGACTCCGCACGGTCCCGTGGAAACCCCCACTGTGCTCCCGGTGATTAATCCGAACAGGAAACTGATAACTGCGCACGAAATGAGGAAGGATTTCGGTGCCCAGATGGTCATCACGAATTCCTACATCATAGCCAGGGACCCCAGGCTGCGTGAAATTGCCGCGTCATCGGGAGTTCATGGCCTGCTGGAGTTCGACGGACCAGTAATGACAGACAGCGGGACGTTTCAGAGTTATGTATACGGAAATCTGGGCATTGATGCAAACGAGATAGTGGCGCTGCAGCGTGCATTCGGAAGCGATGTTTCAACCGTCCTGGATATCTTCTCCGAACCCGATTTTTCCAGAGAAAAGGCGGAGGAAGCAGTGAGGATAACGACCGATCGTGCCTCGACGGCCCTCCGCCTCGACGGGGGGAGAGGCATTATTGCATGCACTGTTCAGGGCTCGCTTTATCCGGATCTGAGGGAGCGTGCGGCCAGGGAACTTTCTGCACTCGGTGCCGATTACATGGCTGTGGGGGGGATAGTTCCCCTTATGGAAAGGGGCATGTACCCAGAGCTGGTCGATGTCGTGATGGCATCAAAAAAAGGAATGAATCCCGCTTGCCCGGTGCACCTCTTCGGAGCCGGGCATCCCCTGATTTTTCCAATCGCGGCCCTGATGGGCTGCGATATTTTCGACTCGGCCTCCTACGCCAAATACGCTCAGGACGACAGGCTGATTTTTCCGGATCGCACCGTTCATCTGTCTGAACTCGAGTACAATCCCTGTCTCTGCCCCGTATGCAGCGATCACACGCTGAAGGAAATCAAGTCCGCGGACAGGACAGAGAGAACAGGCATTCTCGCACGACACAATCTGCACATCATTTTTTCGGAAATAAGACTCGTCAAGCAGGCGATCCGCGAGCAGCGCCTATGGGAACTCGCCGAGAACAGGGCGCGATCGAATCCGTCGCTGTTCGACTCCTATATTTCTCTCCTGACTCATTACGATTTTCTGGAAAGATTCGAACCGATCTCGAGAAAATCCGGCGTGTCCGTAGTCGACGGCGTCTCGCTCTCCAGACCGTCCATTCGCAGGTTTTCATACAGACTCGATGCGATGAGGGCAGGCACAGGAAGAGATATGCTTCTGGTCGGCGGAACGAAACCCTATTTTTCGCATCTCGATTTCTCTCTGAAGAGCGGCGATGAGGACATAGTTGCGCGAACGCCGTTTGGTCTCATGCCGATTACGCTGACCGAAACTTATCCGTTCGCGCAGTCCTCATACTCCTTAAACGCGGTACCGGAACCGCGTGTGCTGGAATACTTGAGCAAATTCGGTTACGGTTCTTTCAGGAGTGTGGAAGGGAAGTGGAGGAGGGGAGGCAATACCGTTCCCGCCTTCGCGTATATCGATCTGATAAGGAAGGTGTGTGAATACCAGTTCGGGGCAGGGCTCTCGGCCTCCCTGCTCAGTGGAAAGATTGAGTTCACACACTCAAACAGCACTGGAAAGCTCCGCATGGTCCTGAGGGACGGCAAACAGATACTGTTCTTCAGAACCGGCGAGGGTCTCTTCTCTCTAAAATTCGAGGGCGCCAGACTGATTCATTCGGCGACTCAACCGCCGGCCATGAGAGTCGTCTGTTCAGACGACGCAGCCGATTTTGTCTCTTCAGGGAAGAGCCTGTTCTGCAAATTCGTGAAGGAAGCAGATGCCTGCATCAGGCCTGGTGATGAGTGCATTGTTGTTGACGGAATGGACAGGCTGCTCGCATGCGGTCGTGCGGCAATGAACAGGGAGGAGATGCTCGCTTTCAGGAAGGGCGTCGCTGTAGATGTCAGGGAACATCCCTCCTCAGCATAGCGGCCGATGCCACTTCGACTCCGGCCACGAAATCGTCCGCAGTCCGCAACAGGCTCATCAGAGATGCCGAAGAGGCACGCGCAATGATTGTTTCGCCATCGGCCGAAGATGCAAGAAAATCACCGTTGTCGATTTCCACCGCTCTCTGGACGTCGCCTGCCATGCTGCCTATCCATATTCTCATTTCTATGCTGTATTCGTTCATGCTGTTCGTTTCCTCTTATTCACAATTTGAGCCCGAATGCAGTCGTAAACTCCTCCACCTTTCTGAACTCCTTCAGGAAGTACCGTCCCTTGTCAGTTATGCTGTATGTGGATTTATCTCCGTCGTCCTTCTTCTCCACGAACCCTCCCGCCTCCATCTGTCCGAGATATTTCAGGAGCCTGTCGTACGAAAGGTTGGCCCTGTACATGATGTGAGTGGGTCTTGCATCCCCTTCTCCCGCGATGGCGCTGAGTATGTCTGCCAGTATTCTTGGTTTGGATCTGTAGCTGCTTTCAGGCAATATTGTCTCTCTCCTTGTGCTCGCCGCTCTCATGCTTCTGTCCTACTGCCATATACAGCAGGCCGAACGCGAGAAGCTGGACTATGCCGTAGTACAGGTATCCGGCAGCCTGGACTCTGGGAGAAAATACCAGCAGCGCGTTGACCAGGTGCAGGATGAAAAGGATGGAGAAACTCGAGAGCACCAGCGCCGTGTTCGCCGTTGGCCCACTTCTGTAGCTCCTCCACACGCTGAATACAATGACTGCAAGCAGTATCACGATGAATAGCTGGAATGTGAAAGGGAGAAGGAATACGGCAACCGCGGGCAGCACGTCCTCAACCTTCGGCTTTACGAGATAAGCCAGCATAATGAGTAGATAGGCAATGACCTCAATCATTGTCACAATGTAGTCAAAAAGGAACGTTATGCCGGGTCCTGCCGCATGGCGCTGACTGGTGATTGCTCCAACGGCCTCCAAGGCAAAAACGAGTGCAACGAGCGCAAAACCTCCTGCCAGAATGAGCAGATTCAGGTTACCGGCGACTCTGTATCCTTTATATGCCCTGTATGAAACGAGGAGTGCAACAAGCAGTGTAATCGCCGAAACAGCCGCTTCAAAGACTGGATAGATTTCAACCATAGTACAATCTGCCCGGGATTGTATGACCATCCTGTCAAACTTATTAATGATTCGTACATACGATGCGTTCCTTTTGCACATAAAGGCATAGGCAAATCAGCAGTGCGGTGATATGAATGGCCAATAAACCGAAAGGTGGAATGTCAAAGAAGGCGAAGTATCTCGCCGTGTCTCTGGCAGCGCTCATCGCCGTAGGCGGGTTTGCTGCCGTCAGCATGGCAAATGCTTCAAGCCAGCTCGGTGCCAGCAGCAGCGCCGGAACACAAAGCACACAAAGCACGTACAACGGAGAGTATCTGGAAATAGTGGCGTGGACCTGGTCGGGTAGCCAGAAGGTTCCCGTCGCAGACGCCAACGTTACTGTGTACACCATCACACACAGCGTGGCCGCAAACGGAACGATAACGATAACACTCACTCCGTTTGAAACAAACATGACAAATGCGCATGGTGCCGCATACTTCAATCTCCCCAACGGCAAGTACGCCATCTCTGTGCACCTTAACGGAGCCAGAGGGTTCGCCGTTCTGGACCTGCGCTACTACAGGACGGTCTTTGTGGAGCTGAGGTAAGCAGGCAAACGCTCAAACCATTTAACGGGACGTGGTCAACGGTACATTATGCTGTAATCCATGTCCCTCATCGCTTTGTCCGCTATTTCCTGTATGTCGACATTGAGGACGGATTTCATAAGATATCTGACTCTTGCCCTTTCGTCAACTGTCAGTTAATCACTGTGTATACGTCTGCTCCGCAGTATAAAAAACACACTGTACGATTATCCTGCAGTGCAAGGCGCAGTTCTTGATGCGCAAACGGGACTATCTTCTGCCCGGCCTTCCTCTGTTCCTCTGGCCCCTGTCCCTGAAATCGCCGCGATCCGGCTCGATTCTCTCTCTTTCGGTGTTGAGCGTGCCAAGCCAGTACATTCTGGCATTTTCCTTGCTGAGCAGAACGCCTTTCTGAACGAGGGCCATCTTCATCTTCTGCCTGAACTGAAGCGATTTTGCCTCGTTCTTGCCCGATGGAGTGTCACCTTCCCAGAGCTTTTCAAACTGTGCTTCCTTCTCGCTCGGCAAATACTGCACCTTGCACATGGTGACACAATCAACCTCTTTAAAGTTTGCATATTGAAAGTAGTCCCGCACATTGAATGCCATAAAGGGATAGACTACCGTAGCTTCAGTACATGAGCAGGAAATATGTTGTTCTCTGAATTTTCATTCGATTTACTCAAAACACGCTCACAGTAAGCATTACATCACGGGAAGGCATTCCATCCCGTTGAAAACGCTTTCTTTCTCTCTTTAAACGCATTCGAAAGGGATGGGATGCCCATGTGTGATAGGAAGATTGAGAGGGAAGTACAAAAACATATTCTCGGCTTTCTGGACATTGGTTTTTCACTGTCGCCGGGCAAACGTGCGAAGTACAGTGCAGAAGACCACCTGAACGTGCTCCTGAAGACAGCATTCGAACAAAAATACATACAGGGAACGGCCAGGAGGCTCAGAAGCAACCGGGAGCTGCATCTGCCGTCCGGATGGACTGCAAGGCGCCTGCCGGGAAGCAAAGACGCCGGCTGCCTGGAGAGGGAGCTGCAGTCGGTGAACTCGTCGGTGCTCGACACCGCACGGAGGATGGGGCTGTTCAGGAAACAGGTCATCTGCGCAATAGACAGCTCGGACACGGAATACTACGGCGGTAATGACACGCTGGTTGTCGGTGGAAAGCAGAAGAACGGAACGAACGATTTCCACCGCATCAGTACAACAGTTCCTGTCACCGGCGGAATAAAGTTCGATATCGGCATGGTGATGAGGAAACCAATGGACAGCGACACCGACGCGATAAGGTCGCTCATAGACAGCTCATCCGCCTGTGTCCATGCTTGGCTCTATCTGCTGAACGGAAGCGCTGTCCAGTGGCTGGAATGGGGGAACGGCACAGGGCCCCGCAGCAATATGGTTGCCTATAACCTGACAAGCATCACGTTCATCAATGAAACGCACACTTCGTCATATTTCGAAATAGTCGGGTATGCTTACACATTGGGAGGCTCCAATCCTGCTTATCCCGTTGTTTTTGGATTCGGTGGCTGGATCGTCGGTCATATCGCTGGAAATCTCAGGCCATCGGGATTGAGGATAAACGTTAATGCTGCTGCCAACAGTACATCCGGTTTCTTAATGACGTATATGCAGCAGGACCTTTCGCAGTACAACTCTCTGTATCAGCCGGAGAACGGCACCTTTTACCTTTCTCCCTACAGGCTGTTTTATACAGGCTACAATCCCATAAATGTTTCAAGGACCATGCCGCCTTACGGAAACTGGGGCAATATATCACTAAACTACTACCCCGCATTGCAGAACGAGCCGCTTTTCTCCTCATCTTATTACAACTTTGTCACACCGCTCTCTATTTTCTCCGGTATGAATATGCATGCGTACTATTCAAACGGCGGCATGCCCTACAGCGTCAATAATACGCTTCGTTTCAACGCTTTCCTGCTCGGCATGGGCAAAATCGTCGAGTGCAGCATCACCTTCAAAATCGTTTCAGGAAACGTCTTGGGAAATCAGTGACTGCTAAACATTGCCAAGGTTCGTGTCCATTCCTGTCTCCTTCAACGCTACGCATGGCGGAACACTCATCGACTCACATAAGGCGGCCGCCAGTCTAACACGTTATGCTCACCATAGACGGAATCCAAAAACTTATTTCCTGCAACTCATACTCTGTATCATGACAGAATTAAAAGTGGGAGAAAAAGTTCCGGATTTCACCCTGCCCAAGGCAGTGGGCAAGAAAGTGTCTCTCGGCGAACTCGTACAGCAGGGAACGGTCGTCATAGCGTTCTACCCGGGCGATTTCAGTTCGGTGTGCACTAACGAGTGGTGTACCTTCCGTGACAGCCTGAAAGAATTCGAGGCACTGAACACAAAAGTCGTAGGAATAAGCGGCGACAGTCATTTTGTTCATGATGCTTTCAAGAAGACAAACTCGCTTAACTTCGACCTTCTCAGCGATTACGATCATGAGGTATCCAGGCTTTACGGCGTATATTATGAGGAATTCCTGGGTCTTAAGGGCGTTGCCAAGCGGTCCGTGTTCATAGTCGACGGCAAGGGCAATCTCAGGTACAAGTGGGTGACGGAGGATGCCTCAAAGCTGCCCGACATGGAAGTAATAAAGAGGGAACTGGCCAAAGTTAACTGAAGGAGACATCGCAGAAGGCATCCGCATCATCCTCTGGCGCTATTCCCTGAATCCTGTCGCAATCACATAGGTTTCAGAACTTTGTTTCCTGCTGGCAACGGGCTTGGACATGCGCACATCCTCAAATACGGAGGCCACGGTCGTGAAAACTTCCTTTTCCGACCTGCCCTCAAACAGCTTGGCGACAAAACTGCCGTTGCCCGCCAGCACTCGCCTGGCAACATTGAATGCCGCCAGTACGAGCGCCGCGGAACGCTCATGGTCCAGATCGTAGTTTCCGCTTATGTTAGGTGCCATGTCTGATAGCACAACGTCCACCTTTCCTCCGGCCGCATCCAGCACCTTTTCCACGACTGAAGGGTCTGTCACATCCGCTTTCATGGTCAGGATGCCTTCCAGCTCCTTAATGCGCGCCAGGTCAATGCCAATCACGGTGCCACTCGGGCCTGCAATTTCCTTCTCAACCTGAAGCCATCCGCCAGGAGCGGCGCCGAGATCGACGCATTTCATGCCTTCGAACATGAAATTGAATTTGTTCTGAAGCTGGGCCAGTTTGTACGCCGCCCTGCTTCTGTAATTTTCCCTCTTTGCCTTGAGGTAATAATAATCCCTCTTCCTGTCTTTCATCCACCTTCTGCCCAGTCGTTCACGCTCCCGGCGGCTGTTTCAGGAGCAGCGTCGAACCATTCAATAAATCTATCTGGCAATTCGGCCGGGCTTGCTCAGCCAACCACAGTTGCGAAGATTTTATTCACCCGTGCGACATCGCACATCCATGAGCCTGTCCCGCGGCGCGTATGCCTCATCCGGTGTAGACATAGACCTCAAAAGCATCTTTATATCATCCCTGGTCCGCGAGCTGAAATACCGAAGGAGCGTGAACGGTCCGGTGATTGCCACCGGTCATTTCACCGCCGCCGTGACATTTGGAAAACATCTGCTCACGCTTTCCACAGACGGCGTTGGATCGAAGCTGCTGATCGCCCGGAAAATGAACAAGTGGGACACAGTCGGCATCGACTGTGTGGCCATGAATGTTAACGATACAATTTGCATAGGTGCTGAACCGATCGCGCTTGTGGACTACGTCGCGACGCCCTCGCTGGAACCAGAAATGGGCGCTGAACTGGGACGGGGGCTCAACCGCGGTGCCAGAGCGGCAAATGTTACCGTCGTCGGCGGAGAGGTTGCTGTCCTTGGCCACATGATGAACGAACTCGATCTTTCCGCCAGCTGTCTGGGTTTCCTGGAGCGCAGGAAAGTTATCACAGGCAGGAGCATAAAGGCGGGGGATGAGATCATAGGTGTTGCGAGCAGCGGTCTTCATTCCAACGGTTTTACCCTCGTCAGGATGATTCTCAGCGAAAAGAGCATACCGCTTGACGAAAAGTTTCAATCCGGGAAGTCTCTGGGCAATGTGCTGCTCACACCCACCACAATATACGTAAGGCCGGTCCTCCGATGCATTTCGCATGGAGGCATTACAGGCATGGCAAACATTACCGGCGGCGGAATGAGAAACATACTCCGTCTAAACGAAAAGGTCCTGTTCAGCATAACCGATCTGCCCAGACCTCAACGCATTTTTGCTTTTCTCTCTGAAAACGGCGGCATACCTGACAGCGAGATGTTTCAGACGTTCAATATGGGCATAGGCTTTGTCATTGTCGCGAGGAAGGGACACGGCGACGAGGCAGTCAGATGCCTAAGAAAACACAGACTGAAAGCGGACATCATCGGTCAGGTGGAGAAAGGTCACGGGGTCGCACTTCAGGAGTACGGTATCCATTACGATCGTTACTGAGAGATCAACCGGTTCGGGAGTGTCGGCGTATGATGCGGACGCGGCAGCAGCGGCGGACAGGGGAGACATGCTGATTTACAACGCGAATCTGTTCACAGGCAGGAGGTATGCGGAGGCCGTCCTGATTCGAAATGGCGTCGTGGCATGCGCTGGTGACAACGACACTGTTCTCCGGGAGGCAGGCGATGATGACAGCCTGTTGCGCATAGACGCACACGGGAGTCTTGTACTTCCGGGGATGGTGGATGCCCACATGCATCTTCTGGAAACGGGTGTAGAGATGATGATGGGTCAGCTCCGCGGTTTCTGTTCTATAAGTGATATGGTAGACGGATTACGAAAGCGATGTGTGGATATGCCATTCCTCATATCGGGTGGCTGGGATGAGGAGAATTTTGCAGAGCACAGGCTGCCGGACAGGCATGATCTGGATAAAATTTCAACCGACAGACCTGTCATGCTGTTCAGATTCTGTCACCATGTCGTTTCTGTAAACTCGTTCGTAATAGAGAAGTGCGGTCTGGAACATGTTCCGGATGCCCCGGGAGGCATAATACGGAGGGACGAATCCGGCGCTCCGACGGGTGTCCTCCTCGACAGAGCCATCGAGCATCTCACCGAACTCAGAACAGAACTAGTTTCATCCATAGCCGGCGATGCCGTCGGGAAGACAATTGAATATGCGCTCTCGAGAGGACTGACAACGCTGATGTCCCTGGATTCCGACAGTCTGGAATTCAACACGTGCAGAGACCTGTTTTCCAGAAATGATCTGAACTGCAGACTCCGTCTGTTTCTGTCGGCGCGGGATTTCGCTGTTTTTGGAGAATATCGTGACGTGCGTAATCAGAACGATATGTTCCGGGTTTGCGGCGTCAAGCTGTTTGCCGACGGCAGCTTCGGCGGAAGAACCGCTCTTCTTTCTGCACCCTATGAAGACGCTCAGACAACGGGCCTCCGCCTCACCGACGAGAAGGATTTCATCAGATACATGACGATAGCACGCGAAAGAGGCATGATGGTGGCGGCCCACGCCATAGGGGACAGGGCAATCGAAGAAGTACTGGCCGCCGCTGAAAAAGCAGGACTGGATGGAAATAAACTCAGGATCGAACACGCGGCTCTCACTCCTCCGCATGTGATCCGGAAGATTGCCATGATGCATCCGACTCTGGTTGTTCAGCCTCATTTTCTTGTCGGAGACTGGTGGCTCCCGGTCAGGCTTGGCGACAGATGTTCCGACTGTTATCTCTTCCGGACTTTCACTGATCTGGGACTCAAACCAGTCGGATCGAGCGATTCGCCTGTAGAACCGCTGGATCCGTGGACAGGAATACTCTCCGCGGTGGACAGGGGAAAACACGCAGGTGTAAGGATTGCGGATTTGACTGCAAATCAGGCGCTTGACTCAGAGACCGCCCTGCTTATGTATACCGCATGGGCCGGCGCCGCGTCGGGAGAAGAGGGAAGGCTGGGTATGCTGGAACCAGGAAGTTATGGAGATGCGGTCGTCATGGCAGAACGCTCAATCGAGGCGGCAATGCGCAAACCGGCTGTCCTAATGACTGCAGTCGCCGGGCGCATCCGTTTCAAATCACCGGCATTCTGAGATCCAGACATGCAAGGAGCGGCAGATGCGTTTGTTCAACCACCCGTTCAACCGCCATATGAACAGATTGTGCGGCCTGCCTCAGTAATGGTCATCAGCACGTACCCGCGGGAGGAATGATTGAAAAAGGGGAACGAACTATACCGCGGCGATGAAACGAAGCAGCAGGTATTCGGAACCCGACGGCATCCTTTACCTCTCGGATGCAGACACTATTCTCAGACAATTGGGGCCGGGAAGCGTGGACATGATATACATGGATCCGCCATTTTTCAGCAACAGGATCCTCAGACGTCCTGTGCACGGGCATCAGGGCGCAGCCTCCTTCAACGACCAGTGGAGCAGCATGGCAACGTACATATCATGGCTCGGCAGATTTCTGCGTCTCAGCCACAGAGTTCTCTCGGACACGGGCTCGATATTCGTCCATCTTGACTGGCATGCCTGCCATTATGTAAAAGTGGAAATGGACGCCATATTCGGATATGAGAATCTGGTAAACGAAATAATCTGGTCTTACAAGACCGGTGGCGCGTCCAGGAGACATTTCAGCCGGAAACACGACAACATACTCTTCTATTCAAAGAGCCGCAGATACCGCTTCAGGATGGGCACCGAGAAGTCATACCTGAAATACAAGTATGGTTTTTCAAACACAGACATAAAGCAGGACGGGAACGGTTTCTATACGGAAGTTTCACAGAGGGATGTGTGGGACATCCCTGCGCTCAGGGGAAATCAGCCTGAAAACACGCATTATCCCACTCAGAAACCCGAATCTGTCGTGGAGAGGATTGTGATGGCTTCCACAGACAAAGGCTGCACGGTTGCCGACTTTTTCTGCGGGAGCGGCACATTGCCTGCCGTCGCGGCAAGAACAGGGAGGAGATGGATAGCGTGCGACTTTTCTCCGGAGGCATTCGATACAACGGCGCGCAGACTCGACGCTGTGTACCGCAAAGACGGAATCGTGTTATAGTCGTAGACAGTTTGTGTTGGTGCTGATTAATATGCAGGCAGGCAGCAAGAAGATTTCGGACAGCGAATCGCACATCTCACGCGTTATGATGCCTACGGACGCAAACATAGCTGGAAACGTGTTTGGTGGAACCATACTGAAAATGATAGATGAAGTGTCCGGACTCGTCGCGCTGCGTCATTGCAATTCAAATGTCGTCACCGCTTCAATAGAGCACATGGATTTCCTCTATCCGGTGCATATAGGCGATCTGCTGACACTCGACGCCAAGCTGACATACGTGGGAAACAGCTCGATGGAGGTGACAGTCAATGTGACGGCAGAAAATCTGATTACTGGAGAATCTCACAGTGCAGGCGACTCTCTCGTTACCATGGTAGCCCTCGACCGCGATGGTCATCCGAGGCCTGTGCCGAAACTCGTTCTCGTCAACGATCAGGAGCGGAAAGCATTCGCCGAGGGCGATGAAAGGCGGAAAAAACGTCAGGAGCGGGCGTTAAAGAGGAAGGCCCAGTAGAGAGAAGGCATGCTCCGCATGAATGAATTTAGGTCGCTGACAAGATGGCGGAAGATTCTGAAAATCAGTTCGATGAAGATGACTACAGGACAGTTTTGAGAACCGGCGGAAGAAAAGCGCTCGTTGCTGCAAACCAGGCATTCGGAAAATTAGGTTTTAAGGCAAATTTCACAATGGTTGCCAACAGCGTGCTTTCCCTTGAATATCCGCCGGGGGACAGATTCTCTCCCGTCAGGATTCTTCATCATTCCAGGCACATAAACACATTTCTGAAAGGACGTGAGACTCAGCTGCCAATCCTGCACTCCGTGATGATGTCCTCCGGTTACGAAACGCCGGCAGCGGTCGAAAGCACTGGGGCGTCTCTGACTTCCACGCAGCTTGTCTTCGAACTGCTCAAAGCGATTGATGCAGGAGTGAGGGACAGGGCATGCGGACTCGCTTCGGAACTGGCGTCGCGCGGCAAAGACGAATTGCTCATGGATACACTCAGGGATGAAGCGGTCCGAAGATATTCCTATTCCTTTCCGCCCTCCCTTTTGCTGAACGCGATACGATGCATGCTTTCCGGAAAGGGAGTCACAGAAGCCGCCGCACGCGTTGCTGTATCCGCTGTCACCAGCTCCCCTTTTTCATCCGACGCATCAAGCGTCAGAAAGGCGCTGAAGTATGCCGGTATTTCCGCCGGAAAAGTCGCAGAAAACGATTATGTTCCGGACGACGGTCCGAATCTGAGGGTCGCAGAGTCCATCAGAAGCGGCATTCCCGAGATGACGCTTCGGGTCATCGCAGACGAACTGCGCAAAGGCATCAGTGCCCGCCACATTCTGGATGCTGTTTGCCTCGAGGCACTTCTGAATTCTTACGGCTCAGTGAAAAAGTCAGTATACGAGTTCGCAGTTCAGAACTCTTCTTCTCTCCTCGAATCTGCTCTTTCCTCCGATTCGCTTAAGGCCGTGGATATAATGGAAATGATGACGGTGGCCTCTCATCTTTCGCAGATATATTCTGCACCTGCCGCGGATCGGCAGACCCGCGACGACGTCCCCACGTACGAATTTGAAGAGGCTGCTGCGATGTTTGAAAGCGGAGATCCTTCCGCTCTTCTGACTCTTATTTCCCGCGGACCTGGAGATTCCGGCGTCATGCGCGCCTCGAATTACGTTGCAAAGTTTGCTGTGAGTTGCGATCAAACGGGTCTGCACTCCGAATCACTCTGCCATTGCTCATCTTCCATCCTGGCAGGTTCGTTGCTGGATTCACGTGTAGGCAATGTGGCATCTCTGCGTGAGAGCGTATCCTATCTCTCGGCATTGAAGATGCACGGGGCACGCTGTCAGGACGCCGTCTCCTCGCTCGTTCAACGTGAAACCGGAATACCGGAATGAATCGGTTCAATCTGCAGGAATTTTCTCCGATTGCAGGAAAGATTCATATTTTCGGCGGAGATCGTTTTTGAAAAAAACACAATTTGAGATATGAAATGTGAGTCAAAACGTCATTGCGTTTCTTAGCGAGATTTTATTTGCATGAAAGTATATGCCCCCGGCGGAGTGATGCTTTTTGCCAGCTAAGAAGAAGGCAAAGACTGCAAAAAAGGCAAAGAAGGGAAAGAAATAATCGCCTGAATTTTTGAAGGGCTAAAAACTCTTCCCTTCATTTTTCTTTTCCCTGTTTGTCACATAAAAAATTTTTAAATTTTTTAAAATCGTGGGCCGTTGCGCACGATTTTTTGCGTATTGACTGCTCTCTGCTGTAGATTTCAAAACTACAATAACGATATCTATGTGCACGCTCAATATTTGAAGCATGTCCTCTCCCGAAAATCACAATAACAGGTTGAAGGACGAGCACAGCACTTACCTCAGGCAGGCTTCTCACCAGCGCGTGGACTGGTTCCCCTGGTGTGAAGAGGCATTCAGCAGGGCCAGGAAGGAGAAAAAACCGATTCTCCTCGATATCGGAGCATCGTGGTGTCACTGGTGCCATGTTATGGACGACGGCACCTACGAGAACGAATCAATTGCCGAGAGGATTAACAGCAGTTTTGTTGCAATCAAGGTCGACAGGGACGAACGCCCCGACATCGATGCGAGATATCAGAAGGCTGTTAATGCGATGACCGGTCAGGGAGGATGGCCGCTGACAGTTTTCACCGACGACAGTGGCAGACCATTTTACGGCGGTACTTATTTTCCTCCGGAGTCCTCGGGAGGAATGCCCGGATTCCTGGAAGTCCTGGAAAAGATCAGTTCCTACTATTCCGGTGACGGCAGCGACGCCAGAGATGCAGCGAGACGCGTCGCCGCCGCAATCAGGCAGGAGAAGCATGATACTCCGGGCGAGCTGAAGCCTTCAATTATTTCTGCAGCGGTTCACCAGATGATCGGCGAAGCGGACAGAGCGAACGGCGGTTTCGGGCATGCACCAAAATTTCCACACGCTGCCGCCATGGAATTTCTGATGGCGCAACAGAGCAGAGGAGTCACGGACGTTGTGCCGATAATACTCATGACGCTCAACAGGATGCAGTCAGGCGGTGTTTACGATCAGATCGGTGGAGGTTTTCACAGGTATTCCACGGATCACATATGGATAGTGCCGCATTTTGAAAAAATGGCCTACGACAATGCGGCCCTCCTCCGCAACTATCTGCACGGCTACCAGATATTCCACGATGAAGAGTACAGGAGAACGGCCGATGGTATCTCCAGGTTCCTGATGAACACCCTTTCCGGATACAACGGATTTTTTGCCAGCCAGGATGCCGACGCTTTTCCTGGCGACGACGGCGATTACTGGACATGGACACCTGCGGAGCTGTCCGGAGCAGTTTCTGGAAGGGAAAGGGAGGCTGCCTCACTCTACTTCCACATACGCGGCACGGCCGAAATGCACGGCAGAAGAGACAGGCATGTGCTTTACCGGGCCATGAGCGCGGACGAGGTCGCGGCGAGCATGTCGCTCGGAATAGACGAAACGCTGAAACTGATTTCTTCTGCGAAGAACGATATGCTTGAAGCAAGGAGCCGCAGGCCGTCGCCGGGCGTCGACAGAACAGTGTTTTCCAACTGGAACGGAATGGTCATAAGTTCGCTTTACGAGTACGCCAGGACATTAATGGATGACCGTGTCGCATCGGCATGCAGGAGTGCCTTAGACTTCGCGCTGTCCTCCCTCTATGACACCGGCCACGGCTTTTTTCATGCAGCCGGTTCAGGTCACTCAGTAAGTGGCATGCTGGAGGATCAGGTTCACATGGGTCACGCACTGATAGACGCTTTCTGCTATCACGGCGACGAAGCGTACATTGCTGCCGCGGGGAATGTTGCAGATATCCTGGAGCGTGATTACGCACTTCCTTCCGGCGCTCTGAACGATACAAGCCGAAGAATTGACTCAGAGAATGACATAGACATGCTCTCCTCGAACAATGTGCAGATATTCGATTCACCCGGCGCCTCTTCAAATGCCTGCGCATCGATGTTCTTTCAGCGGATGGCTTCTCTGACAGGTGAGTTAAGACTCGAAAGTTTTTCAGAGAAAATACTGAAATCTTCGGCCGTGCGATGTCTGGAGTCAGGCACCTTTGCGGGCGCAATGTTCCAGGCCATGGATATGCAGATGAACGGCGTCCCTCAGATTGTCATTGCGGGCGACTCATCATCATCAGAGTTTCGGGAATTGAGGCGCACGGCCGGAATGATATATCTTCCGGGCAAGGAGGTGGTTTGCGTCGACACTCATTCGGCAACGGTTCCGAAATATTCGGAAGAAGTCCGTTCGATGATTCTGAAATCCGCATCATCCCGCGGCCCGACGGCCTTTCTCTGCACGGGAAGAACATGCTCTGCTCCCGCTGACAATCCCGCCGATCTTCTCAGGCGAGTGCATTGAGCCACGCATCTCATGGGGATATGCGCATGTTGCATTCACTGCAAACGATTGCCAATGAGCCTCCGGCAAATTTCTCAGAGAATCGTGGCCCGTATGCTGCACAGGCGCAGTGAAGTTCCGCCGCTCAGTCATTGAGAGAAGCTTCACAGAGTTTGCCTTTATCCCAGTGCAGTCCTCTTCCCTCGGCGCAGCCTCTGCAAAGAATCACAAAGCCTGCCGGACTCATGAGATCGCTGAACTTCTTGAGGTCTATTAGCTCGACTGGCATCTGGCATTCGATGCACTGCATTAGTATCATCAGGACAGTAGTCCCTCTGTCTAATTAAGTTTACCCGAAGGTGACGCTAAATCGCAATGCTGCAATCGCCCGAAACCGCTAGCCACATGCAGGCGGACTCACTTCAAAATACACTGTTACCCGCCGGATACCGCGGGCACGACATCTACCGTGGAGTCACGCCTGACGGCAGTTCTCTCTCCATCCAGAAACCTGATGTCTTTTCCGTCGACGTATACATTGATGTAGCGCCTCAGCACGCTCTCTTCCTGGTATATCCTTCTCTTGAATTCCTCGCCGAAAATGCCTCCCAGCTTTTCAAACAGCTTGTCGACAGATCCTTCAAAATCTATTTCCATCTCTCTGCTGCCTTTGGTAATCGACTGCATCGAGGACGAGAAATTTACAGTCACCATTCAATCACACCCTGATGGCATTGCGCCCGAAAATCGGCAGTACGCTCTCAATCTCCGATTTCACTTCATATGTGCTGCCCACAACACTCCCCGTCAGGTGGGATGGTGTCTTGAGTCCGTTGCCAGTAATGAGGCAAACGACCCTTTCATCCCTGCTTATTGTTCCGTCTTCAACCTTCCTTTTGAGAGAGGCGATGACCGTGCCGCCCGCGGGCTCGCTGAATATTCCCTCCTTCCTTGCCAGGAGCATCTGACCTTCGATAATCTCTTCGTCCGACGGTGCATCCGCGAAACCGCCCGTATTCCTTATCACAGAAAGGGCTTCCGGACCGGAAGCAGGGTTGCCTATTGCAAGAGATTCAGCAATTGTAGCCGGTTTAAGCACGGGCCTGATGACGTTGTCACCTCTTGCATATGCGTCTGCCACTGTTGCACAGCCCGAGGGCTGGGCTCCCGAGATAATGCAATTTCCTTCGCTGATGCCGTATTGCCTGAATTCTCCGAATCCCTTATTCACTGCCGTCAGCAGAGCTCCTGATCCTACCGGCACGATTATCCTGTCAGGTTCCTCCCATCCAAGCTGCTCAACGACCTCCATGGACAGCGTCTTTGATCCTTCAACATAATACGGTCTCAGATTGATGTTCACGAAACCCACGTTCAGCCTGTCTGTTACAAGGTTTGAAATCCTGTTGGCGTCGTCATAGGTTCCCTCGACTGAGATTACCTTTGCACCGTATGCCAGGGCAGAAAGAATCTTTGCGTGATCTGTGTCCGACGGCACTATGACATAACACGGAATGCGGTATCTCGCAGCAGCCGCGGCAGTCGCCCCGGCGAGGTTACCAGTGGATGCACATCCGACTCCCGCGAGTCCGAATTCCAGTATTTTGGGAATAGACACGGCCACCGGCCTGTCCTTGAATGAATAAGTTGGATTTACCGTATCATCCTTGATGAACAGTTCTTTTACTCCTATCTCTTCCGCAAGATTCCTGCAATTCCGCAGGGGAGTGAATCCCGGATTGAGTCCGGCCATGCCAGATTCCGGATTGACGGGAAGAAGCGGCCAGTACCTCCATATGCTGGACGGTCCGCCGCTTATGCTCTTCCTGTTCAGGGCGTTTTCCACCCTTGTCTCATCATAGCGCACCTCAAGCGGCGCAAAGCATTCGTCACACGCATTGGACATTGAAAGTGGAAAAGATTTACCGCACTCCTTGCAGAAGAGCCCCTTTGCGAAGCTTCCATGCCTTTCATTCACATTCGTCACGTATTCACTCATGCCTGGTTCTCATGTTGAACTTTAATAAAACCAACGTTGATATAAAAATTCGTAACAGAATATGATGTTCAGCGGGATTTTTGTTTTGCAATGAGGCTAAAACGCACCGTTCAGCAATTGCCCGCGGCTTCAATGATGCGTCTCGTTCGAATCCTCCATGCACCTCCGGTGTTTGAAAAACGCGTCTTTGTATTCCAATATGAATTAATATGTGAACGCCATAACTGCAACGATGCCTTTTCCCGCAATCGGCGACATAAAGAAGATGCGAAAGCAGCTGGACATGACGCAGAATGAGCTTGCAAGAGTGTCGCAAGTGAGCCAGTCGACAATTGCGAAACTCGAGAGGAACACTATATCGGCGAGCTACGAGATCGTGACAAGGGTGTTCAATGCTCTGGAAAGTGAGGGGAAGGTCCGAAAGATCAGGAAGAGTGCAAAGGATGTTCTTCACGCCTCGATAGTCGCTATAAACGATGATGCTACACTTGCTGAAGTCAGTGAGACGATGAAGAAGCGCGGTTATTCGCAGATGCCGGTAATGAACGGAGAGAGCGTCGTCGGGAGCATCTCAGAAGAGGCAATACTGGTCAAGTTGAGACAGGGACTGAGCATAGATGAACTGTCTGGTATAAGGGTGGAGGAAGTGATGAACGAAGCCTATCCTGTCATTCCTGAAGAAACTCCTGTGGAGACCGTTGCCACACTTCTGTATCACAGTCCGGCCGTGCTCGTGCAGAGGCGCGGAAAGATATCGGGGATCATAACCAAGTCGGACCTGCTGAAGCTCATATGAAAAAGAAGGTGTAAGTGGTTTATTTTCAGGAACGGGCATAATCACGCGCCAGCACCGGCTCAGGGCCAGAGACCTCTCGCAATGTGGGCGTCTACAACCTTCTTTACCGCGTACACATATGCAGCAGTCCTCATGTCTATGTTCTCCTTCTTCGAAATCGGGAGTATTCCTTCATAGGCTGTCGTCATTACCCTCTGCAGCTTCTGGTTCACTTCCTCCAGCGACCAGAAGAAACTCTGTATGTCCTGAACCCATTCGAAGTAACTGACCGTTACCCCGCCGGCATTTGCCAGGACATCCGGCAGGAGGAAAACACCGTTTTTGAACAGTATCTCGTCCGCCGCCGGTGTAGTTGGTCCGTTTGCCTCCTCCACAACCATCTTCGCCTTTATCAGTGAGGCGTTCTTTTCAGTAATCTGGTTCTCCAGTGCCGCAGGCACGAGTATGTCAACGTCCAGCGTCAGGAGTTCTTCGTTGGAAATATTTCTGCTTCCGGGAAAATTGATGACAGATCCGCTCTTCGCCTTATGTGCGTCGAGCTTCTGCAGGTCTATTCCCTCTTTGAGGTATATGCCTCCCCTGCTGTCGCTGACCGCAACAACTCTGGCACCAAGATCGCTGTGGAAGAGTCTCGCGCCAATTGAACCAGCGTTCCCGTATCCCTGGACTGCAACTGTCGCCTTTTTTGTGTCTATTCCAGCAGTTTTTGCGGCTGCCTTTGCAACATACATGGCGCCCCTTGCCGTGGCATCGCTGCGGCCTTCCGAACCTCCGACGCTCAGAGGCTTGCCCGTTACAACGCCCGGAACCGAATAGCCCTTTATCATGCTGTATGTGTCCATCATCCATGCCATGGTCTGAGAATCTGTATAGACATCCGGTGCTGGAATATCCTTCTCCGGCCCGATTATTATGCTTATCTCAGACGTGTATCTTCTTGTGAGTCTTTCGAGTTCATTGCGGCTCAGCTTCTTCGGGTCCACGATTATGCCCCCCTTGGCGCCTCCGAAGGGCAGATTCACGACGGCCGTCTTCCATGTCATCCATGCTGCAAGTGCCCTGACCTCATTGAGCGTGACTTTCGGGTGGTACCTCACTCCGCCTTTGCAGGGCCCGCGGGAATAGTTGTACTGCACACGGTATCCGGTAAACACACGCACTGAGTCGTCATCCATCCGCACCGGGAAATTAACTGTCAGCTCCCTCTTGGGATGTGTCAGTATTTCCACCATGCCCGCATCCAGGTTCAGTATCTTTGCCGCTTTCTTTATCTGCGCTACCGCAATCTCAAACTGATCCAGTTGTTCAGCCATTTAATTACTTCCCGTTGTTTTTGCACCGTTCGTAACTCCATGCGGTGCACTTCGCAATCAAAAGCATTCGGGTGATATTTTAAGCCTACCGGTGTCAATTTTGAACACTGCTATCGACGGTTGCACCATACCTGTGTCTGCCGTTGGTAAGTCGGACTGTTTTTTCGAATGTATTATGAACCGTATCGAAATGCTGGGAACAGACACATTTTACCGGAGACAGGGCAGATATGGGACACAGGATCGGCGTCTTCGCTCAGTTTGCGATTCTGTCACTTTCGTTCCTGTTTGTGAGCTCAGTTGCAGGTTGCGCATCCTTCCCGCTGCAGGAGATGAGAGGCACGTTCGACGGTACTCAAAGGGATGGAGCGTTAAGGAGGCGACAGTTACCGGATCCGCATGCATCGCGTGAACCTCCCACTCCGCAACCGATTATCAACTGCTGCCACTTCCGTAAAAAAGGTTATTAATCGTATTGCCCGGTTGTCTACAAGATTCTTATGAAGACATCGCAGGAGGAAATAAAATCTGCCACGCTGGGCAGCATAGGCAGAGAAAAGTGTCTCACAGGAATCGAAGGGCTCGACAGTATACTCGGCGGCGGCATTCCACGAAACAACACAATCCTGCTTACCGGTAACTGCGGCACAGGCAAGACTTCACTTTCGCTTGAATTTCTCCTCCATGGCGCAGTGAGCGGTGAAAACGGGCTCTATCTTTCCGTAACGGAGCCATTCGAAAAACTCATCGCGAACATGATCCCATATGATTTCTTCCGCAGGGACCTTATCAAGAGCGGCAAGATGACATTCATTGACATATCGGCGATATACAGCAGGCTGGGTTTCAAGCGGGATAAGATGTCACTTGAAGACGTCGATCTGCTAGTCGTCGCTCTCGGAGATTTGACCAGAGAGACTAAGGCGAGAAGACTCGTCATCGATTCCATAACTTCGATAGCCTACCAGCTGGATACTCAGGAGAAACTGAGGAATCTGATGCTCGGCCTCAGCAAGATGCTGTCCGGACTCGGCACAACATCGCTTGTGATATCTGAAATGACGGCCGCCGATTCCAGCTATTCGAAATACGGCGTGGAGGAGGCTGTTGCAGACGGTGTCATACTGATGGGAAACATGGAGAGAAACGGAGACCTCCTCAGGACGCTGCAGGTCATAAAGATGCGCGGGACATCACATTCCAGAGCGAAGTATGTGCTTGACCTGTCTACCGCTGGTACGCTGCTCGTCCCTCTTCTGAAAGGTGGCAGTGCATGATAGATGTGTCCGTACAGGTGGCGGGAGAGATGCAGAAGCTCGAGCCTAGCACCTCCACTTCGCTCGAAATCGGCACCGAAGTTTATTTCGACGCGATAAAGGGCATGCTGAACCACCGGAACAAGAACATGCAGATAATCTACGTTGCTTCGACTGTTCCTGCCGAGGCGATAATCAACGCCATGAAGATGATAGGCGTGGACACGAGTCACGTCAGATTCATAGACTGCATTTCGAGCATGATGACCGGCCAGCACGGAAGCCCCGAAAACGTCATTCTTATTGAGAGCCCGACAATGCTCGAGAACATAATGCTCAAGGTTGAATTTGTCAGGAGAAAGTCACCGGATAAGACGGTGCTGGTAATCGTGGATTCCATCAACACCCTGCATATACACAACGACTGGAAGATAATGGGCGAATTTCTGCACATCATGGTTAACGGTCTGCGTTCGAGGGGTGCAATGATACTGATGCTCAGCATAAATGAGCAGCAGACTCAGGAAGTGAGCACGCTGCTGGGACTCGTCAGCGACAAAACAATCAGATACGGTGGTGACTGATGCCAGTCACGTCCGGCATAAAACATCTGGATTCAGCCCTCGGAGGCGGGTTCGCGGAGGGAACACTGTGCGCCATAGTGGGCGATACGGGTTCGGGGCTCGGGGTTCTGGCAAAGCAGTTTGCATCCGTGGGCGATGAGAAGAGCTACTATTTTTCCACAATGGACAGCAAGGAGGAGGTAATATCCACCATAACCCGTTTCGGCTGGCGTCCTGAACTTGAAATCATAGACATAGGGGACAAGTATTACGATTCTGTGCTTCTGAGAAGACTCGAGGTCACCAGGTACAGGCAGGAGGGCATCAAGGTTGTAGACGTGTTCGAGAGTGCTCCCGAAGGCGTGCGGCCGTTTAATTTTCTCACATTTCTCACCCATGAAATATTCAAAATAAAACCTCCATTCAGAATAACTGTCGACTCTCTGGACTTCTTTCTGGACAATTACGGCGTCGAGGAAGTGCTCGGCGCGCTCAGAACGCTTAAGGCTTACAACAAGCGCAGCCGGGGCACATTGCTTATGACGATGACAAAGGGCGTTTTTGATACGCGCACTCAGAACTCCATATATGCTCTCTGCGATACGATGCTTGAACTGGAGAGAGATCGTGTGGGTAAGAAATTCGAAAACAATCTCATCGTGAGCAAGGTGAAGAATTTTCCGGAGAGAACAAAAATATTGCAATATTCCATAACTACCGACGGTTTCACTCTTTTCGAATGAGTATCATTCGTAACTTCTTATGTGTCTGAGCTTCACCTTTATCATGGAACTTGCAGGGTGCGTCGAAACGACCGTGGTGCCGAATACCCTGTCTGTGAATCTCTGTCTCGGATCCCCGTACGTGAACAGCCCCAGAATGACGTCAAGCGGCAGCAGTATGTACCAGAAGAGTTTGGTTATGTTGCGGAAGACAGCTTCATGCAGCGATATCTGTCCTTTCTCCGAAGAGACTCGTAATCCTGTAATCTTCTTCCCGAGAGTGTATCCGTAGAAGTATTCCGACGCAGTCGAGTAAATGAACCAGCACACGCCGGACGATACGCCAGCGAAGAGCTCAAAGTAGAGCCTACCGAAGCCGAATGTGCTCCCCACCGCCCACACCGGAACAAAAACAGTCAATATATCAATCAGTCCTGCCGCGGCTCTCTTCAGCCAGTGCGACCGGAGTATACCGTTTCTGAAAAGCATTTCAATGGCTATTGGCATTGAGCATCCCTGTATCTTCATCGCCCACCGCAGATATAATGCTATCGGAATCGTCCGACGATTGTCAGCGGGTAAAAAAGAAATGGTCAGTTTCCGTCTTTATTCCCGTGATGGAATACACGGGCATCGTGTGTTGAGCTTCCGTACAGGGTCCACGGAACACTTTTTATTGCGAAATACACGAGATACTACTTCGCCGGCCCGGTGAGCATAGATACGCTCGTGCCTTACGGCTGTTGAGCGGTCTCATAAAGATGCGGCGGTATCGCTGTCTCACCGTGTCATGTTGTTATGTAAGTCAGGCAGCCAGGATGATAGAATACACTGTGCTGCATCCTGATGAGTGCGGCAAATGCGCCTGCGAGATAGGTGATGTCGCAGAGACGCACAAAAGCGGCGAAATCCCTCCTTGTCAGCCTGGCGTCGAGCAGCATGCTGTGCTTTGCAACGGCGAACTGCCCTTCCGTCTTGCCGCTCCGTTCGCCGTAGTCCTTGCTGGATTGTTCATGGTCTTCCTCATCCATCGCCATCGCGATGTTCCTGTGGAATGAGCCCACTGCCTCATGCTCATCCTTCCTCTCGAGTTATGCCGGCATGCCTTCCATGGATGCGCCGACGCTAAAATTTGCTTCACCGTGGTACCGCTGGTACAGGCGCCCTATGCCCTCCCACTCCCCCCACCTCGTTGTAAACCCACCCGTCCTGTATGCGGTAGACAATGTGTATTTTCCCTGTCTCGCAGTATGCTATGTTGGCATACGTGGTATACTTGCCGTGAATCTTCCATTCCACAGTACTCATTCCGGCGGAAACAATCCTCTGATGCGAAGGGATGAGGCATTTCCCCTCATCCCCGTTGATTGACATGATCGTGTATTCGAGGACGAGCGACGGATCGTCCATGTCATGGGCGACATCAACCTTGTAGCCGCAGTGTTTGTAGTAACCGCTGTACTCCGCCTCTTTATCGTGTTTCAGCGACTGCCTGTCGGTCGCATCCTCGCCGACCCTCCTGCCGATGGTGTGGCCTGACTGTCCGCAGTGTCCGGCCACCTCCCTTATGATTGCGTCGAACAGCGGATGAAGGTTCTCACTCCCTATTCTCTCGTTGATGAATTCCCTGAGAAGCTCGTACGTCGGCTTCTTTTCAAAACCCAGCTTCCTCCATCCGTCGTCAACACACATCGACCTGTACGCACTCATGATATCCACCGCCCTCGATACTGCGTAGAATGCGGGGAAACGTACTCTCGGCGTCAGCCTCTCTTCAACTGTACTGAAACCATACTGACAATCTCAGAAGCAGGACCCAGGGGCAAATGGTGAAATACTTTGCCGGTGGACTGCAGTGGCATTGCAGTTACCGTCCCAAATCAAATCACTAATCGTCCCGAAGAAGAACCCCGGTCTGGGATTCGCCTTCGGCGGTGCAATGATAATGCTGGTCCTGACCGCATCCGAGTCGGTGTACCCGAATTACAGCATCCATACTGACGCAATCAGCTACCTTGGAGGCGCAGGGGTTGCGACCGAGTGGTTCTGGAATACGGCTCTCTTCATAGCCGCGCTCCTCTGGATATGGAGTTCCGCAGGCATCTTTTACGGGAGGCACAGATTCCCGGGTTCGCCTATCTTCTATGCTACCGGCCTGGGCATGGCACTGGTAGCGCTGTCGCCCTGGGATGTACGCCCGGCAACCCATACCATCGGCGCACTTGCAACCCTTCTGTTTGGAATAGGCAGCTGCTACATTGGAGGAAGGATGGTCAGCGGACCGATGAAGTATCTGTCATATGCCGCGGCAACCCTTTCCCTGATTGCCTTCCTCTCCGGATTTTTCGGACTGTTTGCATTTCTTGGGCCGGGCGGACTCGAGAGGATGGACTATTTCCCGCTGTTCCTGTGGGAAACAGCGTTTGGTGGATACTTCCTTGGCAGACATGCATCGGCAGGGAGCGAAACAGCTCTAAAAGTCGACTAAGATATTAAGAGGAAGAGCAGACGCAACCGAAGTCGTAATCCACTTAACTATTTATTACACAAAGAAGTATTCGACTCAAATGGCTCCAGTCACTCTAGTGCCCATGACCGTCCCGGAGTTCGACGATTATCTCGACAAGAGCATAAGGAATTATGCGGCCGAAAAGATCAGGGCAGGCGCATGGCTTGAAAATGATGCCTACCGGCTGGCGACTGAACAGTTTGATAAGCTCCTTCCACAGGGCATCGACACCGTAAACCAGCACCTCTATTCAGTCACAGATGCGGCCAGGCGGAACAGAGTGGGCATTATCTGGGTCGGAGTAAAGGACAGGAGCCCGGTTCCAGGCGCATGGATATGGGACATCATGATATTCGAACAGTACAGGCGCAAGGGATATGCATCGGAAACTCTCCGGGCTCTTGACCGGGTGCTTTCCTCCATGAATATCCACAGCGTATCCCTCCATGTTTTCGGCCATAATGCCCCCGCGATATCGCTATATCAAAACAGCGGCTTCCGGACAATGGACATTACCATGACGAAAAGTGTAACTCGCTGATGCTCCGGCCTACTCTGTTTCCGGTTGCTGTTTACACACGATCACCGTTTTCCCCGGGATTTCAATCCGACTGTCTTCATTCGATATATCTTATGGCCGTCGAAGGCTCTATTCTGGACACTGCACGAACCGAGCTGAGGACCGCCGCCACGGTCAGCAAAAGTGAAATGACCACGAGCAGGACTATGCTCGAAGGTGAATACGCAAATGAGAGGACATAGCTGAGTTTGGCTGCAATCACTTCTCCGTTTACGAGGCTCATCACCACGCCTATCGCCGAACCGGAGAGCGCAATGAACACGAACTCAAGAAGGAACGATGCAGACATCATGCGCCTGGTGAAACCTATTGCGCGGAGGAGACCTATCTGCTGTCTTCTCTCCACCACCGAACGCATAGCTATTATGCCCAGACCCGCGGTGCCCGCGACGAGTCCCATGGCAATGAATATTTCAGTCATTTCGACGATTCCCCGTATGTCCATCGTGAGCTGCTGCGTAATCAGGTTAAGATCAATCACGACGGGATCGTAAGGCGTCAGCGCCCTCCTGAGATTTATCGAGGCAGCTGTTGGCGATACGCCTGGCGCGAGTCTTATGAAAAGGACGGGAAATGCAGGCTCCAGCAGACCGAGCGAAGACATTACCGGAAGACGGACAAAAACTCCCTGGAAGCCGAACTCATCCAGTATGCCTGCAACGACTACGCTTCTTGCAGTGTGATTGGCACCGTATATTGTAAGCGTGTCCCCGAGAGCGGCTTTCGCAGGCGCCGGAGCGCCGCTCGCGAAATTGCCCTTTGAAATGCCGGCCAGAGTAATGTCTATGACGGCAAGAGAGCTGTTGTTTTTCAGGGCACCCCATACGGCAGCGGGCGAATGGAACCGTGGCAGGTAACTGTAAAACTCATATCTGTTCTGTGACGCAAAACCGCCATCCGCCCCGCTGGAGGGAATGCCTACCAGGGAGTATATGAAAGGCCGCGAGCCAGAGCCGTTCAGTGTGAACGATGTGCCAACGTCGTAAATCAGATTCGCCGCCGAGATGGATCCCGTGAGTGTGGCGTTTCCCGTGAGAGCGGAAGTCAGGTTGCCTCCGTTCCCGCTGTAGACAACGAAATTGTACCCCCCGCTCTGTTTTGCCACGGTCTGCACGGCAGCCTGGTTTATCATGCTTCCAAGAACTGATACTGAAACTATACCGAAAATGACAAACGAAAACAGTGCGAGGGAGGCGGCCGTCCTGACCTTCTTCTGCGTCGGAAAAGCCAGAGCCTGGCGTATGGCGGGAACGATGCTTCCCCCGCTGTTTCTTCTCGGTTTGATGAGCCCGAGCATCAGCGGCTCGAGGGAAAAGAACATGAGTATTCCTCCCGTGACAAGGAAGAGCCCCGATTCAACATAGATGTAGTAAGAATGCGTGAAGTTTCCCGGAAACAGATTCCAGGACTGCGGGATGCCCCAGATGAGTATCAAGGCCGCTCCCGCAACGCCTGTGAGATAATCCGCGCCAGTGACAGAAACAGCGAGCCATACGACTGAGATCATGATCATTGAAATGCCCAGCATCGCCGGTTCAAGCATTTTCAGCTCGGAACCGGAATAAAGCAGCGCGCCGGAAATCAGCAGGAGTATCAGAGGTAAGCTGATTTTTGCGTTTCTGCCGTTCCTTCCTCCGCCTGACGCATTTCTCTTCATTGCTTCTATGACGCTGAATCTGCCTATTCTGTAGCTTGCGATCAGTATTATGGCCAGCGTGGCAACGGCTCCCGCAGAAAAACCGATGGCCACGTCCTGTGCAGTCACTGTGAATGAGGAAAGCAGAATGCCTGTCTCCCTCACGGGTGCGGCGAAAGTGCTGCCGAAGAGTTCGACAAACCCGTACGTCATGAGGAAACCGATGCCGACGCCCAGTACGGAGCCTGCGAAACAGGACAACAGTGTGTAAATGAATCCCTCCGAGACAAAACCTCCTGTGATCTGTCTTCGCGTTACACCAAGCGCCCTTAATGTGCCAAGATCCCTCATCCTCTCCTCGGCAAGCATGTAAAAGATCACGGCCACAAGAATCAGGCCGGCAGCAACGGCAAAGAGGCTTAGTGCAAGGTAGAGGTCAGAGATGACGCTCACCTCCGAATGAATCAGATTCAGCTGATCCTGCAGGACGGGGTAAGCGGCGAGTCCCATGCCGAGTTTCGTGTTAATTGTCTGTAGTGTGCTGTTCAGCACCTTCATTACCGCGTCGGTCCGCTGCGCTGCTTCCAGCACCGGGCCGGCGTTGGCTACGGCAATCAGGCTGATCCTGCCTGCAGTTCCGCTGACTGCTGACGAATCGCCGAGTCTCATGAATATGTTGAAACCGGAGTCGAAATATCCCCTGAAATTGTCATTGACTACGGCATATACGGTTCCCGTGTAACTCTTCCCGTTTCCCGTGTACACCGTAAGCTTGTCGCCAGGCGACGCATTAAACTGCTTCGCGGCCATCTGGTCAATCATCAGCTCCCCGCGGGGCAGGCGAGTCACCTCACTTCCGTTGACGGATATGAAATTTCCCAGAATGCCGTTAGCCCACCATGGCGCAGCGACAAAACCGAGTTCGTCGTACGGCACTCCGGTGGTGTTGTCATATGCGCTCACCGTCAGATATGTCATCGGTACAAGGCCTGCAATAAGCCTGCTGTTTGCAACAGAAGCGTTGATCTCACTGAATGTGCTGTAGTTGAAGGCGCTCCCGTAGAGAGAATTTCCGAAGTTTGTTATTGTCTCATCGACATGACCGTAACTCAGCGTGACCATGTTGCTGCTCAGCGTCAGCATGCTGCTCCTCATCACAAGGGCACCGCTTATCATAGCCGATCCTATCATCAGCCCTGCAATTATCAGTGCGGCACGCTTTCTGTTTCCGAATGCATTGCGTATGAAGAGCCTGAATATGAATCTGTTCCTGAGTATTATCAGGAGGGACATAAAAGCCAGCAGCAGAAACACAATCATCAGGTAGAGCGCGATGTCAACGGCCGTCGTCTCAACTCCTTTCATCCGTTATTTTTCCATCCGAGAGTCGTATCCTCGTTCTTGTGCGTGACGCGACCTCCGCGTTGTGTGTAACAACCACAACGGTTGAGCGATGTTCGCTGTTCAGCCTGGCGAAGAGTTCCAGCACCGCGGAGCCGGACTCGCTGTCCAGATTTCCAGTGGGTTCGTCAGCCCACAGAACAGGCGGTCTGTTTATCAGCGACCTTGCTATTGCCACACGCTGCTGTTCGCCCCCGGAAAGCTGGTCGGGTCTGAAATTGAATCTGTTTTTCAATCCTACAAAGTCGAGGACCTCCATGGCCATCTTTCTCGCCTCCGACGCGCGAACGCCTGTGATCAGTGCTGGCAACTCCACATTCTCCGCCACGTTGAAGACCGGCAAGAGCGCATAATTCTGAAACACAAAGCCCATGTTTGATGCTCTGAACCTGCTGATTTCCCGGTCTGTCATGCCTGTGATGGTCCTTCCCCCGATGACCACCTCACCTTCCGTCACACGATCCAGCCCGGAGAGGCAATTCAGCAGAGTCGATTTGCCCGAACCGGACGGTCCGGTTATGGCAACAAAGTCTCCCTGTTTTATGTTGACAGTCACATTCTTCAGCGCGGCAACTCTTTCTTCTCCGACCGTGTAATATTTGCTTATGTTCAGTGCCTGAGCGGCGTACTCTTTGTCTTTCGCATGCTCCTGCATATCCATTACTCGGACAGACAACCACTCTATTAACTATGCCGACACGGTTCGAACACAATGTGTGTGAAGGATGCCACTCGGCTCGCCCGTCACTCATCACTGATCAGCGTTGGGTTTCTCGTCACTGTGGCGGTTGGCCTATGAACGGTCCAGTTAACAAAGTTATGCCAATGGGCTGTTGCAGCCTACAGCCCGGAGACCGGAATCACGAACGCAAGTCCACACCCTTTAGGGGCCGGAGTACGTCATGTCGTCGGCAATCCGCTTCTTGAGAAGAACAGCCCAAGTCCTCTTGCCCGTGTATTTCTCAGGTGCATCGGGTTTTTCAGAGTTGCCGAACTTTGTTACGAATCTCTCATAAACTGCCAGGAAAGTTTTTAGAACAGTATGCCCATCTTAATGCATGAAGAGCAAACTCATGGAGATACTCGCCTGTCCCGTCTGCAGGCATCACCCGCTTGAGCTCGCTGTGGATAAGAAGGAGAATGAGGAAATAATCGCCGGAACAATCAGGTGCATGAAGTGCGGCAACACTTATCCAATCACAGATGCCATACCCAACATGCTTCCGCCTGAACTCAGATGAGTTCCAGACGCTCAGCCCAGTTTTCCCAGTGCCTTCTCTACCGCATCGAGACCTTTTTCAAGACTCTGCATGTCTGTCGCATACGAAATTCTGAAATGATTCTCTCCGAACTTTCCGAACGATGAACCAGGCGTGACGCCAACGTGCGCCTCGTCAAGCAGATACGTGCCCATCTTCTCAGAATCCATTTCAAACGCATATCTTGGAAAGGCATAGAATGCCCCTTTCGGTTCAACAACACTCAGCCCCTCAATCTCCCTGATGCGCCGCACCACGAAATCCCTTCTCTTTCTGAACTCGGCTACCATCTTTTCCACGGGCATCTTCGGCCCCTTCAGTGCCGCAACTCCTGCCTTCTGGGCAAATGATGTCGCGCAGGTTATCGAATGCGTCTGTATTTTCTGTATTCCGCCAAGAAGACCGGCATCCGCGTGAAGATAACCAAGTCTCCATCCAGTCATTGAATATGTTTTCGAAAAACCGTTTACCGTAATCACTCTGTCCCTCATACCTTCGAATGACGCAGGAGAGTGGTTCGCCGCATCATAAATGATTTTCTCGTAAATTTCATCGCTTATTACCAGCAAATCATAATCAACAGCGAGTTCGCATATTCCCGCGACATCCTCTTTTTTCATTACCGCTCCTGTCGGGTTGCACGGGGAGTTCAGTATTATCAGTCTGGTCCTGTCGTTGATCTTCTCGGCCACCAGCTCGGGAGTCAGTCTGAATGATGTTTCCTCATCGGCGCGCACCGGGACAGGAACACCTTCGGAGATACGTACCATCGGTTCGTAAGAGACCCATGCCGGGTCGGGCATTATTACCTCGGATCCTCTGTCAACCAGTGCAAGGACTGCCATGAAAATGGCATGTTTTGTCGGAGTCACGATGATTTCGGACGGTTTGGCGTCAATTCCGTTTTCAGAACGAAGTTTTTCGGCTATGGCTTCCCTCAGCTCAGGTATGCCGGCAGAAGGCGTGTACTTGGTGAAACCGGCTCTCAGCGCTGATATGCCCTCGTCCACTATGTGCTGTGGAGTCGGAAAATCCGGCTCTCCAATGGAAAACGAAATAACATCAATTCCTCTGGATTTAAGTTCCTTAACCCTGTCCGCCATCCTGACCGTGCCGGATTCCACAACAGAGCTCATTCTTCCGCTCATGCTTGATGGGATATCGGGTTTGCTTAAAACACTTTACCGGCGCCTGCCGGTACAGGTCGCGATTCAGAAGGAAACTGTTGTCTGAGAAGGATCGTGAGGGCATTTCTTCCGGAGCGGAGGGAAAATTGCATTGATTGTCTGGCGCAAAACGGGAATTTTTTGCTGCTTTCGAACCCTGTTTCGCATTCTTCTGCGTTCGGTATAGGCCTGCTGACCACGCTTAAGTTCGCCGCCGATACATGTGAACTCTTTGAATCAGCGGTGAAGGGCATACATAGATAAGGAAGCTGCTGTTTTTATTATAATGCGGTAAACGAGGTCAATATCATGCCTCTGAATTTGGACATATCTTCGCTGAGACACGGAACGGAACTGATTAAGAGAGGGTTTGCCAGCATGCAGAAGGGCGGCGTCATAATGGATGTAACGAACGCCGAACAGGCCGCGATAGCCGAAGAGGCCGGGTCTGTCGCTGTGATGGCGCTGGAAAGGGTTCCTGCCGATATAAGGGCTGCCGGGGGTGTGGCGAGGATGGCCGATCCGCTTAAGGTACTCGAAATCATAGATGCGGTGACTATACCCGTGATGGCAAAATGCAGAATCGGCCATGCCGCTGAGGCGCTGGTCCTGCAGTCACTGGGCGTTGACATGATAGACGAGAGCGAGGTCCTGACACCCGCCGATCCGTTCTATCATGTGGACAAGAGGACATTTACCGTGCCGTTTGTCTGCGGCGCAAGGGATCTGGGCGAAGCCCTCAGAAGGGTGAGTGAGGGCGCCGCAATGATCCGAACAAAGGGCGAGCCAGGAACAGGGAATGTCGTAGAGGCCGTGAGGCACCAGCGTGTTGTCATGTCCCGTATAAGATCCCTCAGGGGCCTTTCGGATGAAGAGCTCAATGGCGTGGCCAGGGAAATAAACGCTCCTTTTGAGCTCGTAAAGGAAACGGCAGGGCTCCAGCGCCTGCCTGTGGTCAATTTTGCGGCAGGCGGGATAGCCTCTCCGTCTGATGCAGCTCTCATGATGCAGCTCGGCAGCGACGGACTGTTCGTCGGGAGCGGCATATTCAAAGCAAAAAATCCTCAGATGATGGCAAAGGCCATTGTCGAGGCGACGCTGCACTACGACGATCCTGCTGTTGTAGCCGAGGTATCAAAGGGCCTGGGGGAATCGATGCCCGGTGTTGAAATATCCAAGCTTGGTCAGGAACAGCGGATGCAGGAAAGAGGCTATTGAGACTCCCTGTCTTTTCATCTTCTCAGCCTGATATGTATGGGCAGCAGCATCGGTACGTTCCTCCTGTACTCGTCATATGTTGCGCCATACCTGTGTTTCATGAATGGCTCCTGAATTGCTTTGAGATAGAGGACGTATGCCATACCAATGGCAGGGGTTAGTATGAAAATGGCCACTGAGGACTGCAGGAGCATACCCAGGCCAACCAGTATTATCAGGTATCCGAGTCCCTTGGGATTCCTGATTATGGAGTACGGACCGTTGACTATGAGTCTCTCTCCTGTCCTGTGCTGAGAGTATGAAATCGCCCAGAATATCCAGGAGACACCTGTTATGAATAGCAGCGAGAATATGACGAAATTCCATGGAAATATGTCGAAGTATGTCCAGGTCAGAGCCTGTGCCAGCACCGGAGTGGAGTAATCTACGGCAGCAAGATATCCGAAGGGTATGAGCACCGTGACCAGATATGCAAGAACGGATTTCTCAACCGATGCAATGAGCGATGACTTCTGCCGACTCCTCCCATCGGCCCATCTGTTCGCGCCGCTGCGCCTGTCCAGACTTCCAGCTGTTCTGTCCGCTCCTCTGAACAATCGTCATCCCATCCGTCCCTCGCTATGGACGCGGCGTTATAAAAAGCTAATCGATTTTCCTATGACGACCGTTCCCTGCTGTACGAGTTCGCCGAGAGACACTTTCTTGCCCACTGCCTTGGGCAGGGTGAAATCCGGAACTTTTTCTCCCACTTTTAAATCCGTCATGATACAGAGTATGAGTTGCAGGAAATAAGTTTTTGGATTCCGTCTATGGTGAGCATAACGTGTTAGACTGGCGGCGGCCTTGCGTGAGCCGATGAGTGTTCCGTCATGCG
>JAKABN010000080.1 GCA_021796895.1 Thermoplasmata archaeon | reverse complement strand
TGTTTCCTCAGCGCTGACTGAAAATGACTAGACGATGAAGGAATCCTGACGGGGAAGGGGCTATGCGGGCGGAACACCTATCAGATACGGCACTACCAGCATTGCGAAGATAAGGTTGAACAGAACAATTATCGTCATGGCGACATACAGCCAGTTCTTTTCCTCGATGAACGAAAAGAAGGCGATTCCGACCACAGTGATAGGCGTGAATATAAGTATCCAGAGTCCCAGCGCAATGTAGTAAACTCCATCCATGAGGTACAGGCCGTCGGGTATGCCGTCAAGCGGTATCTGTTTCGAACCGTAGTTGAGGTGGTAGTTGGCAATCTGTGAAATGGACCTGCCGTCGGAGCCGCCCTTGATGAATATCAGGGCGGTCCCAACAAAAATGAGTATGAGGCTGGCATAGACGCATGACTTCAGAACAAGACTCGCTATTCTGTCCAGATCGATTTCATTTGACATCGGTCACACTTCCCTTCATCTTGAAATAAAGGCCCGCTATCAGCAGGACAGAGAATATTAAAGAAAGAATCAGCGTTGCTTCCGAAGACACGTGTATGAGATTGTCGTTCTTAAGACCCCTCAGCACCATCTCGACTCCCAGAAAGGAGAGGACTCCGAAGAATATCCATCTGATGTTCTGGCTCGTTATCCTTACAAGCACCTTCGTCCCGACGAACGAGCCTATGACGACTCCCATTGCAGTTGCGGCGGCCAGGAAGGGCTGTATGTAGCCCTCGGACCAGTAGATTGAGCTTCCTGTTGCGGCAGTTATGCCTATCATGAAGTTGCTGGTTGTTGTGGTCACTTTCATGGGCAGGTTCATGGCCCAGTCCATTCCCAGAACCTTCAGGGCCCCGCTTCCGATGCCGAGCAGTCCCGATATCAGGCCCGCAAAAAACATGACCAGCTCGCCGTACCACCATCTGATGCCGTGATAAGTGACAGTCTTCTTCAGCTTCTTGTCATGGTAGGAGCCGGAGAGCTGAAAGAATTTCGTTGATTTATCCGGAGGAATGTGAAGCGGTATCTCGTACTTCCCCTTCTGAATGGTCGGAACAAGTGAAAACAGAAGAACCACGCCGAAGACAATGTAGATCATCCAGGACAGATTGTGACTGTAAACATAGACGGCCAGAATGGAGCCGACTATGGCTCCGGATGTGGTGGCGACCTCGAGGCCCACTCCTATCTTTATGTTGGAAATTTTCTCCTTTACGTAGGCGCTCGCAGAGCCCGCGGATGTCGCTATTGTTGAAATGAGACTTGCACCTGTCGCGAAAATAATCGGCACTCCATAGAATATGGTGAGCAGGGGTACGAGCACTGAGCCGCCGCCCAGCCCGGTCAGAGAGCCGAGCAGACCGGCAAAAAAACCAGCCACAAGAATGGACAAGAAACTGAAAAGTGCAAGAGTAATGCTCATGCGGACATCTTCAGGATAATAATCATATAAATGTTTCTCCTCCGGCGGCCTTTGCCAAACAACTGCCGTGTGCTGAAAAAACTCCTTATCTTTCTGAAAAACTCAATTGCCTGACGTTTTCTTCCTGACCAGATATGCTATTGCACTTGTAACCCAGGCAATCATTAATCCAACCGCAACGCCTCTGAAGTATATGTTGCCTGTAAGATATCCCGCTGAAAGGAATGCCACGCTCAGAATCAACTCGAATAATATCAGCGTTGTATCCAAATGATGTTCCAAAATGCTTTTTCTCCAGCTCTCCATTTTTTCACTTCTTACGGTCAGGTATCTTTTCAGTTGCGACCTATGTGTAGAGGGCTTCAACAGTTAATATATTTTAATGACAGTCGGAATGAAATCAGGTTGAAATAAAGAAAAAGGCAGGCAGGGAGCGGACCGCATCATGCTGTGCGCCCGAGCCTCTCCATTATCATGGCATAATACCGCTTATCTATCTCGGCAGAGAGGTAGTGTCGCTTCATTTTGCTGCACATCTCAATCTCGGAACCGCTTCCGCCGAACAGTATCAGAACCGTATCCCCCTCTTCGGTGCATGCGTCTATCAGCAAACGCGAAAGTTTCTGCGGTATCTGGCATGCGTGCTCCGTTTTCTCTCTGCTCACATTCTTCACAAGATCGAAGTAGAACCAGTCATAAGGCATTCTGCCTTTTGAACCGCGTTTGAGATTCTGTCTTATACGCCTGTCCGTTGGATTCTTATACGGCAGAGCGACGGCATCCTTCGAGAATGTGTTGTTTTTCGACTTTCTGCAGTGCAGTATGCTCCTGTGTGCCGTTGTGAAATGTCGCGGACTTTGACCGACATTGGTGTTGTAAACCCAGGAGTAGTCGTGAACCTCGTAGCACAATCTGTCAAGGCACTTCACGCGCAGATACGCATTCTGTTTCGGATAGTTTATGAAAAATGCGTTGCCTGTCTCCTTCAGAACGCGAATCGATTCCGAGGCTATTCTGGAGTACCAGTCGAGGTAATCGTCGAAGCTCATCCTGTAGGAGACTCCCCGGTAGCTTACACCCATGTTGTAATCAGGATCGCCGTAAACCATATCGACGGAGGCATCGGGAAGCCTGCTCAGCAGTTTCAGAATGTCTGTCCTGAAAACAGTGTCGGTCATTTCCTCCGGCAGGCCGCTTTTCATCGACGGTCAATGAAAGAGCAAACTTTAATCATTGTGTTACATGTAAATCTGACCAATGAGGACAGGTTCGGAAAATCCAGCCGGTAACGTGTCTGTGCCCGGTTTCGCTGGAGGCTTACAATGAATGTTCTGATGGCGGCAAACCTTGAGAAGACGATAACGGACGAGATAGACGCTCTGGCCGCAGGATACGGCATACACAACACTTACGGGAGAAATTTTACTGACACGGAAATGGGAAATTTCGATGTATTGTTTGTCGGATGGGGATGGAACAGGGGCGAAGCGCTGTACGACTTGATCGCGAGGGGTAAAAACATCAGGCTCCTGCAGACGCTGTCCGCCGGCGTTGATTATCTCAGATTCGCATCAATACCCGAAGGCATAACAGTCTGCAGCAACGCCGGCGCATATTCGGAGCCGATTGCGGAGCACACCTTCGCCCTCATCCTTTCGCTCGCAAAGAACATCAAGATGAATGAGGCAATGATGCGCAATGGCGTATTCGACAGCAAGTCGCACACAATGAAGCTCGATGGCGCCGTCCTCGGCATATTCGGATACGGGGGAATTGGAAGAGAGGTTGCGAAGATCGGAAGGGCGTTAGGCATGCGCATATTTGCTGTTTCGAGAAAGAAACCCGACGAGGAAGACGTGGATTTCTTCAGAACGCCGGAAGATCTTGACGAGATGCTGCGCATGTCTGATGTTGTTGTCATAACATCGCCCCTGAACAGGCTGACCGAAGGCTTATTCGACAGGCGCAGGCTGCAGACAATGAAGAAAGAATCGATGCTCATAAACGTCGCAAGGGGACCGATTGTTGCTGAAAAAGACCTTTATGAGCACATGAAAGCCAATCCGCGCTTCCGCGCAGGCGTCGACACGTGGTGGAACGAGCCTGTCCAGGGCTCGAAATTCGAACCTCATTACGACTTTCTCTCCCTGCCAAATTTTGCCGGATCGCCGCACAATTCCGGTATAGTCGGCGGCATGGGCAGGCACTCTTTGATGAAGGCATATGAGAATGTAATAAGATACGCCCAGGGAAAGAAGTTGCAGAATATTGTGAACAGGGCCGATTATCTCTGAACATTGCGGGGACTGGGCGAGTGTGCGGACCTGCACTCTATTTATCGGTGGAGGGAGTCTGAGGAATCACATGAGCGAATCGGACGACAGGCTGATGGAGATGAGGCGCAGCATGTTTGCCACGCTGAAGAACGAAGGATTTCACTCCGTAGCCGCTTTGATAGAGGGCGAGCATGAGCCTGGAAGAATCAACGGGGTCCAGCCCGACCTCATAGGTTTCAATGAAAAGGGCATAGGCGTTGTCGTTCAGGTAGAGACCTGCGACACCGTACGCACCCTGGAGGCCGAAGAACGGCTCACATCACTTGTGATGGTTCAGGCCGAGGGTCACGAATACAGGCTGCTCGTGCCCACAGAGTGCATGAACCAGGTAGTCGAATGGATTGGCAGGATAGGTCTGGACGAAGACATAGTCTGGGAATACTTCTGATGACGTGCGGAATCACTTCCTGCCGTCCGAAAACTCGGATTTCAATTCCTCAGAGACGTATTTGCCCATTGCAAGAGGGTTAAAAGATTCGATGAGAACCCTGATGTCCTCGATGCCGACAAATCCTGTCGCGAGACTTATTCCGACATACACCAGACCGCCAACTCCGGCGAACAGCAGCAAGTCATACCATGCCCAGAGTGAAAGAGGGAGAACAAAAGTCAGAGGATAGATGAGCGCATACGCGGCCGCCGCCTCTATTATGAAAACAATAATAGTCCAGCTGAAACCGGTCCCTGCAAGCCTGTCCGCATGATGATGGGAAAGGTAATAAGTCAGCATTGCACCCGCGAGCAGTGCGATCGCCGCGCCGTCTGCTCCCAGACCGAGCAGGCGGAAACCGAAGATTGAGCCCGGTATCGCAACAATCATGACCGATATTGAGATTATTGTGCCGGCAATCGAAATGAAGCCGAGTATTCCCGGCCTGTTCATCCCGCCGACCACGCTGTTTTTCGGCGATGCTATTCCGCTCACGTACAGCCACAGCGCGAGTATTGCGAGCGACTCCGATGCGCCGAGAAACTTGTTGGACATTATGACGTGGAGTATTCCGCTTGGATATACGAAAAGGAATGCGGAAACGGGGGCAAGCACAAAGGAAAGAAAATATTCAGACTTGAGCGCGCTGTCTTTTATCATCGCTCCGCTTCCTCTGCTGTGCAACTCCGATATACGAGGGAAAATTACGCTCGCTACGCTGCCGCCGAGGATGACGAACACCGAAGTGATGCGGAAACTGGCATAGAAGAGACCTGCCACCTGCAAATGCCAGAATAACTGCACCAGCACGACGGAGAGACTGACGGGAAGCATGCCGATGAACGACGGAATAAGGAGGGGACGGGAAAATTTTACGTATTCATTGATCATCGATCGGCTGGGTTTGCTGAGCGGATATCCCCTGAAGTAGTAAAAGGTAGCCGCCATCGAGGCGATGCCGCCAAGAAGATATGCCCATATGACATCTATTGAGGAAAGGCTGGAGAATACAACAAACACTATTGCGGCGACCCTGACTATGTGGCCGACGAAGGTGCCTATCTGAGCCTTGGCCACCTCGCGCCTGGCGCTGAACGTCGCCATGGGCACGCTTGTGATGACGGTGATTACGGTATACAACAGCATGATCCAGATTCCCTGAAGTTCCAGTGGCGTCTCGAAACCATGATGCAGAAGAATGACCCAGACGAGTATTGACGCAAAAACGAGCAGGGACATAAGACCGGTCAGAGCTAACGTTATGAGCATCATGGCGCCGTTGCATTGACCTATGTCGGCACCCTCTGACACTTTCTTTATGTGGGCGGTTGAGAAACCCAGCTTGCTGACCGGAAGGAAGAGACCGACATAGCTCACAGTGAAGCCTATGAGACCTATGGTGAATTCCGCAGCGCTCATGTATCTCGATATTACGAAAATACCGGCGTATGCTATCACGGCACCTAAAAGATTGATGAGCGTTGTGAATAAGGACTTTCGTGCCAGTGACTCAGCCATGTGTAACCCGCCAGGGTTCGATGCGCGGGCCATTCAATAAGTTTTCCATCATTACGGCTGCCGGAAGCCACTGGAGGGAATTGAACCCTCGACCTACGCCTCATTGTGCGGATGATACCAAGGCGTCGCTATCTAGTGGCGCATCGCGCGCTACCACTAAGCTACAGTGGCCCGGTAGCTCAGAAACTGGAACAAGGTATTAAATTTTCGTTAGCAGTCAGGCAATCATCATAAGACAAGCAGGAATCTACCTCTCTGTGGATGTGTGTGATTGAAAGATAAGAGTTCCATGACCTCCCTCGACGTGCTGCTGCTGCAGAAGGAGCTCTCTGTGCTGGTCGGGGCATATGCGGAAAAAGCATTCGGCGGGAAACCCTTCTCGATGAGGTTCAATGCACAGTCCATGAAACGGGAACTCGTTCTGGCAGACGATCTTTTCCTTTTCCTGACGGAGAGGCTGGAAAAGCAGGAGGGCGCCGAAGTGGGCGAATTCTCCGGTGCAATCCGCAGAAAATTCGACAACTCGCGTGTGACAGACGTAAGGCAGGAGGGTTTTGACAGACTGATCAGCATGAGTTTTTCCAGGCCTGAGAATGCGGAGATTGTTTTCGAACTGATGGGACGTGGAAACGTGCTTGTCGTGGAGTCGGGAAAAATCACGGCCGCCATGAAATACGGGCGGAGAGGAAGTGTCGAGACAAAGCAGGGAAGCATGTACAGCAGGCCCGGACTGAGATTCGACGCAAGAGAGGCTTCACCTGAAGCATTCAGGGATGCCCTCCTTTCATCCAGGGCGGACACAGTGAGATCGCTTGCCACGGTGATCGGGCTGGGTCCGGATTTTGCCGAAGAGGTGTGTTCCAGAACAGGAATTGAAAAAGAAACGAAGCCCTCGGCTCTCACAGACCCGCAGATAATGAAACTGAAGGAGACGATAGACGGTATAATCCTCGAAACTGCGGAGAAACCTCATCCTGTGGTTTACTATTCGGACGGCAATGCCGTGCAATTCACGCCCGTTCCGTTCGTAATTTTCTCGGAACTCGAAAAGAAGGAATTTTCTTCTTTGGGCGAAGCGATTATGCACTTCGCCGGGAAGCGCAGGATCGGACAGAAAGATGAAGCGGCGGAAAAGCATGAAAAACTGCTTGAAAGGCAGAGGGAGGCAATTCAGCATCTGAGGGAAGAAGGAACAAGGTCCAGAAGCTTCGCCGATTCCATATATGCTGATTATGAGCAGTTCAGGAAACTCATTTCGGCGTTCAGGAAGGGCAACGACGCCCAATACGCCTATGCACGTAAGGCAGGTACCGTGGTCACTGTAAACGTCGAAGGAATCAAGCTGGAAATTGATACGTCGAAGGACGTAGACACCATTGCCTCTTCCATTTATGATCAGGCAAAGGAAATTGACCGGAAGCTCAGGAGCGCGGAAGCTGCCCTGGCGGAAATGGAGAAAAGCCGCCCGACTTCGGCGAGAACCAGAGAGACGCTGAAAATCAGGAAGGCACGCAAGAAATTCTGGTTCGACAGCTACAGGTGGTTTGTAAGCAGCGAGGGCTGCCTTGTGCTCGGCGGACGCGATGCCCGGACAAATGACAGACTCGTGTCCAGGCATCTTGCACAGACTGATCGCTATGCGCATGCCGATGTCTATGGAGCACCGAGTACGGTCGTCAAGTGGAAGGAGGGAGCGACTGAGACCACACTCGAGGAGGCATGCACATTTGCGCTGTGTTTCTCCAGGGCGTGGAATGCGCAGATTGGTGCGGCCTCGGCGTACTGGGTATTGCCGGACCAGGTAAGCAAGACGCCCCAGACAGGCGAATTCCTGCCAAAAGGCGCGTTCGTTATCAGGGGAAAGAGGAACTACTTCAACAGGCTGAAGATGGAGCTTGCGCTCGGCGTGGTGGAATACGAAGGAGAGAGGAGGGTGGCGTGCGCGCCCGTGGGTGCCATTGCGGCAAATGCCGTCAGCTATGTCGTTCTGACGCCGGGCGCCATGACCAAGGAAAAAATTGCCGCGGCACTTCACTCCGAATTCGGCACGACAGCCGACGAGATTGTTTCGGCGCTGCCGCCGGGAAAGAGCAGCTATGCGCCGATGGCAAAACGTGTGCCTCAGGCTGCAGATACGAAAGAGTAATTACGGAAATGCATCATGGGAATGACGGTGCGTTAATGACTTTTGTTAATGAAAACACATACCAGAGATTCCGGACGGAAGGCAGAGAGGAGGAATTTCATACACGATACGAAAAGGCGATGAAAGATGCCGTGCTCTCGCTCGGACGCACGCATCCGCTTCACATAGGAGGAAAAAGCAGGCATTCCAAGGACGGTGTTTTCGAAGTCGCATCGCCGCAGAACAGGGAACTGCTGATCGGAAGATTCCAGAAGGGGACTGCAAAGGATGCGGCCGATGCCATTCATGCGGCGCACGAAGCATTTTCCTCATGGAAGGAGGAAGATTACAGAACCAGGGCTTCCATCGTGCGCGCTGCCGCAGAAATTGCCGCGGACAGGAAGTTCATGATTGCCGCAGCCA
>JAKABN010000079.1 GCA_021796895.1 Thermoplasmata archaeon | reverse complement strand
GAAAGGGGATTTCCTGGGCTACGGCATCGACCCGTCCGTCCACATGGTGCACATTGCAGGAAAAAGAGCGGAAAGGCTCGGTCTGTCACATAGAGTGGAATTCGCCCGTGGAAGCAACAGGCACGTACCGTTCGGGGAAAAGTTTGATGTCATCTGCAGCAGCCTTTCATTCCATCACTGGAAAAACAACGCGGAGAGCGTGGCAGGCATAATGGAGCGACTCGAAGAGGATGGCAGATTCATCGTCTACGAAATAACGGGCGACGGCAGCCTGATCAGAAAAACGGTGAGACGGCACCTGATGAACCGAAAGGATTTCGAAGCAATACACGGAGGAGCCGGCACTGTGACTGAAGTGACTGAGCATGAAGGGTACATAAGCGCCACCTTCAGAAGGTCTGGACAGAGTGTACTGAAAGCGGTGCAGCCTGCTCCGGCACGGACAGATGAGAGGGATAAATAAATATCCATACGCGCTGATACAGCGGCCATATGATTTTACGTGGAGAACGGATATCATGAACAGGCATCTCAAATTCATCTCCGTGAGCATCGCAGCGGTTGTAATCGCACTGATTGTCGTGATTGCAGCGCTCTCGCTGAATGCGGCACCCCATTTTGCCTTTCCGAGCTATCAGCAGGTCAACAGCGCATCCGGTTCGAGCTACTCGGGAGAAAAATACATGAACTCCTCGGGCGGCAGCGCAACCGGCGGAGGAATAGTGAAAGTCGAGGCGATGAATTACAGCTCGGGCAATACGTTTCTCGATATCGGCATCGCACTTTACAATACATCGAATGACGCGGTAAGCGCGTACGTTTCTGTGAACAGCTCGATTGCAAGAATCGTGATTTTAGTGCCCGGTGCCGTTTCTGCTCATGCCGAATTCAAGGGCTATTCGTATGCATATGTCATAATGCCGCACAATGTCACGCTGTCGGGCATCACGCTGCAGCTTGGGGGATCCCTCGCCGTCTGCCGGCTGAGCAACTACGTCGTTTTCATGTATTCAAACTTCGCCGGATTAAACGCCGCAAAGATGACAAACCTGATCGAGCTCCAGATTAACGTGATGACAGGCGGTCCGTTGCCGTAGCGGAGACGGGCATGCAGTGACATTCTCTCCGGCCTGAAGACCGGGGAATGCGCCAGCGATTCTTTCATGTGCGCTCGAAGACCATGGCATAGCCCTGCCCTCCGCCGACACAGAGCGCGGCGACACCCGTCTCACCCTCTCCGGCATTCAGCATCCTCGAGAGTGTTCCGGCGAGCCTGCCGCCGGAAGCACCTAGAGGATGACCTATCGCAATAGCGCCGCCCCTGCGATTGACTCTGTCCTGATCGATGCCCAGCTCCCTGATTGCATTTATGACCACCACTGCGAACGCCTCGTTGATTTCCCAGATGTCCACGTCCGATGGATCCAGACCTCCCCTTGCCAGTGCATTTCTTACTGCGGGCACGACCATCGCGCCCATCAGAGACGGATCGCCGGAAGCCCAGCCCATCGAGGAAATCTTAGCCAGCGGCTTCAGGCCGTATTCCTTCAATTTCTCCCCGGACATCAGTGCAACGAGTGTTGCGCCTGCATTCAGCGGGGAAGAATTGCCCGATGTAATCAGACCGTTCCTGAGGAATGCGGGAGGGAGCAGTGAAAGCTTCTCCATCGACGTGTCGGGACGGATGCTGCGGTCCGCATCAACTTTCACCGGCCCGTTCGCGCCCTCCACTGTGATCGGCAGTATCTCTCCGCGAAGATAACCAGCCTCGTTGGCGGCCGATGCCAGTCTGTGGCTCCTCAGCGCGTACTTGTCCATCTCTTCACGCGAAATATTGCGCTGCTTTGCAAGGTTCTCTGCCGTCAGGCCCATGTTGTAACCAGTGCTCATGCCATATGAGGAATATCTGTCGTCCGTTAGCAGAGGTTCGCACAGTTTGTTGGAGAGTCTAGGTATGTGAGTCATGTGTTCCATGCCTCCGGCCAGCACTATGTCCGCGTTTCCCGTCATTATTTCCATGGCGCCTATGGATATGGCATTGAGAGAGGACGAGCATGCACGGTCAATGGCCATTGAAGGAACTTCCACAGGCAGGCCCGCGAGAAAAACCGGATGCCTCCCTCCGAAGGTCCAGTTTTCATCTCTCTGGTACGCGCAGCCTATCACCACATCTCCTATTTCCTCCGCTCTGATCGATGTTTCCTCGATCGCATTGCTCAACAGCATGGAAAGCGCATAATCCATTCTGACTGGATTGAAAACGTCCTTCTCCGGCTCGGATGGCCTGGAACGGCTGAATGCCGACCGTTTGTAATGCACCACGAAAACATCGCTGTTATTCTCCGATTTCATCAAATTCCTCCCTGAAGATCAGCCTGCATTCGTCCAGCGGGACGACTTTTCCGCGAATTGAAAGAGTCCAGTAGTCCCACCCGTTAGCCCTTTCTCTTCCCGATGCGCGTCCCGCCAATTCGTGAATGCTGCCCCGCACTGTCCCCATACTGACGCTTCCGTCCGCATTGACTGTTGCGCTGACTGAGCCGTCGGCGGAAGTCAGCCGCATGCCCGCACGCAGAATGCCGTTCTCCATCAGTGTGCCCATGGAGACGCGTTTTTCCGCCCTTCGTGCAGGAAAGAGCTCAAACGGCGCCCCGGATGTGGCTGTGCGCTTCTCCGCTGCCAGATAATCCCTTATTCTCGATGCCGATGCTGCAACGTAGCCTTCATCCCTTTCGATGCCAATCCACCTCCTGCGAAGCATCTCGGCGGCGACACCCGTCGTACCGGTTCCGAGAAAAGGGTCAAGCACGGTGTCGCCCGGCTCCGTGCAGGAAAGTATGACTCTGTACAGGAGAGAGAGCGGTTTCTGTGTTGAATGGACCTTCCTTCCTCCATCCCTGATTCGTTCACTGCCGCCGCATATGGGGAGGAGCCAGTCGCTTCTCATCTGCTTGCCGTCATTGAGCATTTTCATGTCCCAGTAGTTGAACCGTTCCGTGGCCGAATCACGCGATCGTCTTGCCCGGATGAGCGTTTCATGGGCGTTGGTGAACCGCCTTCCCCTGAAATTTGGCATCGGATTCGTCTTCAGCCATATGATGTCATTAAGAATCCAGTATCCCAGATCCTGCATTATCTTCCCTATCCTGAAGATATTGTGATAAGTCCCTATGACCCATATTGTACCGTTCTCTTTCAGGACGCGCCTGCATCCGGAAAGCCAGTCTTTCGTAAACGCATCGTACTCGGCGAATGAAGGGAAACTGTCCCATTTGTCATCCACTCCCGAAACCCTGCTGTCATCCGGCCGCCTCAGCTCACTCCCCAGCTGAAGGAAATAAGGAGGATCGGCAAAAATGGCGTCGACACTCCTTTCATCGATGTGCTTCAGTGTGCTTACAGTGTCGCCACGAATTATTGTCCCGAGGCGGGACGGGCTGATTATGTCGCCCATGATACCGCCGCGCCGCACAAGACGCCTGTATGACTCCATGGCAGGCGATATGAATTCCATGTAGTCGATTTATAGTTGTGTGTGGATTCAAGGCAGAAAAAGAGATAGAAATGAAAGAGGACAACTGGTACATCTATTCACTGGTCTCACTATTCTTCGTGTCGCTCATGCTCCGCCTGATCATGCCACTGCAGTTCAGCGTGTGGGGACCAGATACCGGCGAGAACTACTACATAGTGCATTATTTCGCCTCGACTGGCAGCATGCCGCAGCCGTACTACGGTTACGGTCAGACATACACAGAGTTCCCGGGCGTCTACGAACTTCTGGGATCCCTGTCCGCGATTTCAGGAATGCCTGCAGCGACGATCACCGAACTCGGAATGCCTTTCATCACATCCGTGCTCGTATTCCCTGTTGCCTCAATAGGTAGAAAGCTCAGTGGCAGCAGGCATATCGCCCTGGCTTCTTCGCTGTTTTATTCCACATCGGTGATAATCGTAGGTCACACATCCATAATCTCTTCAGACACGATGGGGGAAGTCCTGCTCATTTTCTTCCTTTATTTCTACACCTCATCGCCCGACAGCATGTTCGGTTTTGCGGGCATGCTGCTCAGTATGTTTGCCATGGTTCCCACATATCATCTTGGCATGGTATTTGTCCTCGGTTTTCTTTACATCGCACTGTTCTGTTATTCATTTTTCAGGAGAAGCGAGAAGAGAGAAATGAAGTTGCTGATTGTCGCACTTACCACGGGCATCTCGGTGGCGCTGCCATACTGGTTCTTCCTGGCGCCCGAATTCCGGTCAATGTTCATACTTGGTAGAATAGCGACTCCGGTAATCGTGGCCGCTCCGTACATCCTCCTGGCAGCGATTGCACTGGCCGGACAGTATTCACCATGGCAGCAGCTCACGGTACGCGGCAGAAATGGAGAGAGCGGTGCGAAGCTGTACGTGCTTGCGGCTGTGGTCATATCTCTCCTCAGTGTTTCTGCGGTAGCGGTCTACGGTCTCAGCTCAATACCCGTAAAGCCTGGAGCAGACGTGATGCTGTTCGTTCCTACACTCGTGTTTTCTCTTGTCGGTGGCGCGTTCTGCATGCGCTTCTCGCTGAAGAAGTTCGAAAATGCCATATTTGGCGTATTTGTTGCGCTGATCATGCTGATCACAGTTGCGGGCATGCTTACAGGCATAGCATATCTTGTTCCGCTGAGAATTGTCGAATACCTCTCCCTGCTCCTGGCATTCTCTGCTGGTTTCGGTCTGGTGACCTCGATCCGCCTGTTCTTCCGTCCTGAGGGAAAGATGGCTGCATCCGTCATCATCGCACTCATAGTCATCCTCGCCGGCATGTCTGCGACCTTCCTCAGCACTTCACTCTCCGCTCCATCAAAGATAGGAGCAACACCTCCCGGCGATCTGGATGCGGCCAACTGGATTAAGTGGAATACGCAGGGCAATGCCGTCTTTGCCGGAGATCACAGAGTGAGTTCCATCATATTCGGATATGGCGCCAGGAATGCCACGTGGGAGTTTGGAGGCGCCGCCATATTCGGCTCGACCACATTAAGCACGCTGCTGAGCAATCTCAATGCGTCGCAGACGCCTTCCGGCGTGAGACATGTGGATTACGTGATGATAGACGGCGAGATGGTGTCAGCCGCAAACTTCTATCCCAACCATCCGGATTATTCGTTGAACTCGCAGACGCTGGCACTGTTTAAGACGGATTACTTCATGGAACTGTACACAAACGGCTACGCCACCGTGTATGCCTATGTCTGAATGCGCCAATCCGCATTTCAGCTGTACTTGATCCTCAGATCGCGAAGTATGTCCGCAACGTCTTCGCACTTGTCGGTGACCGACTCCATGTTGTCATAAATTTCCTTCAGTTTGATAATCTGCATGGCGCTGTCACCCTTGAAGAGTTCCTCGAGGGATGTGCGCAATGTTGTGTCCGCCTCGTTCTCGTACTTGTTTATCTCTATGCAGCTCTTCTCGAGCCTGTCGAATCGTCCGGAATAGATGTCGTTTATGTTCTCTATCCCTTCCGAAACTTCCCTGACGCAAAGCATGATCGTGTGTGAAAACTCCTTCATTGGCATGGTCGGTTCCTGCAGACCGTACATGTGGAACCTTGCGACTGTCGCCTCCATATAGTCCATTATGTCGTCAAGGGCCTGCGCGAGGGATACGATTTCTGTTCTCTCTATGGGGGCGATGAGCTTCGTGTTCAGCCTGACAAATATGTGATGGACGATTTCGTCGCAGTTATGCTCTATGGCCTTGATTTTCTTTGCAAATTCGGCAGTGTCGCCCCATTTGGCGACGAAAATCTCAAGCTCCCCGGCAGCCAGGACAATCTGTTCCGTCAGCGCATATATCAAATCGGAAAATTCAGAATAAGTCTTCAGCAATTTCTCTTCGCCGCTTATTTCCTCGAGCCGGCGCTCCTGACCCTCGGGTATGAACAGTGCGGTAACCGCTATGCCCATTATGGACATAACGGCAAGCCACGAGAAGATTCCGGCAAGGTGGATGTAATTGATCATGAAAGGAAAGAGAAATGCACTCATCGCGGCACCGGCCTTTCCTGCAGATGCCGCTATGCCGTGACCGGTGGACCGAATCTGGGTCGGAAAGACCTCCACTGGGACGACGAACGTGGTGGTGTTGGGACCCATGTTTATGAAGAAGAAGGTGGAACCGAAAACTATCAGCAGCGATGTCACGTTGGCAATGATTGCTGGGATGAACGCTATGGATGCATAGGCAATGGCCATGAAGAGGAAACCAAGCATCTGCAGTTTCTTTCTGCCTATGTTGTCGATCAGATACACGGCCGCCCAGTAACCCGGAAAAGCGGAGAACAGGAATATTGCTGCCGTAATCTCAGTGGACGTGAGTATCGAAACGGAGCTGACATCGTGTATTATCGTGTTCGCAAATATGCCGGTACCGTAAAAGGCAACGTCGAGCGCGAACCAGCAGAGAGCGGTACCGAGAATCATAGGCGCATACATGGAAAGTATTTGACGCTTGGGAATCTTTATTCTCTGCCTTCTGGCGTCCCTGTCATTAATTGCACCAGAGAGCGGTATTCCGTAGGAATTGTCTGCATTCCCCTTTCCGGCGGTTGCCGCATATCTGGGTGTCTCGCTCATCCTGCTCCTGTTGTAAAGCACTGCAAGCGCAGGAACGGCGCCGAAAGCCAGGGGGAGTCTCCATGAAAAGGCCAGCGGTGCATGAAACAGCAGAGTCAGCAGCGTGATCAGTGCGCCGGTCAGCTGGCCGAATCCCTGCATTGCAAACACCGATGCCACGAGCTTTCCTCTGTCTTTTCTGTTGGAGAATTCGGACATTATGGTTGCACTTATGGGATAATCTGCACCTATTCCGACACCCAGAAGAAGACGCCAGAGTATGAGTTGAAGGGGATTGGCCGAGGTCGCGGAACCGAGCGCGGCTACGATGAGCAGGACAAGATCCAGCGTGTAAATCGCTTTCCTGCCGAACCTGTCGGCTATCGGACCGAATATCAGCGGTCCCAGAATGGCCCCGAAAAGCGCCGAGCTGGAAATCAGTGCGTAATCAAGAGCCTTGTTCGACAGGCCGAAATAGACGCCTATGATGGGCAAAATTGCGCCGATGACGAAAAGGTCGTATGCGTCTGTGTAAAAACCCATTCCGGAAATAATGAGTGTCTTGATGTGATATCTGCTGATACCTGTCTCGTCGAGCGATTCGAACAGTCCCGGCGCCTGGGATTGACTCAATTAGAACGCTACTCCTTGATTTTGTCTGAACGCATGAATGCCTCCCGCTGGGCTGTCGGCGCCCCTCACTCCTGCATTCTGCCACGTATTGAATTTAGAAGTTGATTTCAACATAATGTATATAAACTATATAGAAATAGATTAAGATATATATTATGGCTGATGCCTACTAAGTAGCTGCGACCATGGAAACAAGAAAAGTACAGTTCACTGGAAACTCCACATTCACGATATCGCTTCCCAAGGACTGGGTAAGGAGCATGGGCATAAAGTCAGGAGATCTCCTTGTCCTGACGAGAGGAGAGAACGGGGTGCTGACAGTGAGTCTATCCATACCTTCCGGCAGGATTCCAAGGACAAAAGAGTTCCTGATCACGAATGAAAGTCCGGTACATCTTGAGAGGATGTTAATCGGAGCATACGTAATGGGTTTTGACACGATAACGGTCAGGGCGAAAGAGAGGATAGACAACGCAATGAAGGAGAAAATCAGGCATTTTACGAGATCTGTTACGGGAGTCGAGATAGTCGAGGAGAGCATGAACGGCATAGTGATTAAGGATCTGAGCGACCCGCTCGAGCTTTCGCAGGAAAAAGGGGTCAGGAGACTCCACCTTATAGTGAAATCCATGCAGGAAGACTCGATAGAATCGCTGGTGAGACGAGATCAGGCGCTGGCTGTGGATGTGATAAACAGGGATTACGACGCAGACAGACTCTACTGGATAATCATGAAGGAACACAACATGATGGTAAAAGACATGAGCATGGTCGAAAAGCTGAAGATCACGATAGATGAAAGCAATGCGTATTTCCAGGTGGCCAGGTATCTGGAACGCATTGGAGACCATGCAGTTCAGATAGCAAAATCGATGATAGCCCTTGGCAACTTCGAACCTGATGAGAAACTGCTCTCCCAGTTCAGGAACGTGCACACACTTGCAATGAAGATGCTTGACGGTTCAATAAGTGCCTTCTTCAGGAGGAATGTGGAGGAAGCCAACAACGTGATTGACCAGAGGGAGAAACTGAAAGCCTCACTCGGTGAACT